>DAOURK010000207.1 GCA_030625085.1 Pseudomonadota bacterium
CGCCTATTCTTAAAGGGGTTGAAAAGCTACAATCCCCCTTTACTGTTCCTTGGTTAAATAATATGACCGTTGAAATTGTTTGGACTGCCTAGGTTAGGTCTTATTATGGCGTTTTTACCGCCTGTGAAAATCGGTGTTAAACGTAACGAAAAGCGTTTTTGGACACGCAGCCTAGCAAGGGAGGATGCTGATGTAACTCTGTGCAAAGCAATGCTGAAAGAGGAGAGGGATTCGTAATGGCAAAACATACTCTCCCTCTAGCCTACGATTTGTGGAAACGACATGAAACGCTCTATGTCGATGTTTTTTTCATTGCTCTTGCTCGATTGGCAAAAAAAAAGCGTCCATTGAGTGATGAAGACGCAATTTCTGAACAACTTTGCCCTGTTCTAACCCGGGTTTGTTTTGAGGAAGGTCAAAAAAGAGGATGTGAAATTCGCACGCCTGACTGGGAGAAGCCTATTCAGCCTGTGACTGATAATGAACTGAAAGGCGGAAAGGTAAGAAAACGCCCGGACTTTACCTGTAAATGTTACAACCCTTTTGCGCCATGTGCCGAAGAGCTTGAAATAGCTTTTCATGTCGAATGTAAACTTCTGGGTAATCCAACCAGTAAGACATGGAAAATTAAAAAAAACTATGTGACCAAAGGTATTAAACGCTTTGATTGCCGGGTTCATGAATATGGCAAGAGGGCATCTTCCGGACTGATGATTGGCTACATCATCAACATGGAACCAAAACAAATTGTTATTGAAGTAAACAAGTTTCAGCAAAAACATCTCCCATATAATCCGGCACTTTCATTTCAATTTGTTAATCCACCTGTATTCAAGGAAAACCAAAATCTGAATCGAAAAAACGTAAATCCCGAAAGTTTTCGGCTTATCCATTTGTGGGTGGATTTAAGAAGCTGAATTTTAGGGATAACTCATATGACCCAAATTGATTAATGCGGTAATTTAAATACTTATAGCGAGAAATAGGGTGTTTGAAAAAGATGATTAACTAAATCTATGGGCAAGGCATATAATTATCCTGTAAAATTTACGATCATGAGCGAAAATTTACAGAAGTTTAGATAGCTCTCTCCTTTTTTTCCAAAACATACTACCCGCCGTCTGGTTATATTAACGGGTGCAAGACAAACCGGAAAAACCACCCTGGCCCAAAAAATGTATCCTGATTTACACTATATAACTTGTGATGCTCCTGAAAAAAGAGAAATCCTTCGAGAAGTACACTCAGCGCAATGGGGAAAAGTTATAGGGAATGCAGTAATCGATGAAGTTCAAAAAGAACCTTCTGTTTTTGAAAAAATTAAATCCGCTTATGATGGGCATCAAATCTCCTTTTCTCTGTTACTTGGCTCTTCACAAATCTTACTGTTAAAAAGGTATTACAGGGCCTTAGGTGAGATAGCTAAAAAATCGGATAACCGATGGCGCGGCGGAATTGTAGCCTATAGCGGTAAGGCCATCTATAAACTCGATGAACCTAACATTTGGGCTGTTCCGGCAAGAAGGCTCTTAACTTAATTTGTGGGCAAAAATACAGAAATTATTAAAAAAGCGGCTACCTGCTACTGGTAATGGATGACCTGATTTCGATTTTATCTTTCAGGTAATTTTTAACATCGGCTATGGGCACTTCTTTCCGATGAAAAATGCCCGCTGCCAATGCCGCTTCAGCACCAGTTTTGCTGAAGACATCGAGAAAATGTTCTACACAACCGGCACCGCTTGAGGCAATAACCGGGATTGAAACCTTCTCTTTCACTGCATTAATAAGTTCAATATCAAATCCCAGGTTCGTGCCGTCTCGATCAATGCAGTTTAACAAAATTTCTCCTGCCCCCAGTTTTTCACAAATGTGTGCCAGGGTGACTGCATCAAGTTCTCTCCCCTCCCTGCCACCTTTGATAGTGCATTGATACCAGCAATAACGTTCTCCATTCGGACCCGGTATAGTAGTTTCAATCACCTGATGTTTGACATCGTCGGGTGATGTAACATATACCCTTTTAGGATCAATGGATACGACCACGGCCTGATTGCCATAAACACGAGCAATTTCTTCAATGGCGCTTTTGCCGCTTTTTTTATTGGCTTTTAGATATTCTTCCACTATTAACACAGCATCACTGCCAATGGAAACCTTATCAGCGCCGGACCGGAAATACTCTGCAGCAACTTCCAAAGCAGTGTAATGGCAGCCGTTTTTGTCCGTGTAATTCCTAATCCCTCCTCCGATGGTCAGGGGCACAAATACATTTTTTGAGGTCTGTTTCAAAACATCGAGCATGGGCATATTTTCCAGAGGAAAATCTCTAAAGCCAGTGATATTAAGAAAAGTAATCTCATCGGCCCCTTCTTCATAGTACCTTCGTGCCAAATCTACCGGCTTTCCCAAATCTCTTACCGAGCCTTCTTCTCGAACATCGTACTGATCTCCCTTGGTGACCACCAAATCTCCTTGATCATTAGATCGAACGTCCAGGCAGGCAATTATCCGTTTGGCCAATCGCGTGCTTTTAGAAATATGGAGTGGTTTTGTCTGTTTGCGGCAATTATCAAGATAGCCTTGTAAGATATTAAGACCCGCTTGCCCGCTTTTTTCAGGATGAAACTGAGTGGCGATAATATTGCCTTTCTGAATACTGCTTACGAATTCGTAGCCATAATTTGTAGTGGTCAAAACCGCTGTATCATCCTCCGGCACTACATGGTACGAATGGACGAAATAAAATTTTTCATCACCGCGAATCCCATTGAAAATTCGAGACGGTTGTTTGATGTTAATCCCGTTCCATCCAATATGAGGGATAGAAAGATCAGTAATAAAGCGTTTCACCTTACCCGGGATAAAGCCTAACCCTTTAAAGCCGGGAGCCTCTTCACTGCTTTCGAACAGCACCTGCAGCCCCAGGCAGATCCCTAAAAATGGCCGATTTGATTGGAGATATTTCTTAAGGGGATCGACATAATTTTTTCCATTCAGGACCTTCATCATACTGCCAAAGGCGCCCACACCAGGGAAAATCAGCTTTTCCGCAGCCAAAATATCCTCACTGGTTTTGACTCGTTTCACTGTTTCGCCCAAACTTTCTATGGCATTAATGACGCTCCGGACATTGCCGGCGCCATAATCCAATAATGTAATCATTTTAAATGTCCTATTCCTGATGCAATCGTAAAAAGTCTTCTTAACTTGTCATTTCGAACGAACGTGAGAAATCTTTATTGCATAATATGCTTAAAAATATAAGATTTCTCCCTACAGTCGAAATGACAAATATGCCAAAATCGACTTTTTACGAAATTATCATGATGGTTTCGTAAAAAGTTCTAAATTAACAGGTTTAGGCATTATAACTATTTGATTTTATTAGACACTGTTTTTCTGAATTTGATTTTTTACGATTGCATCATTCTTTGTTTTAAAATCTTTTGCTCTTGTTCCAAAAACCATTTTTCAAATTCATCAACTGAAAAACCTCGCACCATGTGAAGGATAGTTTGTCCATTCATCTATTTTTTATTTTAAAAAACAATAACATATGTTACATTATATAAAATTTAAAAATTAACTGTCAAGATAATTATGGCCTCAGGGTACGTTCTCCTACAAATAAAAATCAGCAACAACATCAAGATGCTCAGTCTTATGCCTGGATTTGCGAGCCCCATGAGCATTAGCTATTTCGTTTACTAAACCTTCAACTCCTACCCTAATGGCGCATTTTTGTGGGTTATGTGCAGAAAAATGATTGACATTTCCTAATTTAGGTTGCTATTGTTGTTAAAAACATCAGCAGGATGATTGATTTCTACAGCGTTTATTGTTAGTATGTAACATCAAATGAAAGTTTGAAATAAAATCAGATAATTTTAGAAAGGGAATAGCCATACCAAACGCGAAAGCAATGGGAGTCCGATGAACTTGAAAAGTTCCGGCGTATTGCCAGGTGAATCATCAGTGAAGTTTAATTCACTATTTGTTGATTCAAAAGGAAAAATTCTTTAGAAAAGCAGGATACTGCGATAAAACTAATACTAACCTAAACAAGGAGAAGTACGTTATGAGTACAGGTACAGTAAAGTGGTTCAATCCAGACAAAGGTTTCGGTTTCATCACTCCAGACGATGGAGGAAAAGATCTGTTCGTACACCATTCTGAGGTCAAGATCTCGGGCTATGCAACGCTCGATGAAGGCCAGAAAGTAGAATACGAAGTCGGAGAGGGCCAAAAGGGCCCGTGTGCAAAAAACGTTGTGCCAAAATGAAAAGGCCCGAGCCAGTAACGGGGAGTCCTATGATCCCACGTTTACGAACAATCCTCACAATATACAACCAAAGGCCGGGCCCATAATTCAACCTGGCAGAACGACCAAAGGGGAACCTGCCGTTGTTCATGATGACGCGCCAGGGATTGCAGATAATCACTATTTTGGAAAACAGAACGGCAACACATTTGTTCCTGGTCTGTTAAAAAGAGGAGGAGAAGTAACCATCGAGTTTGTTTCTGGTCTGGTCTGCTATGATCCGGTGTTTGGTACGAAAAATCCAGCCAAAAACTACCTGAACGCAAAAATCGACAAGATCATTAATTATCAAATCCATTGAAAATTTAAGGAAAACTGCGCCGACCCCATAGTGACACCGAAAACCCTGTCTGTTAAAAATGTAAAATGCAAAAAGCCCTTGGTGTTCCAGCTGAATAAAAACAAAGCATTAAAACAAGGCTATGAGAAACCGCTGGAGGCAGAGCTAAAAAACCAACCTTAGTAAGGGGTATAGAAGGGGCCATTAAACCACAACGGATACGAAGAAGATAAACACACTTCGTGCCCGTTGTGGTAATTAGATAAAAAGGATATGTCATCATAAAAATAACATTTCCTCACATTACAGTAGTTGGATTTGCATTGGTTACTTGGAAAATAAAAAGGAATACATAACCTAGCTCTTGCAGACGATCACTAATCGCGCCGGATCTTACGCTAAGAGTAAATATAAAAAATTCTTTGAAAGATTTTTTCTGTTGGCCCACCAAAATACCAAAAATACAACCAGAATAGCTTTAATAAAAATTACCATCCAACATAATATATTTTATTCTCTTTGATTGCATTCTTGGGAAAAATAGTTCCAAAGATTATGGATCGGTCAAAGTAGCCGATAGACGATAGATTTTCAATATTTTCCTTCCAGCATCGCGAATTAAGAGTTAATGAAGGGGATGCAGAGGTTTTTGATTATGAAGATGAAGTCGTTATTGAAAAAAAGAATCTTTCAGCTCCATAGTTTATTGTTGGCTTTTCTTGTCTTAGCTGCTTTGATGATTTCCTCAGGGCTTATTGAATTACACTTGAGTAAAAATGAATTGATGAATTTGATGGAAAAACAGGCACACACCGTCTTGGTAAACCTTTTGGTTGCCTCAAGCAATTCCCTTTTAATAAACGAGCACCTGGAATCATATCTCAGGGAAAGATTATCCAATAATGCCAACTTTATTCGGCACTTATACGAAAGCGGCCAGATTAATAATCTATTTCTTAAACAAATTACTGAGCAACATAATATATATCGAATTAATATATTCAACAAGGAAGGCAAAAAAATCTATCGCAGTCATAAGCTGCTTTATGAGGGTTTGAAGGAGAAAACTTCTCCTCAGGAAATTCTTAAACCAATTTTTGAGGGTCATCAGGATACTCTGATTATCGGCCTTAAAGAAGCGCGTTTTGAATCCGGGGTCCGTTACGCTGTTGCTGTGGCGGCCAGTGATCGTAGCGCAATTGTTGTTAATCTTGATGCTGAGCAACTGATGCATTTCCGTGCAAAGATCGGTTACGGGATGTTACTGAAAAAAATTGTTGCTAATCCGGGGATTATTTTTGTGGCGCTACAGGACACAACTGGTATTTTAGTCTCTTCCGGCAATGTGCGGGAATTGGGAGGGGTCAAAGAATCTCCATTTTTATCAGAATCTCTTCAAAATTCTACCTTTGGCACTCGCATCGCCAAGTTTGGTTCCATTCAGGTTTTCGAGGCAGTGCATCCCTTTGTTCACCAAGGCCGCCTAATAGGACTATTTCGATTGGGGCTGTCTTTAGGGCCCCTGGATGCAATTAAAGCTCGACTTTATCGAAGAATAATTTTTAGTTCATTGGTACTATTCATTATTGGCGCTATTCTGTTTACTTTTATCCTGGCGCAACAAAAGCTAAACATCTTAGAAAAACAATATCAAGTCGTGGAAACATATTCGAGTAATATCATCCGCAATGTTAGCGATGTCATTATCGTATATGGCCGGCAATCCGGTATTAAAATTTTTAATCAGGCGGCAGAAAAGCTTTTTAATAAAAATGAAGCCGAGGTTAAGGGCCTGCCCTTATCGATGATTTGGGATCAATCGCAGTGTAAGGACCTTGTTGTGCAGTCTGTCGGCTGTATGCAACAAATCGAATGTAAAATTCAAAATCTGTTAAGATATTTGTGTGTATCTAAAAGCGCTTTCTATGATCAAAATAACAATGAAAACACAATACTGGTTATTCGGGACCTTACTGAGCAAAAAAGTCTGGAAGCACAGATTCAACGTACAGAGCGCCTCATCGCCATGGGCGAATTAGCTTCGGGTGTTGCCCATGAAATTCGTAATCCACTCAATACTTAAATGTTGCGTAAAAATTAATTCATAAGCATCTTCAGGCTTTTAAATAAAGGGTATTAGAGTATTATATTGCCTGAAGAGCCGTTCGGAGTTCATCCATAAATTTTTCAGTCCCACCAAATTGTGTTAACATCAAT
>DAOURK010000193.1 GCA_030625085.1 Pseudomonadota bacterium
GCAAAGAGGCTACATCAAAACCAAGTTCTTTTAAAGCTAAACCCGCAGAGGTTGCGCCGGAAAGCTTTAAAAAATTCCTTCTGCTTACCTCCATAACCATTTATACATTCCTCCTTCCTAAAAATATAGTAATTTAAATATGATGCATTTGTAAAAAGGCAATTTTACAAAATTTGGGTTACATAAATTCAATAAGTTATGTTGTGCGAAGCCCCCAATTTTGAACTTTTTACAAGGCCATCAAAATATAATGCATTCGTAAAAAGTCCTTTTTGCTAATTTTGCCATTTCGACCTCAGCGAAAAATCTTATGTTTTTCAGCATGTTGTGCGATAAAGATTTCGCACATCCGTTCGAAATGACATTTAGATGAGACTTTTTATGAAACCATCAAATGTAGTTAAATATTTTATTGAGCTAAAAAAAGGTGAGAAAAGTTTTTTTAAAACAGTCAAGCTTTAGCCAGATACTCTATTAAAAACTTTATTGAAGACTTATATAATTAAAGACTTATATATATGCTGGGAATTTATGAATTTTATTAAAAAAAATATTATCAAGATCAGTTCGAACCTTAAAGATTTGCTAAAGTATATAATGAAAATAATTTTATAACAAGACTAATTTTACCTTTTTTTACCTTAATTAAAAATATCTAAAATTTCGGTACCAACGCAAGGCGGGACACCCAGTAAAATTAAAGGGTTACGCCCTCCCAATTTTTATGGATATTAGCCTTATTTATGGACAATATCAAAATTAAGACAATCAAATTATACTGTCCCGGCTTAAGTTGGTAGCCAAAATTTCCTATAAAAATAATGAAGGGGTTTATCCTTTATTTAAAGCAGGGGAGAGAGAACAAAATGATGGGCTGGGGATGCTGGGGATGCTGGGGATGCTACCTGAAAAATAAAAAATTCTCTATTATTGGACATAATACTGGCTGAAAAAATAATTATTTATTGTTATGTCTGTTTTTTATAAACCAACGCCCCCGGACAAAGAAGTAATTTATAGGATCGATTCAAACCAAACAATGATTCCGATGGGCCAATAAGAAGATACCCTCCTGGGGTATTAATATCATAAAACTGAGAAACAACAGTTTTTTTGTACTCTTCACTAAAATAGATTAATACATTGCGACAAAAAATTACATCTATAGAATGCATGGTGCCCATGATAGACTCATCTTTAAGATTTAAATAAGAAAAATGCACCATTTTACGCACATGTTCCTTGATACTATAATTACCATCATCAACGGGGGTAAAATATCGGTTAACAATGTCTTTAGAACTATTGCGCAAAGAATATTGATTATAGATGCCTTTTTGGGCAACCTCCAAGGCAGTGGAACTGATATCACCCCCCATAATTTCGATTTGCCACTGATCTATATTATGACCCAGTTTCTCCAACATTATTATGGCCAAGGTGTAAGGCTCTTCACCTGTAGCACATCCACAACTGAAAATTCTTAAAGAATTCTGCCCCTTTTGGGTTTTAAGATTCATGAGGTCCATTAAAACCTGTCCTTGAAAGACGTTGAGTTGAGGTATGTCCCGGAAAAAACAGGTCTCAATACTGGTCAAGCAATCAAACATATGCTGTAATTCTGACTCTCCCAGGGGACTATTTTGAAGATAAAAATAATATTCTTCAAATGAATTAAGCTCCAAGATTTCAACTCGGATGGAGAGCCTTTTTTTGAAAGAGTCCAATTTGTTTTTAGCAAAATACAAACCACTTTTATGGTAAACGAAATCCCGAATTTTTAGAAGAACAACGCCTTCATGGTCATTGTCCAAACCGGTTTGTTTATCCCACGACGGATTAGAAATCATGTATCACTTCCCTGGGAAATGCTTATGAATTGTTGGGCTTTGGCAATTTCTTCATCTAATTCGAAAACAAAGCGCTCAATATCAAATCTCAGATTATTCCTCGATGATTTTTTTTGAATAATTTTCCATCCACTATTGTCAGTTATAGATTCTCCTTTAAACTCTTCAATAAAAGACAGATCTTTTGCTTTACAAAATATATCTGCAATATGAGTCACGGAAGAAAGGATTTGACTGTTCTTACTTTTTTCGGGATTATGATGATATTCGATAGCTTCAATAAGTTCCGGGGGGAATAACCATTTTTGAGCCAGCCAACTTCCAATTTGGGCATGATTTACTCGCAGGACTTGAACCTCGGCATCTAAAAAGGTCAGATTTTCCTGTTGGATAAGGTGTATTATTTTCAAAAAATTATCATGATTGAATTGATCAATAACAATCTTGCCAATGTCATGAATAAGACCAATGGTAAAGCTTTCCAACTCATACTCAAAAAGCCCCGTTTTAGCGACCAGCGATCTTGCAACCTGAGCGCATCCGGCAGAATGCATCCAAAACAATTCGTGATTAAAACCTGAACCCTTATTTGATTTTTTAAATAAATTTAAAATAGAGATAGCTAAAACAATATTTTTTACCTCTTGCAAGCCTAAAATTAATAAAGCGCTTTGCAAGTTATTGACTTTTCGACTATATCCATAAAAAGAAGAATTAGCTATTTTCAATATTTTACTGGCCATGGAAGGCCCTTTTTGAATAAGCAGGGCAATATCCGCCAAGGAAGAATTGGGGTTCTCCGCCAACATTATTACATCCAGGGCCAGAGAGGGGAGCGTCGGTAAGGATTCAATCCGCCCAAAGGTGTCCTCGATAATCCGGTTTTCATCTTCAGTCATTGGGTCAATCCCTTAATGTAATCATTCATCCCCCCATATTCAACCACAAAGCACAAATGAAACAAAGGGATAAAAAAATATAAAAATATAAAAAAGAATCATCTATAATACTTTTTCGGTTAGGAATAATGTTTCATTCGCCTCTATCACGCATCATTTGCTATAGATATCCGGAAAAATAATTTCACAATCAATATTTAAATAGTAGCGCAGGGCTTTAGACCTGCTAAGATACAGGGCTAAAGCCCTATGCTACAGCCATAAAAAAATTAAGGTATGAAATTAAATATCTAAAAACCTAACCCGGACAACCCGGAACCAAAAAGGTTTTAAAATTTTCTATCATAAAAGATACGAAATTCAAAACTAAGTGCCTATAGTGATAGCCTGAAAAGAGCGAACTGCTCGGGAATTCTCATTGACTTTAAAACAAAGTATGTTATACTTAATTGAAAATATTGATCTAAATATTGACAGAAATATTATGAGATTAAAAAATATCCTCACAAAAAATCAATTCAAATTTGGCATTATTTACTTATTTATAATCATAGACATTTTCAGTTTCTCATTTCTTTTGTCTAAAGAAGCGAACATTGCCTCGGCTAAAGATTTAAACGCTGCCTATTACCATTTTTTAGTAGGCCACATCCATGAAAAACAAGGACAAATTAATAGCGCTTTAGACCACTATTCTCAAGCAGCTAAAAATGACCCCTATTCCATTTTTTTACACAACACCTTGGCGAGTTTATATTATCGACAGGATTTATTTAAAAAAGCCTTGAAGCATTGTGAAAAAGTCCTCGTTTTGGACGCAAATAATATCTCGGCCTTACTTCGAATGGCCCGAATTTACTCTCGACAGGGGGCTATGCCTAAAGCTGTTTCGGTTTATCATAAGATCATCAAAATGGATAATAAAAATCCTATGCCTTATTTATTATTAGGACGCCTCTATTCTGCCAATGAAAATTATAAACAGAGTATCGAACTTTATTCACAGCTCATCGAAAAAGTTCCCGATTCTTATATAGCTTACTATTATCTGGCCAAAGTTTACATTGAACTTAATAAGATGGATAAAGCCATAGATTATTTTAAAAAAGCGCTTAAAATTAATCCCGAATATAAATCTGCACTAATCAAATTAGCCATAATTTACGAACATAAAAAATCCTATGATCAGGCCATAGAAATATATCATCAACTCATTAATCAAAACCCTTACGCTTTAGAGTTTCGAGATCGGTTGGGCAAAATTTTTGTACGCCAAAATAAATTGAAAGAAGCCCAGCGAGAGTTTCAAATAATTCAACAAAGCGATAGTGAAAATATGGAAATCAATGTTAAGCTGGGGCTCATTTATTTTGAACAAAAAAATTACCCTATGTCTATAAATGCTTTTAAAAAATATCTAAAATTTAATCCTAAAGACACAGAGGTTCATCTCTATCTCGGGTTTTGTTATGAGGAAACCGAAAATTTTGAAGCCGGCATAAAGCAATTTCAAAAGCTTTTGGCTTTAAAACCCGATTCCATTAAAGCCCGACTCCATCTGAATTATGTTTATCAAAAATTAAATCAATGGCCTGAAGCGATCCAAATCTTAGAGGAAGCTGTCAAATACCAGCCGAAAGAAGATGATTTGTACATTGCTTTGGCGTTAACCTATAATCAAACAAAGCAATACCGGCAAGCCATACATTATCTTCTACAGGGATTAGAGATAGCGCCGGAAAATAGTGATTTTCATTTCTACTTAGGGGTATTTTACGAAAAATCCGGTCAATTTTTAGAATCTATCAGCCAATTTAATAAAACTATTGAACTCGATCCCCAAAGGGCGGAAGCCTATAATTATATTGGCTACCTCTATGCAGAAAAAGGAATTAATCTGGAAGAAGCCATAGAGAAAATCCAAAAGGCTTTACACTTGGATCCCAATAATGGGGCCTATTTAGATAGCCTCGGTTGGGCTTATTATAAAAAGGGATTACTGAAAAAATCAACTATTGAGCTCAATAAAGCTGTGAGTTTTATTACAGATGATCCGGTAATTTATGAACACCTTGGCCATGTTTACTTTCGTAATGGAGATTTTAGCCAGGCTCGGTATTATTTAGAAAAATCTTTAGAATTCGATCCCAATAACAATAAGGTCAAACAAAAACTAGAAGACCTTCAGTCATTAATTGAGAAATCGAAATGATGTATTTTCTCAAGCAGACGCGATGGATTGCTTTTGCGTTTGTTTTGAGTTTATTTTGCTGCTGGGGATGCGGATGCAGTCTTAAATACCAAAAAAAGATAGGTCCGGAATCTTTACGTTCTGTAAAAAATACAGTTTCTCAATTACTTGAAAAAAGAAATATCTTTCGGGACATTCGAGGTCGAGCAACGATTAGCGTAATCCGCCAGAAAAAAAAACAAACTTTTTCGGCAAATGTTATTCTAGATTCCTATTCTCGATTTCGGATAGAGGGCCTTGGGTTCCTTAATATACCATATTTCTTTTTAGTTGCTGACGGTAAGTGGATCCATTTTTATGTCCCTGATGAGCATAAAATCTTAAAGGGGGAATATTCTGAAGATAATCTCTTTCGATTAACAGGAATTAAATCAACGGTAGAAAATCTGGTTGCCCTTTTTTCGGGAAATCTTCCCTACACTTTATCCTCTCCCAGGCTAAAATTTATTTCCTCAAATGGCAAGCAACAGGTGATCGAGCTTCAATCTGACCAAAAAAAACTCTATCGATTATGGATCGATTACCAAAAAAGAGCAATGGTAAAAATGAAAGTCTATGGAGCAGATCAAAAACTTCTTCTTGAAGCCTGGTTTGATGATTATGAAACCATCGATGATTACAGTTGGCCCAAAAAGATAGAATGTAATTTTACATCTTCTCAAATTATCTTCAAGATTAAATACAAACAAATAGTTATAAATTCAGGGGTTACTGAAAAAGATTTTCTGTTACAATACCCACAGACAACCATTATCGAAAATCTGGAAAATTAAATGGAGATGATTTTTGATTGAGCCCCGAGTAATGCTCACTGCTCCGGCAAAAATAAATCTTGGGTTATGTATACACAAAAAAAGAGATGATGGTTATCATGAGATAAAAACCTTATTTCAAGCGGTGAACTTGTATGATACATTAGAAATGAATCCTGGGAGTAAGGGGATTGAATTACTGGTGGAAGGAGAGGCAATTCCCACAGATAAAAAAAATATCGTATGGAAGGCAGCTCAATTATTTCTCTCTCGCCTTGATTCTCCCACCGGAGTTCAGATTTTACTTAAAAAACGTATTCCTGTAGCTGCCGGGTTGGGTGGCGGCAGCAGTGATGCAGCCGCTACTTTAAAAGGCCTCACCCGGTTGTTTAACTTGCCTCTGCCTCACAAAAATTTATTGGAAATGGGAAAACAACTAGGCGCTGATGTACCCTTTTTTCTTTTTGGTAACTCCGCCCTGGGAGAGGGGATTGGAACGAGATTAATCAGTACGCCCGCCTTGTCGAAGGCATGGGTTGTTATTGCTAATCCCGGTTTCCCTATTTCGACAAAATGGACATATAGCAATATTAGTATCGATTTATTATTGACAAAAAAGACAGATCATATTAATATGTTAAGACTTTTTTTAGGAAAGAATGATCTACCAAAAATAGGGCGCCACCTTCATAATGATTTGGAAGCAGTTGTAATCAGGAGATATCCTGTAATTAACGAACTGAAGAAGCGGTTAATATCCGGAGGGGCCTTGGGGGCTGTTATGAGCGGCAGCGGCGCTAGTGTTTTTGGGATATTTAATGATCGCTTATTAGCTGAACAGGTCTTTGATTCTATAAGAAAGGAAAATACTAGATGGAAAATTTTTTTAACCGAACCACTGAAATAACATAAAACACTAACCAATTTTACCAGGGGGCGGGGAAATAGGTGGAAATAACAGATGTAAACATTTATATAGTAAATGGTGAAAAATTAAAAGCGTACGCAACGGTTGTTTTTGATGATGCTTTTATTGTTCGAGACATGAAAATCATTAGCGGCAATAATGGATTATTTGTAGCCATGCCGAATAAAAAAACGAAAGACGGCACCTACCGGGATGTTGCCCATCCTTTGAATACTGAAATGCGCGAACTTATAGAAACAAGTGTCCTCAATGAATATAAGTCGCAAATCGAGACGTATACTGAAACGAGTGAGAGCAATATTGAATCCTAACCATATGTAAAAGTAAGTATATTCAAAGACAACTTTCAGATTATCAATTATTAACCCTCGGTGGGGCGTCGACAAGCGGTAAGTCACAGGACTTTGGTTCCTGCATTCGGAGGTTCGAATCCTCTCGCCCCAGCCAAAATTTCCGATCACCTTTTAAGACGGCAAATAAAATGGAACATTTTGTAATATTTACAGGAAATTCAAACCCATCTCTTGCAAAGAAAATATGCGATTATCTTCATGTCCCTCTTGGTAAAGCCAAGGTAGGCAGATTCAGCGATGGAGAGATACAGATAGAGGTTAATGAAAATGTAAGATCAAAGGATGTCTTTCTAATTCAGTCAACATGTTCCCCTGTAAACGATAACCTTGTTGAGCTGCTTCTAATGATAGATGCTTTTAAGCGTTCTTCGGCAAGCAGGATAACAGCAGTAATGCCTTATTACGGCTATGCCCGACAGGATAAAAAGGTGGCGCCACGCGTTCCCATCGGCGCTAAACTTGTTGCAGATCTGCTGACAGTCGCCGGTGCAAACAGGGTAATTACTATGGATCTGCACGCTGTCCAGATTCAGGGTTTTTTTAACATTCCTGTGGATAATCTTTTTGCTGCTCCGGTTATTCTTGATTATATTAAAGCCAATTTTAAAAACAATCTTGTCATTGTTTCTCCTGACGCAGGAGGAGCCGAAAGAGCAAGGGCATTTGCAAAACGCCTTAATGCCGATCTTGCAGTCATTGACAAGCGCAGAGAGGCTCCCAATAAAGCCAAAGCTATGGCGGTAATAGGAGATGTCGCTGAAAAGACGGCGATTATTCTTGACGATATGGTTGACACCTCGGGAACCTTAACCGAGGCAGCAGATGCTATTGCAAAAAACGGAGCAAAGGAGATCCATGCCTGCTGCTCACATCCCGTGCTATCCGG
>DAOURK010000004.1 GCA_030625085.1 Pseudomonadota bacterium
AATCAATTTACCTGCCTGATGTCAGCATAGAGACTGTTAATTACTTAATATTATCTGTCGGTATGAGCACGAAAAACCAATCTTTCCCTGTAACATTTTTAAACCGTAATTCTCCCTGCATTTTCACGCAATTGCTAACAAATGGACAGCGATAAGTAATAGAGAGGGGCTAAAGGGAAGTGACTATATAAAAATTAATTTTGTATTATGCCAAAAAATGGCTAAGTAGAAAGATGATTGTGAACAAACGCCGTCAAAAAGAGCGAAGAAAATCTGCCCGGATTACCCTTTCCTTGCCTTTAACTTTTCAACTCATTAAAAAGACTAATAAAGAAAAAATTACCTCCAAATTAAAAGGGCAGTCTATCGATTTTTCTGAAGCCGGAATTTGCATGGAAACCAATAATGTCATCGCCGATGGACTCCATGTTCTTACCGAGGGGATGGACATTAATAACCTTCTTGCTGTAGAAATTTTTTTACCCAAGGAATCCATCACTCTTACCTGTTACACTACTGTTCTGCGGTATGATCTGGCTTCAGAAAATGCAGGCCGAAGATTACGGGTCTATTTAGAAATTATTGAAATAGAACCTACGTCCCGAAAAAAATGGCGCCAGTTATTTCCCAGGGAAAAGGATATTAAAAATCAGTTCACATCTTTTTTATATGGTTTACCTGATTATATAAAAATAGGCAAAAGTTAATTTTTTATTTAGCCATTTACAAAAAAGCAAGGCTCTCTAACTCTTTTTTAGGAATCCACCCTTTCTGCTCAGGGAATAAAATCAAAGGGGGGGTGGCCAAAGGTGATGCCAAAGGTAATATCATCAATCTGCAGAGGGATTAAATCTTTAGACTGAAAAATTTTTCCATCCCACTTATACAATCGTAAAGAGTGCTGGTCATCTGAAGCCACAAATATTTCCTGCCGGCCATCACTGTCAAAATCGGCAATAAGGGTAGCATGCTCAAATCCGCTGGAATTATCATCAATCAAAGTCTTCTCCCAAGCCCCATCTGCTTTTTGACGTAAAATCCAAATACCTGATTGCATGGTGGAGGCCACGATGTCAATAATTCCATCTGCATCAACATCTCCAGCAGTCAAATAACGACAGAGCATATCCGGCAAATCGGCAATGACCCGGCCGGAAAACAGACCCTCTTCCCATTTATACTGCTTTATTTTGACCGTATCTAATAATTGGAGTCGACCATGAACCATTGACATCTCCCCTTCAACGGCAGCAAATAAAGTCGGGGTTCCCGAACCGGTAATATCGGCAATTAAGATCTCTTTAACATGTCGGCGGGGAAGCTCTTCCACTATGCTACGTACAAAACGCTCTCCGTCAAAACGGTACATAATAATTTTCCCGGCCTGTGGGGTACCGTCAAGACGATTAGGAGCACTGGGAGTAGCGAAAAACTCCTGTATACCATCGCCATTCACATCTCCAATTTCGATTTCGTGAACAAAGGTATCAGGTGTCCGATCCAATTCTGTAACTACCCATGTTCCGTTTACCCATTGCAGGACTGCAATTATACCCTGATCATGGGTAGCAATTACTAAATCCTGAATTCCATCTCCAGTTACGTCACCAACTTCAAGGTCACGCAGTCGGTTTTGGGTTCCTCCGAAAGTAGGACTCCACAAGACGGTATCCTCCCAATTTCTTCCATTGTAATGCCACAGTTTGAGGGCAGCAGCATTTGCTCCAATGGTCAAAATTCCAGGGGAACCTTCCGGGGGGACAAACCAAAGGCCTTTATGGAAAACGTTGCTCTGAGCGTCTTCCAAGATCGTAGACTCCCAGCCGTGATAGGTTTTTCGTACTAAAGTTAATTTGGCTGCTCCAGGCACAGAATGGGTTTGCCCATCTTCTCCAATTTTATTCCGAAACTGGGCCTGAGCCAGAAATATAACTGAAGCGCTAGACAAACTATTGTTCGATGAAAGGGGAGCTTTTTTTAAACAGCCTGCTGAGGTTAATAGCCAGACTATTACCAGCAGCGCAAAAAAATAACGAGAATATTTATTGAAATTTGGCATAATAAGACCCTCTCTTAATTAAACCCCTGCTGATGTTTATCTCGTATTTTATACGAGGCAGGGATGGCAACGTGATTAGATTTTTGTTTTTTATCCTGTCCACCCTGTTAATCATGTTTAAAAAATAAAAATTCCTAGGCTAGAATTATTCAGGGCTTGGAAGATTGATCATCTTTAGCATAAATAACCTCAAAAGATGGTTCATGGATGGATCCAGGAATCCGTTTCTGGGCAATGATAGTGGACACCTTTTTTTCTTTGGCTATGCGAAAGATGTTCTCAACGTATGGTCCCTTGGCTACAATAAATTCTGTTTCAATACCCTTTTCCCGGGCTTTTCCCTGGATATTCTGTAAAGCTTTTAAGATCACTTCACTTCTTATTTCCTTGATCTCATCCTGGAGTTGACCTAAAACCTTTTTCCCGAGAAAACCCACATTTTCCGTCATCCTGGTAACCTTGCCGGACATATTGGCCGCGCGCACATCAAGGATAATCAGCCGCGCCTTTTCTTTTACAGCGGTTTCAATAGCAAAATCAGCCATTTTATCGGAAATGTGAGTAGCCGAAAAAACCACCATAATTTTTTTTATCATTATTCCCACACTTTCTGCTTTTTCTTACTTTATCTGTCTCTAAGTTATTTAAGCCTTTAAAAAAAGCCTTCTTTTTGTTATTGCTACTGAAAGAAAAAATCTTTTAACCGCATTATTTCCGATAGCTTAAAATTTTGTCAAGTTTGTATTCAGGCACAATTTATAAAGTGATCCCTACCAAAGGCCAATATAATTTAACCAAAATCAAAAAAATAATCCACACACAAACATGCAAAATCAGACCCGCTCGAAAAATTTCTTTAATTTCATAATATCCGGAAGAATAGGCAATAGCATTAGAGGGAGTGCCCATGGGCAAGATAAAAGCTAAACCGGCAGGAATGGCTATACCAAAAACCATGGCCAGGGGATTAATGCCCTTGGCCTGAGCAATACTAAACCCAATCGGAAGAATGATAGCCACACAAGCCACATTACTGATCCCCTCAGTAAGAATGAGGGAGATGAGAGCAAAAAGGGCAATTATCCAAAATGGAGAAAAAAAACCATTACTCAGTAATTGACTGGCCATCCAGTACGCCGCTCCAGTCTGATCTATAGCCTTAGCTAAAACAATAGCCCCTCCATACATCAAAATCACACCCCAATTAACATAACTGTCCACATCATCCCAGGTAATAGTTCGTGCAATAAATAAAGCCACAGCAGATAAAAGTGAAACCAGAGCCAGCCCCAAAATTTGATTAAAAAAAATCCAAATAAAGATAGTGACCCCCAAAATAGAAAACACCTTTTTCTCTTGATGGGTCATGGGGCCGATTTCTCGCAATTCATCCCCCAATTTTTTTTTAGCTGGGGTCACGTCCACCACATCTATCTTAAAGCAAAAGATAAGGACCGCATAGGCAATAATCAACATTATACATACTACAGGAAGGGCTACTTTAGACCATCCCCAAAAACTAATAGATCGATTAAAAGCTTCTTGATAAAGCCCAATGGCCAAAGGAGTGCGTGCCCCTCCAAGTAATGTTCCTACCCCACCAATCACAGATCCCCAGGCCATGGCCAAAAATAGGCCAGCCCCGTATTGACCCGCAAACGGGTCTAAATCTAAACTCAGGGTAATAGTGCTCACTACCGGAAACATCAGGGCAGCCACTGCGTGCGCCGGCATAATAAGGGATAAAAAACTACATGTTATTAAAATCCCTAAAATCAAAAGCTGAGGACTTTTACTGAAATGACCGAGAATAACCAAAGCCATGCGTTTACTTAAGCCGGATTTCATCACGGCTGTAGCGATAATAAAGGCTCCCAGTATAAAAAAAACCGCAGTATTGCCAAAAAAAGAATAAGTTCGTTCCGCTTTCATAACCTTCAAAAGGGGAATCAGGGCAATGACCAATAACCCGGTCACTGATAAAGGCAAGGCATTAGTCACCCATAAAATCAAGGCCAAGGCAAAAATACCTAAAGCACGCTTTGCCTGAGGGGAGAGACCGGCAGGCAAAGGTAAAACTAAAATAAAAATAAGTACCAAAAAAGCGAGAAGGATAAAAAGTAAATCTCTTTTTTTACTCAAGGTATTATGGCTGGATTTGTTGTTTTTTAAGTTGTCTGTTTCCATATTTCCATAATAGAGTCATTGATAAGTAAGGGAAATTTCAACCGGATTAATCTTGGTTACAATTAAATTTTCATAAGCTTACCATATTTCAGTATTAAATTTCACTCTGTTTTTTCAAACCATCTTTTGTTAAATCGTCTATAGCTTTCATGAATCAATTGCATAGGTGACCTATGAACAATAGCAAAAATTGTAATGTTCTACTTGTAATAACCCTTACAATATCTACAACAGTTAAAATGTCATTTTGAGGAGCGAAAAAGATTTCTCGTTGCACTCGAAACAGGCTCTGAAATCTTAATGCAAAATAAACACTCATGGCTCTCTGAGCCACCACTAATTATAAAAATGTTATTTTTCAAAGTGTTATATGGTTATTTTCGGAACAAAATTACTGTTACTGATACCAAATTATTAGGGGATACAATTTATTCGTATTTTACCTTTAGATAAGAGAATTCAATATTGCCGATTACATATTATTAAAGTATCACAATATAAAAGGGAATAACTATAATGAGGAAAAATATTATATGCCTTAGTAAAATCTTTTCTCACTGGTTTTAAAAAACTTTGTAAAAGAGATAAGGGAAGAAGTGAATCTTTTAAAACTTTTATTAAATTAATCTATTGACTTTTTGTTAATAAAGAACTAAAATAAAAATGTTTATAGAAAACTATAAATAAAGTGTCCTTTTGGGGGAAAAAATATATGAAAATTGCGTTATTTTCTTGGGAAACCTTACACTCAATTAGTGTCGGGGGTGTAGGAAACCATGTAACAGAGTTAGGAGCAGCTTTAGAAAGAAAAAACCATGAAGTACATATTTTTACCAGAATAGGATCTAACCAAAGACCCTACGAAAAAATTCATGGGGTCCACTATCATCGTTGTCCTTTTCCACTCAATCCCAATTTTATCCAAGAAATCAATGGAATGTGCCAATCTTTTGTTCATCATTTTCTACAAACTGAAGACCACCTCGGACATTTTGATATTATTCATGCCCATGATTGGCTTGCCTCAAATTGTATGATATGGATTAAACAGGGAAAAGGAATGGGAAAAAAAGCGATTTTTACCATTCATTCAACGGAATATGGAAGATGTGGTAATAACTTTTGGAACGGACAATCCTGTATTATCAGGGATCACGAAAAAGCGGCGACCCACCATGCTGATCGAGTGATCACGGTTTCAAATAAGCTTAAAAAAGAAATTATGTGGATGTATAATACACATGAATCCAAGGTTTCTGTTGTTTACAATGGAATCAACGTCCACAATTTCGATGGGGAGATTGATGCGGGAGAGGTTAAAAAACATTACGGAATTGGGCCACTTGACCCAACCATCCTCTTTGTTGGGCGGATGACCTATCAAAAGGCCCCTGACCTCCTTGTTGAAGCTATTCCATATGTGCTGTCTTATTACCCGGCGGCTAAATTCCTTTTTGTTGGAGATGGAGATATGAAAGCACAACTGGAGCACCGCGCCCATCAACTTGGTATTACCCATGCAACTCGTTTTCTGGGTTATCGCTCTGGGACAGAGTTACAAAATTTATACAAAGCATGCGATGGGGTGTGTATCCCCAGCAGGAATGAACCATTTGGCATTGTAATTCTTGAGGCGTGGGGAGCAAAGAAACCTGTAATAACCACCGTAAATGGCGGCCCATCGGAATTTATCTGGCATGATGTGACCGGGCTAAAAATACATGATAACCCTGATTCCATAGCTTGGGGAATTGGAACCTTGTTCGCTGATTTTGAACATGCGCGATGGATGGGCAAAAACGGCAGGATTGCAGCAGCAAATGGGTTTAGTTGGGATACCATCTCCAATAAAGTCCTTGAAGTTTACAACAGTTAATAGCAGTTAATAGGCAGGGAGTGTAGAGCTATAGATACATAATCACGGATTTCAGGATTTGTTAAAATTATTTCCATAGGACGAAAAATAATTTTTTGACTATTATAGTCACTAGAGAGTCAAAAAATTAGAGTTTAAAATGCAATAAACGTATCTTAATTGAAAGCTTATGACCTCTAGCCACCGGGCTTGGTAACTAGGCGTCTTTGTTTATACCCTCATTTTTTTTAATCTCGAAATCTCAAAAAAACTTTTTACTAAATACATTTTATCGGATTTCTGAAATTACCTCCCAAAAATCCTCAAGATCTGAAAAATCTTCCATTAAATAGTCAGGCCGATGAAAAGATAATTCTTCAAAGGAGGTCGAGCCCGTAGCTACAGCGAGGGCCTTTGCACCGACTGTTCTGGCGCACTGAATATCAAAAACAGTGTCACCAATAACAAAAATTCGATCTAAAGGGATCTGCTCCCCGGCGTACTCTCGCCCTCGAAGCACAGCCATCTTAGCAATCTCGCCTCGGTCTTCAGAATCTGAGCCAAATCCTCCAAATAGAAAAAACCGATTTAATTGAGAACGACCCAATTTCAGTTCTGCTCCTCGCTCTAAATTACCCGTCAATAATCCCATCAGAAGATCAGACCTTTTTCCCGCTCGCTCTAAAAGGGGGAGAACACCAGGTAACAGCCTGTATCCAGAGGAAATCTGAATTTCATCTCGCAAATTGTCTAAATACATATGGCAGAGGTTCTCTATCTCTTCGATATTTGGCTCTCTTTGTAAATTCTTTTGAAAAATTTCCCGAATAATGGCGGGATCGGTCTTGCCATCAGGAATGATAGACTCCATAGCCCTTGAAATTCCATATTGCCTTTGCAAGGCACGATTCAAGGCACGATTTCCTGCGCCTCCGGAAATTAATAAAGTGCCGTCAATATCAAACAAAAGTAACTTTTTTGTTTCCTTCACGAAAAAAACTCCTTAATCAACTCTCTCTCCCCCCAGTTTTGAGGGACTTAGGGAGGATGAAATCTTAATTAAGTTGCTATATAACTTCCCCTCTGATTGATTTGTTTCTTTACTATATTATAGACTTGATACAATTGAGTATAGTAAAAAATCTCCTGGCGAAGTATAGTCACCAAATCTTCCTCTTTGATTTTACCAATATCTAATAAAAGATTTACGCTCATCGAAAAAGCGCCTATCGGCTCAGGATATGTAATTTCATTGCCCAATAGGACAAAAAAAATATTCCGTCGAAAAGGCATAGTCATACGGATTATTTCTTGATAAATGGGATTTTCCTTAAAAGATATGTTCTGAAAACCATCTTCTAAAATAATCACCTTATTAGATACACTTTTAACTTGCCCTATGGTACTATCCGTAATAAAAGGGATAATCGTAGTCCTGTAAGACAGGCTCTCAAGAACTCCAGCTATTTTTTGCTTCATATTCTGATCTTCTATAAACAACATAGCTTGATCTTTCAATATTTCGTCCATGACTATATCAACCTCTTTTCATATTCAGTGTCGACCGAAAGGCCTTCAATATCAGTAGTTTTTTCTCCCCGGGCTCCTTTAATTGAATCAATACCCCTTGAAACAATACTTCGGTGAGATGCGTAGGCTAGTGCAGTGTCTTCGTCAATCAATTCTTGCTCATATAAAGAAACCATATGAGCATCAAAAGTTTGCATTCCAAAGGCTTTACTATCATTAATAATATCCTGAAAGGTCTTCCCTTCGGATTCTCCGTTTAAAATAACTTCTTTTATCCGCAAATTGCTCCCCATTATTTCTAGAGCCGCCACGCGGCCACCTCCTTCATTAGGAAGAAGCCGCTGACATACAATCCATCGTATAGTCTCGGCCAAGCGAATCCGTATTTGTTTTTCTTCTTCCTGTTCAAACATCCCTACAATGCGGTTAATAGTTTGTCCGGCGTCAATAGTATGCAGGGTGCTTAAAACCAAATGGCCTGTCTCAGCCGCACATAAGCCAATTTCTACTGTCTCTCGATCCCGCATCTCTCCAACCAGAATTACTTTGGGGGCTTGTCTCAGCGAAGCCCTTAGTCCATTGGCAAAACAATCGAAATCCATCCCCAATTCCCGTTGATTAAAGGTAGCCTTATTATGGGTATGGATATACTCTACCGGGTCCTCCAAAGTAATAACATGCACGGATTTTTGCTTATTGATGATATCCAACAAAGCAGCCAGGGAAGTAGACTTCCCGGATCCAGTTGCTCCGGTAACCAGAATCATCCCATTCTTTCCCTCAGCCATTTTATAAAAAACTGGGGGGAGTTTTAATTCTTCCACCGTAGGAATTCGGGTCTCCAACTTTCGCAAAACAATGGAATAATAGCCCCGTTGAGAAAATATGTTAACACGAAAACGAGCCACTCCCTCTAAAGCATAAGAAAGATCACAGGACCCCTCTCGCAGTAAGCTCTCGATCAGCCGCCGATCATCTTGCAATAACATGAGGGCCAGGATCTCTGTCTGGTAAGCGGTTAAAACGGGGATAGGGGGATCAAACAGCACCGGTACCATTTGGCCGGAAGCTTCCACCTGCGGAGGTTTTCCAACGGTAAGGTTAAGATCAGAGACACCTTCATGAGACTGTAACATGGTCATTAAGATCCGATCCAATTCTCTTTTGGTCAAAGTATAATCCCTCCTATTTTTTACGTTAGACAAAATTAAAAGGATTTACATAATTTTTATCCCTGTTTATACTGATTACCCCGTTAATCCTGTCTAATAAAAAATTTCGGCAACTCTCATTCCGCAGACCGGTTTAAATTAGACAGGATTAACAAGATTTACGAGATTCTTCTTTTTTATCCTCTCGAAGCATCTTTATCCTGTCCAAAAATTACTGGGAAGCTGCATAAAAAAAATAAAAATTCCTATGCTATTAAATTAACTCATCCGGTGGTGTCGCCAAAAATGGTGCGAACTTGGCTTTCTGTACACATTTCATATAGGCCTCTTCCGGACTGATCATACGTTTTTGCAAAAGATTCATAATAGCATCATCAAGTGATTGCATACCTATCTGTTTTCCTGTTTGCATAACTGATGGAAGCTGCACAGTTTTCCCCTCTCTGATCAAATTTCCAACTGCATACGTGCCGATTAAAACTTCCAGGGCAGCACAACGCCCTTTGATATCAATTCGTTTGAATAGGGTCTGAGCTGCCACAGCCTTCAGTGCCTCTGAAAGGGTGGTCCTTATCTGAGGTTGCTGATGGGCCGGGAATACATCAATAATTCGGTCCACTGTTTTCGTTGCACTTTGGGTGTGCAAAGTTCCAAATACCAGATGGCCGGTTGCCGCTGCTTCCAGGGCCAAGGAAATAGTTTCCAAATCCCGCATTTCACCTACCAGGATAATATCCGGGTCCTCACGCAAAGCACCCCTCAAAGCAGTACTAAAAGAACGGGTATGTGTTCCAACTTCCCGATGGTTTACAATGCATCCTTGACTTTGGTGTACAAACTCTATTGGGTCTTCAATGGTAATAATATGATCTCGCCTATTTAGGTTAGCGTGGTTGATGATCGCCGCTAAAGTGGTCGATTTCCCACTGCCGGTGGGACCAGTTACTAACACCATTCCCTTATTAAGCAAGGCCAATTTCTTAAGGATCGGTGGTAAATTTAGTTGTTCTATGGTCCAAATCTCAGAGGGGATCTCTCTAAAAACTGCTCCAATACCATTTTTTTGCATAAAAAAATTAGCACGGTATCGAGCCAATCCCGGAATTTCATAAGCAAAATCTATATCCCCCGTTTCTTCAAAAATCTTAATCTTCTCCTCTACTGTTATCTCATACAACATAGAGCGCAGGGTGTCATTATCAAGCACATCATACTTAATCCTCTCCATATCACCCCGGATACGCAGGATAGGTTGGGAGCCGGAAACCACGTGTAAATCGGAGGCCCCCTGCTCATGCATCAATTTAAAAAATGCATCAATTTTGGCCATACTCTCTCTCCCTATTAAAATAAATTCTTAAAAAAACAAACCACCCAAAACTAAAGAGGTAAAAACCTTGATATGTGTAAAATTTAATTTTTTATGGATATATATTTATAAAATTATAATATCACAGTTATTATTAGAGTTAAATACAAATTTAATACTTCTTCCATCTAATAACCTTTTCGACAATTTCGACGCAGTATTCAAAATTTTTTAATTGTCAATCTTTAATTTTGATATTAATCTTAATTTTGAGACGAAGATTTAAAGTCCATAACCGATCAGAAAAATAGATGAAAAAATATCCAAATAAACTCATAGGCAAATAAAATAATAATAAATAAAAAAAATCAAAGTGTGAATAAAATTATATTGATTCTCTGTTTTTAAATTAGGAGTTTATATTTATGGAATCCGGCAAGCCTAAAAAATCTTATCTGACTACAACCCGCAGGGTTTTTACAAATAGCTTAATGGGCGGAATTATCGGGGGAGTAATTGGCTGGTTTTTATATCCCATATTCCGATTCTTGATCCCTCCTAAAAACATCAATCAGGACTCGAATATTGTTAAACTCAATGCAACCGAAATTCCGGTTGGAAAATCTAAAATTGTCAATTACAATGAAATCCCAACCATCGTCATCCGCACAAATCAAGGTTTATTTGCCCTTACGGCCGTCTGCACCCATCTGGGATGTATTGTGAATTGGGATGAAGTTAATCAGGAAATTGTTTGTCCATGCCATGCCGCCAAATATGACCTGAATGGCAATGTGTTGTCCGGACCGGCGCCCAAACCTTTGACCTTGGTTAAGGCCAAAATTATTGATGATAAGATATTAATCGGAGAAGCTTAGCCTATGGCTACTACAGCATCCAACAAAAGGAAACCAAATGAACCTCTGGGATTAAAGGGATTATTGCATTGGTTTACTCCCACAGGTTTTCGTGAGGATGTCCTTAAAAAAAGATTAAATATTAGTGAAAACTTACTTCAAAAATTTAAACAAAATTTGCAGCCCAAAAAAAAGATCCGTTTAAGCGCCTACATTGGATGGACCATTGTCTTCGTCTTTTTAATGGAATGCTTTACCGGCATGTTTCTGATGATGTATTATCACCCTACGGTTGCCGAAGCATTCGCAAATGTTCGTTACATTACCAATATTATACCCTACGGTTGGCTGATTAGGGGCATCCATTTCTGGGGCTCCCATATAATGATTACTCTGGTCCTCTTACATTTATTCCATACATTTTTCAAGGGGGCATACAAAGCCCCCAGAGAGATGGCCTGGCTGTCCGGGGTAATCTTACTCTTTCTTTCCCTGGCCTTTGGACTAACCGGTTATCTTTTGCCCTGGAATCAAATCTCTTTTTGGGCTGTTACGGTAGTTACCGAAGTCCCCATGGCCTTTCCCTATATTGGGCACTATCTTAAGTTGATTGCGCGTGGAGGAGAAAATGTCTCGCAGGTAACCCTGACCAGATTTTTTGCTATGCATGTAATGGCCCTGCCGGCGCTAACCACCTTTTTTCTTGTTCTCCACTTCCTGCCGATCAAAAAATACCTCATCCCCAAAGATCTCATTACTTATGCAATCGCCATTTTATTCTGTTTCGGATGCCTGATTTCTTTAGCCACCCTTTCACCGGCACCTATTCATGATAAAGCCGATCCTTTCCATACTCCGGATAAAGTCAAAGCGGAGTGGTATTTTTTAGCTTGCCAGGAAATTTTAGCCTTAGCCGAGCATCTCGATTTCCTTGGCAGTTGGGCCCCAAAGCTTTTAGGGGTAATAATCCAGATTGTAATTATTATATTGTTATTTTTGATTCCCTTTATTGATCGAAATTCGGCACGCAATCCGAAGAAGCGACCAATAGCTATAACTTTCCTTAGTTTAAGCTATGTAGCCTTTATACTGTTAACCCTTATGGCAAAATTCAGGTAATTTATGAAAAGGTATTGGAAAAAAACCATAATTGTCATTGCTATCTTTCTTTCGGCCCTTGTTCTTCTCCAAATCACTGGAGCCGAGGCCACAAAAGAAACATCCAAAAAAAAACGAAAACGCAAAAAGGGAAAAGTCACTTGTATTATCTGCCATAACCAACTGGGCAAAGAAAAAGCTGCGTGGGTCAAACAGTGGCAAGAAAGTGTTCATGGAAAAAATGATGTTACTTGTCCTGCTTGCCATGGGGGAGATCCCAGTTCCTTTAACAAGCCCAAAATCGAAGGTACAGGCTATATAGGAAAACCCTCACGTTTGGAGGTCCCAGAATTTTGTGCTCGTTGTCATTCAAATACAAACTGGATGCGACAATATAACAAACGAACCGACCAACTCTCCCAATATAAAACCAGCAAACACGGCAAAGGCCTATTTCAAAAAAAAGATGCCCAGGTAGCAATTTGTATTGACTGTCATGGAAAACATGATATTAGTGGAATCAGCGATCCCTCCTCCTTGGCTCATCATAAAAGTATTGCTGAAACCTGTGCCGGATGCCATGCCGATGAAGATTATATGCTGCCCTATGGTTTGGTCACTAATCAGCTTGCAGCTTATAATAACAGCTACCATGGAATGATTATAAAAGGTAAGGTGGATGGAAAAAATCCCTCACTGGTTCCCTCCTGTCCTGACTGTCACAGCCCCCACGGCGCTAAACCACCGGAAGTTGCCGAGGTCCACAATGTATGTGGAAATTGCCATATGCAAACGGAGAAATATTTCCACCAGGGAGAACATAAAACCGCCTTAGACGAACAAAACCAGCCACGCTGCATCGATTGCCATGATTATCACGAAATTCGCTACCCCACTTCCGAGCTTTTTGTCGGAGAATCTATTTACCATTGCGGCTTTTGCCATTTAATGAATTCTAAGCCATATTTAAAAGGTATTCGAATTAAAGAAGCTATTGAAAACGCTGAACGGGAAATAGTTAAAGTGGAAAAAATGGTCCTAAGCCTGCAGGAAGCCCCTGGGCTCGATGTTATGGATCTTAAGGAAACTATCCAAAAGGCTCGAAGAAATATACTGGAAGCCATCCCCAAAACCCACTCCTTAATAGAAGAAGATGTAACGAAACATACGGATAGAGCCCTAGTTCTTACGGGTGAATTGCAGCAGAAAGTTGATAATATGAAAAAGGAATTTGTCACCAGGAAAAAAGGGCTTTTTGCAGCCCTAATGGTGATTGGTTTCCTTATCTGTTTTCTCCTTTACAAACGATGGCTTTTGGAATTAAAAGAGGAAGAAATGTAAAACCCAGAAAAATAAAAATAGTTATGTTTGATTCTGCCCAAAAATCGATTGAAAGCGATGCCAAACCTCAATATGAAACCAATTTTTTAAGATCCAGCCGACATTCATACGCCATACCTGAGTAGGCCATTCCAACTCCTTTTTTTCACAAATGGTAGACTCACTCAGTTCCCGGATATAAGATTTTAGTCCCTGCAGTTGCCTTTCTCTTTCCGCTATATCGGGTATAAGCATAATCTTATCAATTTTGTTCATGGTCTGTCTGGCTGATATCATTCGCTTTTCAGTTTTTTTGGCCTTTTTGGGATTGATTAAACCAAACTCCGCCTTCAACCTATTTAAGGCCAATCCCGCATCATAAGAACTGTCCACAATCTGTTGGCGGGTCATCCATTTTGTTTCATAACTTAAAACATATTTCCAACTGGGGCTTTCCATAGCCTGGCGATATTCCTCTACCGTCCGATAAAAAATTTTATAGCCGAATTTTTCGGGGTGTTCAAAGGCTTCGCTCCCGGGATCAATAAAGGGAACATAGGGCGAAATAAAGGGGATCAACCGCTTACTTTTCCCAAATCTTTCCAATAAATAACGAAAATACCTTACCGTATCCAAAACCGATTGATAGGTTTGATTGGATAAACCAATCATAAAAAAAAGGTCGATGCGCTTGCATCCCAAACGCAAGGCAGTATCCAGCATTTGCTCCATATCTTTATTCCCGTATGGACGACCAAAAGCTCGACGAATCTGTTCATCATGTGACTCCGGAGAAATCTCAATATTAAAATGGGGAATAGCCTCGGCAATCTTGTTCAAAAAATCATCAGAGGGCGGAGTAAAAAACTCCATGGCTACAGGGTTTCGGATTTTGTGCCTTTTTAAATCATTTAACAGTTGGTAAGCATAATTTTCCCCTGCCTGCATTATATCCCCAATGATAATAATAGGGGCATTTAATTGGCGATCTATGGTTTTCAAGTCTTGAGCAAGCAGTTCCGGATCACGAAAAGCGGGTTTTTGGCGATTGCATATTTTCCGAAAGGCATAAGCAGTCCCGCCGCAAGTCTTACAACTATGCGTACAGCCGCGTACATTAAAAGCCGCCGTAGCCGGATAACTGAACCAATTTTGATAGGGAGTATACCCGCTCAAATCACGATACCGAATGACCTTTTTCATAATATGAGAATAATCGATTTTGATGTCATTCAAATTTACCGGCACATGGGTCAAGGGATTGACCCGAACACGGCACCCCTGATCCCGCCAAGTTAAATTAGGGATATTTTCTAAAGACCCACCCTTCTTGATCATTGACAATAATTGCCTAAGCGGCTCCTCGGTGGAATCTCCTCTCATTACATAATCAATGAAAGGATAAGAGCGAATAAGTTCCTGGTGATAGTAACTGGAAGATAAACCTCCAAAAATCAATGGTATATGGGGGTGATATTTTTTCACAATTTCGGCCAAAGCCAAACTCCCATGTACATGGGGCATCCAGTGCAAATCGATTCCAAAGAGCAAGGGATGTAATTTCCTGATAGCCTTTTCAACATCAAATCGTTTGCTTTGCAACATCTTTAAAGCAATATTGATAATACGAACCTGATACCCATATCTATTAAGATATTCAGAAATGCTGGTAAATCCAATTGGATACATCTCAAAAATAGGGGAGGAGGGCACTAGATCGCTAATTGGCCCAAACAAAATTGACTTTTCCCGGAAATCATAAACCGTTGGCGGATGAAGCAAAATTAAATCCGCTTCTCGTCTCATGATGTTCCCCTTTTTTTCTTGAGAATTCTCTTATCCCCCAATCTCATGGTGAAATTTGTGGAATCAAAATATTCAAATAAAGAAATGGCATATTTTCTGGAAAAGCCGAATAAATCCTTAAAAACAGGAACGGTTATGTCCGCATTTTTTAAAAAATAGGTTTCTAATTTTTGTCGAATTTCAGATAAAATTTCTTGATGAAACAAAAGGCCTTCCTTTAACTTAACCAACATCCCCTCATCTACTAAAAAATTTACTATTCTCAAAACATCAACCTTAGTTCCTTGACAGGATTGAAGTACATCATCCAGGTTCGGAGGCTGACAGCCTGCGCGATTATAAATACTTAATATTTTACTCTTTTGTTTCTCTTCCTCTGGAGTCAATCTAATTTTGTGAGAAAACAGACGGAGGTTTTTTTCTTGAATGATTATTTTCTTTTGCTCTAAAAGGGCAGAAAGAATTCGGTTATAAAGCCGCGGATCTAAGTCAAGGCAGAGACGAGCCTTTAATTCTTCCTTGGACATCCCCGCCTTTAAAGGGAATCGATGATGAAAATCAGTTAAAATTTCAATTCCCCTTTTTAATAATTCTTGAAAAAAATCTTGATGTATAACCCATTGTTCTGTATTATCAATGAAAACAATTTTCCCTCTCTTTTGTAATAGATTAAGATCACTGGTAATCTGGTCTCGATCTCTATTCAATCGAGTTTCCAATTGAAAGCCATTGATCCCGCCACGGCCTGATTGATGAATTAAAAATTCCATGGCTTGCCAATCTTCTCCCTTCTCCAAAATGCTAAGCCCTTGAATAACTTCACTGTTGAAGCGCCGATGCCTTCCGGGAAGATTATCAATTATCTTTCCTCCACCTATAGTGATAACTGGAGAATAAGACCTTACCACAAATAAGTCCCCGGCCAGCAAAGCCAATGGAGTTTCCAAATAAAACTGTACAAGAGCATCCTGGCCCGGCTCCAGTTCTTTTTTATCCAGCAAGATTACTCTGGCCATTACCTCCGAGGTTCCCGTATGAAACCTTAAACGAGTTCGATTTTTAAGTATATGTGAAGCTGAAGGTAAAAGGTGAAGACGTGCATCTAAAAGATACGTAGGCTGTAAATAAGAAGGGACAGAAATCACTTCCCCCCTGTCCAAATCTTTTCTATCCACACCCTGAAGGTTTATAGCAGTTCGCTGACCGGCTACCGCCTCTTCGACTAATTGATTATAAACCTGAATTCCGCGAACCTTCGCCTTCTTGCCTTGGGGAAAAATTTCTATGGTCATACCTTTTTTAAGGCTTCCCGAAAGCATGGTTCCGGTAATCACTGTACCAAAGCCCTTCATGGTGAAAACTCGATCAATAGGTAAACGAAAGACTCCAGAGAGACTACGTGGCTGAACCTTGGCAGCCAAATCCTGCAACCCCGTTATAAGGGCGGGTATTCCTGCTCTTGTTTTGGATGAGACAGAAAAAATTGGAAAATTCTCTAAAAAAGACCCCTGAACAAAATCCCGAATTTCCTCTAATACCAAATCCAGCCAATCCGACTCTACAAGATCCGTTTTGGTAACCACCACCACTCCTTGGTGAATTTGCAGCAAACGACAAATATCAAAATGTTCACGGGTCTGGGGCATAATGCCTTCGTCCGCAGCCACAATAAGCAGCAGGGCATCAATACTAGTGACTCCGGCCACCATATGCCGTACAAACCTTTCATGCCCAGGCACATCAATAATACCGAGCCGACGCCCATTAGGTAAATCCAGATGAGCGAATCCCAATTCAATAGTGATACCCCGCTCTTTCTCTTCCTTTAACCGATCAGTGTCAACACCGGTCAAAGCTTGAATCAGGGCTGTCTTCCCATGATCTATATGTCCGGCTGTTCCAAGGATAATCCATTTATCCGAGTTAGGCACTTATCTTCACTCTCCTCAGTCTTCTTTTTTATATACCATTGTTCCGAAAATTAAATGATCTTTCCATGATTTATGTGCCCTTTTAAGGGCGAAGATTTGTTAACCTTTTATTTTGACTAGGAGGCTGTCCAAGAAAGCCTCTTTCTGTCATTTCGACCAAAGGGAGAAATCTAAAAAAAAATTATTTTCAATACGATAAGATTTCTCGCTACGCTCGAAATGACAACTTTGATCAGTTCTCGGAAAGCCTCCTACTAGTTCGACTTTGGGGTTTAAGTCTTTGAATTCAAAATTTTTTTAAACGGCTAAAGCTTATTAGGATATCTAGATAAAGGTCAGTGCCTGCCTGACGTTGTTGATAATTTCTTGGATATCCTCCTGTTGAATAGTATGAAGATTTAACCTGAATTGATTTTGATGAATACGTCCTAAAATCGGGGGAGACCCCAAGCGCAATTGCTCTGCCAATTGATTAATTCCTCCCCCATTCAAAGAGATAGATACTGACAGGGATGAGATTTTTTGTATAGAAAAAGCACCGCCGCCGAGCTCTGCTTTGTCATCAATAATTTCTATATGTATCTGTCTGCCTTGCAAATCTTGTAATCCCTCTAAAATTTGTTTCCCCCTTTTTTCCAGACTCTTTCGGGAAGCAGTGATCATTTGCAAACAAGGAATTTTTTGCACTGCATCCGGTTCTTGATAAATCTTTAAAGTATTTTCCAGACTAAATAAGGTCATTTTATCCGGCCGCAGAGCCCGGGCCAAAGGATTTCCCCGTAAAGCTTTTGCATATTTTTGTTTACACAAAATAATCCCCGCCTGGGGGCCCCCTAAAAGTTTATCTCCACTAAAGGTTATAATATCCGGACCCTGTTGAACAACCTGAGAAACTACCGGCACTTTCAGGCCATATGGTGCTAAATCCAACATTACACCACTTCCAAGATCATAAATAACCAATAGCCCTTGATCCTGCCCCAAAGCAACTAATTCTGAGAGCGAAACTTCTTCAGTAAAACCAAGGATTTGAAAATTACTGGGATGTACTTTTAGAATGGCTATACTTTCCGGATTGATAGCCCTTCGATAATCTTTAAGGCGAGTTTTATTGGTAGTGCCAACCTCAACTAGGCGAGCTCCCCCCTCTTTGAGAATCTCCGGGATCCGAAAAGAGCCCCCTATCTCGACCAATTCCCCACGGGAAACGATTACCTCCTGGGATTTAGCCAGGGTGTTAAGGGCCAATAAAACTGCCGCTGCATTATTATTTACTACCAAAGCATCTTCGGCGCCAGTAATTTGACGAAGCAGATGAACAATGGACGCCCCTCTTCTTCCTCTTTTCCCACTGAGAAGATCAAACTCAAGGTTTGAGTAATGGCTGGAAATAATCGATAATTTTTTCACAACTGCTTCAGGCAAAACAGCACGGCCTAGATTGGTGTGAAGAATAATTCCGGTCCCATTAATTACTTTGCCCAACTCAGAAAAACGAATATTTTGAATATAGTGCTCAAGCTCATCTAAAAGGGAACCTATATCAACATGAAGTTCTTGCAGTTTATCCGGCTCGTTTTGAGATAAAATCCATTTTCTTTTCTGATCAAGAACTTTTCGAACACCTTCAACTAAAGCCCTTCTCGAACAATGAATAGACCTCCCTTCAGTCAATTCGTGATTCAAAATTGATTCAACCGAAGGAATTGACCTCAAACAAATATTTTTTAGATCATTCAACTCCATAATGCCCTAAGATATCACAGCCCAGATAAAATCTCAAGGGATTTATCCCTTTGTAAAGGCGTAAAGTCCCTAAAAATCAAACGTATACCTATTAAACCTCCTGAGGACTTTGTTGCTCTAAAGGCACCATGATATGATGTTTTCTCATAAAGTACCCCAGATTTCTCCGATCAATTCCTAATAACTTTGCGGTCCTGCTCTTCACCCAATTGGCACGATCCAGGGCATTCAAAATCAAAATCTTCTCATACAGCAATAACTGATTTCGCAAATTGAGATCTTTGGCCAGTATATTTTTGTCAACGTGAATATTGCCAATAATATCATTACTATTGGTTTGCTGACATTCCCTGATATGGGGGAGTAATGTCTCCGGATAAATTTTATCTCTGCTTCCAATAATCATGGCGTTTTCAATGACATTCTTCAATTCACGAATATTGCCGGGCCAGTCGTATTTTATCAATAACTCCATGGCCTCATCAGACACTCCTCTCACCATAGCATCCATTTCTCTATTATTTAACTGAATAAAATTCTCTATTAAAGGAGCAATATCCTCCTTCCGCTCTCTTAAAGGAGGCAAAAAGTTGGTTATTACAGTTAATCGATAATACAAATCTTCGCGAAAATTTCCCTTTTGGACTGCATCTTTTAAAACTACATTGGTGGTAGCAATAACCCGGACATCTACCTTAATGGTTTTACTACTTCCTACTGGTACAATCTCCTCTTCCTGAAGCACGCGCAACAATTTTGCCTGTCCTGCCAACGGCATATTCCCGATTTCGTCTAAAAGGATAGTACCTTTATTAGCCAGTTCGAAGCGGCCCTTTCTATCCGAAAGAGCACCAGTATAAGACCCTTTCACATGGCCAAATAGCTCACTTTCCAGCAAGCTCTCACTCAAAGCGGCACAATTTACCTTGATAAAGGAACGATTATTTCGCAAACTGTGTTTGTAAATTGCATTGGCTACTACTTCCTTCCCTGTTCCACTCTCCCCTTGTATTAAAACCGTTGATTTGGTCTTGGCGATAATTCCAATGAGACGACAAATTTCTTTAACCTTCGCACTTTTCCCAATGATATCCGCTTGAATATAATCGTTATCCATGATACCCCCCCAAATCAAGGTGAACAAATAACTTAGCTCTAATATTTTGCGTGTGTCTCTTTTTCTTGAGCAATTCCTATGCCAAAAAACGATTAAGGGGAATTTCTTAAATTATTTCAGGAGAATGTTATTACTCAACCCAAAAATCCCTTTATAATTAATAAGTTACAAAGAAATAGTATCTATATAATTAATATACCAAAGCATAATTTAATCATGTTTGTAAAGCTATTAAGAGAGATTGTTATCAAACTATCCTGTATAATATTTCCTATATGAAAATAGTTGCATATTTATCTTATATTAGTAACTCTATTTCATATCAATTTATTTTCCCCTTCCTTACCTTCTGTATTGATTCTTTTATTTTAATGTGATAAATTTACGCCTATTAATTACCTTATGTATAATTAAAGGATAAATAGACGATCATGAAAATTATTCCGTCGGATCCAAACACTCAACTGCCAGAATTAGAATGGTACGCTGTCCATACCCGATCTCGCCATGAACAAACCGTCTACGATCGACTTATGTGCAAATCAATTCATACATTTTTACCCAAAATTGAAACCTGGAGTAAACGAAAAGATAGAGAAAAACGAATTCAGGTACCAATGTTTCGAGGGTATGTTTTTATCCAGGCCAATTTAGAAAACCGTCTTTGGCTTTCTGTTTTGCAAACACCTGGGGTTGCGCGGATAATTTCAAGCAACGGCAAACCTGTCCCTATTCCAGAAAAGCAGATTGATTCAGTTCAGAAGGTTCTGGAAAAGGATACGGTCGTCACCCCCTACCCCTATTTAAATGTGGGGCAAAGGGTGAGAATTGTCGCCGGGGCCTTAAGAGGTGTTGAAGGCATTCTCCTTCGATTTAAATCCAACAAACAAAGATTGATACTATCAGTTGATATTCTTCAGCAGTCGATAAGTGTGGAAATGGATACGATCGAGGTTGAGCCAATAAATTTTTAACTCCCATCAAAAATTATTGCCAGGATAAACAAAAAATAAAAATTGTTATAAATCATATTGTCCCGTCTAGTAATATTATTTGGTAATCAAACAGGCATATCCATTTCAGGGTCGCCACAAAGGATGAAAACATAAAGTCAATTTTCGGAACAAATAAAGGGCCTTATCCCCCTAAGGGAAGATTACTAAAGGCATTTAGAGAAAAAATATCTTCTGCCTTCAAAAAATTTCCGGCCACCTTTTGAAAATAACCCGCCGCAGCAATCATGGCCCCATTGTCTGTACACAAAAGAGGGGGAGGATAAAAAACCCTTACATCATTCTTTTGAGCTTCCATCTCGATTTTATCCCTCAGGCGAGAATTGCAAGCCACACCCCCAACTAAAATAAGTCTCCTCACCTTTTTATGCAGGCAGGCTTTAATACCCTTAAAGACAAGAGTATCCACCACCGCTTCCTGAAAAGAGGCCGCAATGTCCCGAATCTCAGAAGAGACTTCTGAGATTCGGCATATTCTATACCCTCCCAAAAGATTGGCTTGGGATCGTACATGATTAAACACGGCAGTTTTCAGGCCACTAAAACTAAAATCAAAACGATCTTTTTCCAGATATACTCTTGGAAAACGCACTGCCGCCGGATTGCCGGATTCAGACAACTGATCTATAACCGGCCCACCGGGGTAACCAAGATGTAAAATCTTAGCCACTTTATCAAAGGCCTCGCCTGCCGCATCATCTCTTGTTCCCCCTAAAAATTCATAATTGGTATGGCTGTAAACAGTAAAAAGGCTGGTATGTCCTCCTGAAACGACAAAAGCAATAAAGGGAAAATCCAAAGCAGGGTAATCAAGAAAAATGGCTTTAATATGCCCTTCAATATGATGGATGGGCATAAGTGCCTTCTTCTTCACATAGGCAAGAGTTTTGGCTACAGACACTCCTATCAATAAAGAACCAATCAACCCCGGGCCTACTGTCACCGCAATACCATCAATATTACTAAAATCCATTTGAGCTTCATGAAATACTTCATTCATAAGCGGGATTATAGATTCTATATGCCTTCGTGAAGCAATTTCCGGGACTACACCTCCAAATTTACGATGAAATGAAATTTGAGAAGCAATTTTATGGGCAATAATTTTTACTCCATCTTGTACAATCGACACTGATGTTTCATCGCAAGAAGACTCTATCCCTAAAATGTTCATCTTATTCCATCACCTTCGATAAAGTTACCAAAGTAATTCCCTTTTCCTCAAATTTTGGGACAGCCCTCTTTATGGCCTTAATCGTTTTCGGATGTAAGTGCCCAATACCAATGGCTTCTCCCTGTTCTAATGTCTTTTCAATCAAAAGATCGATTTGTCCTTCAATATAATTCAGGTCCTTTTTATTATCCAAAAAAACATGGCGGTAAGCACTGGGAACCCCCATTTTTTGTGCCAACCTATAGCCGACGCTTTTTTGAGTAGTGCGGCTATCTAAAAAATACAATCCTCGGGTTTTCAATTCTTCCAAAATGATATACATTGATCTTTCATCTTCCAACATCAAAGAACCCATATGATTATTTACTCCTACTGCCCAAGGGATATCCTGAAGATCGGAATCAAGAATCTCTAAAATCTCTTCTTTACTCATTTGTGTTAATAAAGTGTTTTTTTCCAAATATTTTGGTTCGCATTGATGCGGCTCCATGGGAAGATGCAGTATAACTTCCCAGGATTTTTGATGAGCTTCCAGAGCAACTTGACGGCTAAATTTATGATGGGGTAATATTGACACTGTTAACGGCACATTTAATTTAAATAAAGAACGAGCTCGTGATAAATTATAGCCCAAATCATCTATTACTAAAGCTACTACCGGCATCTGCTTCGGTTTGCTGGCAGCAAAAAGCTTTTTTTTAAATACTAAAATATAACTGCAAGATTGAGCCTCAGCCCTCCCCAAATGAATAATCAGCTTCTCAGCCTGGGGTAATACCTCCTCTTGTGTCCCAAAAACTTTGCCCTCATGCTCTTGAACCAAACGAAAAACAACCTGCCGGATACCGGCCAATGAGGAAACGCTGGTAAACTCAATATGACGTTTGATAGGACATAAAGATTCGGTAACCGCGCCGCTCAAATTGACTTCACTCAACCCCATGGCAGGTAAAGATTTTTGAAGAACCGAATCGAATTCCTTTGACCAAACAAAATCACTCTCTTGCTCATTCAAAGGAGTGGGGGGGGGAGAAGAAATAAAACCTTTCAATCGAATATATAAAGAGCAAACAGTATGTTTACTATTTTTGGTACACTGATCAAAAAACTTCCTTTGATGGCGGTAGGTAAAAATTCCCAATAAAAGGCATAGTAGTCCCAAGAATACTATGACCCATGTTCGTAAGTACCTCCACCTTTTTTTCTGGAAGTGCCCTTTCTTTCTTTTCCCCATTTTTCTTTGTGGGAAAGCTATAATTTTTTACTTGCTTCTAAAATTTTGGCGGCCCGTATAATATCAATAGCCCGCTGTAGTTGAAGATCCTCAAAATATTTCATCCCTATTTTCTCATTTTCCATATCTTGGGAATTGGGATCTGTTTGAGGCTTTTTTACATCTTTCGACTTAAGACGATTTTCCATCTCAAGCAGATCTTTTTCTCGAATAGCGTGTTCTTCCGAAATAATATTTTCCTTTTCTTCCTTCCGGAGATTTTCCACAAAAACATCCGGCATAATCCCCTTTGCATGAATAGATATGCCTTTTGGGGTGTAATATTTAGCCGTAGTAAGCCGCAAAGCTGATCCATCGGATAAGGGGTATATAGTCTGAACCGAGCCCTTGCCAAAAGTTTTAGCTCCCACAACAACAGCACGCTTCCAATCTTGCAAAGCGCCGGCCACAATTTCCGAAGCACTGGCACTGCCTGCATTAACCAAAACCACCATCGGCATCCCCACCGGGATAAAAGGAGCACGGTTCGATTTAAAGGTAATGGTTTGATCCTCCCCCTTCCCTCGAGTAGTAACCACCACATATCCTTTAGGTAAAAATTTATCAGCCACATCAACGGCTACACTCAACAATCCGCCGGCATTAAAGCGTTCATCCAAAATTAATCCATCTAGTTCCTTGATTTTGATTTTTTTTAATTCCTTAATCATATCTTTCGCTGTATTTTCTTGAAATTGACGTAATCGAATGTAGCCGATTTTATTACCATTGCCTTTTATTACTTTGGAGCTAACGCTTGCCAATTTGATTACACCACGGGTAATAGTAAAATCTTTTGGTCTTTCAAAACGTTCCCGCATAATGGTAATGGTTACCTCGGTTCCCCTCGGGCCTCGCATTCTTTTGGCCGCTTCTGCTAAAGACATATCTTTAGTAAAAATGCCGTCAATTTTTAAAATCTGATCCTCGGATTCAATCCCGATTTTGAAAGCCGGAGTTCCCTCAATAGGAGACACAACTGTTAGTACTCTTTCACGAATGGTAATTTCAATGCCAATTCCCTCAAATTTACCTCGTGTATCAACTTGCATCTCCTTATACATTTCTGTAGTCAGAAAAGAACTATGAGGATCAAGAATTTGCAACATGCCTTTAATAGCCCCATGAACCAAATCTTTAACCTCGGAATCCTCCACATAATTGTTTTGGACTTTGGAGAGAACCTCACTAAAAACTTTTAAATCTTCATAGGACTCCTTGCCTGAAACAACGCGATTTCCCAAACCAACGACACCTACTACCAATAAAACCAAAACCATCAACAAATACAACCCTACTTTTGATTTCAATTTTTGCATTTTTTCTCCTTTTCATGTATATATATATTTAATGACTACTGTAACCAGGCTAATGGTTCAAAAGGCTTTCCATGAAAACGAATTTCAAAATATAATTGAGGTTCCCTCACCGCACCCGTATCACCAACCAGGGCAATTAATTGCCCCTCCTTAACAATATCCTGAGAATCTATCAACAATTCCGAAATATGGGCATAAATACTGCAATATCCTTCGCCATGATCCACAATAAGTAATTTCCCGTACCCTATACACCAATCCGCGTATAATACTTTCCCCTCGTAAATAGAATATATCTCTTGTCCCTCAGGGGCTTGAATAACGATCCCTTTATTTCGAGGTAAAACCTTAATTCCCCCTTCCCCTGATTTATTTCCAGCAAAAGAGTAACTTAACCCTTGGATAGGCCAAAAAAGTTGCCCTTTTTTTGAGGCAAAATCAAACGAAAGGGATTGTTGAACCTGTTTTTTTTGTAATTTGGTCAATAATTTTTGAATTTCAGCCCTCCGGTCATGCAATTCTTGACTTATCAGGTGAAATCTTTCCCCTTTATTTTGAAGTATGCCTAAATAAAGTTCTTTCTCCTCTTTTTTTTTAATCCATTCTGTTTCCTGTTCAATAATCTCTTTTCTTAATTCTTCTATCTCCTGTTGGTAATGATGGATCTTTTCCTGTTTTATCCGCTTCTTTTTTATTTTGCCGGCGAAATTCTGAATCAATTGTGAGTCTTCTTCAGCCACTAACCTTAAATAAGCAATCTTCTGGGAAAGTTCCATGAAAGAATCAGACCCGAATATTACCCGCCAAAATCTCAAAGAGCCTGATTTATACCAAGAACGAAGACGTAAGGCCAAAAAATTCTTTTGATTAGCCAAAGAGGATTGTAATCGATTGATCTCATTATGTAAATTATCTTGTTTTAATTGATTTATACATATTTTATCATCAAACACCCTTCGCTCATAACCATATTTCTCTATAAATTGGTCACATATCTCAACTCTTTGAAAAACTTTTTTTTCTTCTGTTTGTATTTTCCTTAACCTTTTTTCCCCCTCCAAAATCTTGTTCTCAATTGCTTTCAACTTTCCCTGCGCTTGCTGGATCCCTTGTTGAAGTGTATTGATTTTCTCTGCATGAATCAAAGAGTTACAAAAAATACACAAAGAAAAGATAAAAATAAACCAAAAAAAAGCATCATACCTCTTCTTCCAAAAAAAAGCAACCATTTCTGAACATTATCTCATTTGATGTGAAGGGACACAAAAAGGCAAAATAGCGCCTAACCCACCTACCAGAACCCCTAAGATAAGAATCAGAAAAATCTCTCTACTCCCAAAAAAATCAATGGCAGATATTCCGAAAACTAATTTTAGGAGAGGACTAATCTCCCAACAAAATGCATAATAAAGCACTGTTGAAATCACAAGCGCTAGACATCCTCCTAAGAAACCCTCCATTATTCCCTCAAAAACAAAGGGAAACCGAACATACCATTCAGTAGCCCCCACAAGACGCATAATTATTATTTCATCTCGTCGATTATCAATGGTGAGATGAATGGTGCTGGCAATAATAAACAAGGAAATAATAGTCAATATTGCTCCTATACATAATAATACCAAGCGAATTGCCATAAGTAAACCCGACAATTTTTGAACCCACTCCCCCCCCCCTTGCAAACTATCTACTTCAGGCAAATTGGTCAAACGAGAGAAAAATGACTTCAAGAGATCAGGGTCTTTCAGCTCATGAGAGAGAGATAATTCAAAGGATGCAGGAAGGGGATTATAGGCAAGGCCATCCAATAAAATTGCGTCTTTTTTGAGCATCCTGCGAAATTTCTCCAAAGCCTCAGTTTTAGAAATATAGCGAGCCTCTGAAACCTCCACAAAACCAGCCAATTTTTGCTGAAGGTGGGAAATCTGACGGGGAGAGATATTTTCTTTAAGATACAAAACCACCTCAATATTTCTTGCTAAGTCAAGAACAGGGGAAAGATTAGATGAGACTAATAAATAGAGGCAAATAAGCAGTAAGGAGCAGGCGATACTAATCACGGCGATAATTGTCGACAGGCCGCCAATTTTAAAATTTCGCCCTGCCTGACGAAAAAAATAAAAAAAATGGCGAAATCCGGCATGGATTCTAGTAATGAGCAATTTCCCCTTCTCTTAAATAAATTGCCCTCTCATTCATTCCTTCTACTGTTCTCAGGTTATGGGTGGCCATGAGCACCGTAGTCCCTTCATGATTAATATCTAAAAAAAGTTGCATAATTTCTCTTGATCGTTCTGCATCCAGATTTCCAGTGGGCTCATCTGCCAATAATAAAACGGGATTATTTACCACTGCACGAGCAATAGCTACTCGTTGCTGTTCTCCTCCCGAAATTCTCTTTGGATATCGTTCCAGTTTATGTTCTAAACCTACCCGTTTTAAAGCAGCGCAGACTTTTCGTTCAATTTCAAATCTGGATCGGCCCAGAACCCGGAGCACATAGGCGACATTTTCAAAAACTGTCTTGGTAGGAATGAGTTTGAAATCTTGAAATACCACACCAATTTTACGGCGCAACTGATATATGTGACTATCCTTCAGTTTATTGATATTTCTTCCATTAACAATAATTTGCCCAGAGGAAGTCTTTTCCTCCCGGAACAATAACCTCATTAAGGTTGTCTTACCAGCCCCACTTGACCCAACCAGAAAAACAAACTCTCCCTTTTCAATACGTAAATTGATATCGACCAAGGCCTTGCAGTTGCCATCAAATGTTTTATAAACATGAAACATTTGAACAATGGCCGATAAGGGCTGCATGAGATATTCAAACCTTTTTTTTCTTATCTATTATTTCTTTTACAGATTGAACAATGGATTGCGCGTTTAAACCATAATAATTCAAAAGCTCATCAGCATCCCCGGAAATTCCAAAGCAGTCCTTGATTCCGATTCTTTTCAGCGGCACTGGACATTGCTCAGACAAAACCTCGGCTACAGCGCTTCCCAATCCACCGATAATCGAATGTTCCTCGGCAGTTACCACAGCCCCAGTCTCCTGAGCCGCAGATATAATAGCTTCTCGGTCGATGGGCTTTATAGTAGACATGTTGATTACTCGAACGGAAATACCTTGCTCTTTTAACATTTGCTGGGCTTCAAGGGCCCTGGAAACCATAAGCCCAATGGCTATTACCGTGGCCTCCGTGCCTTCTTCAAGGACAATGGCCTTACCCTTTCTAAAGACATATTGAGAATCAAAAATTACCGGGAATTTATATCTACTCAACCGCAAATAAACAGGGCGGTTATCGTACTTGACTAAATACTCCAGGGCTTTTTCCGTCTCGATCCCATCCGCAGGCACAATAATACTCATATTGGGTAAATTCCGCATCAAGGAAATATCTTCATTCGCTTGATGCGTAGCACTATCTTCTCCTACAGTAATGCCTGAATGTGAAGCCACAATTTTAACATTTTGTTGAGAATAACAAAGTGATTGACGAATTTGATCCCAGGCTCTTCCTGTGGCAAAAACAGCAAAAGTGCTGACAAAGGCAATTTTACCGGCTGCGGCTAATCCCGCAGCCGTAGAAATCATATCTTGTTCGGCAATACCCATATTAAAAAATCTTTCAGGAAACGCCTCAGCGAATTTACAAGTGCGGGTCGAGCAGGAAAGATCTGCATCCAAAACCACAATATTGGGATTTTGTTGTCCCAATCTCACCAACACTTCTCCATATACATCCCTGGTACCTAATTTCTTGACCATGATCTACCTTAACTCCAATAATGCTTTTTCCAGCTCTTCCTCTGTAGGCGCCACACCATGATAGCCCACCTTCCCTTCCATAAAAGAAACACCCTTTCCTTTAACTGTATGAGCGATAATCATGCAGGGCTTACCCTTGATTTTTTCACATTGATCAAACGCAGTCGATAAACTATGCAGATTGTGGCCGTCAGCCTCAAGAACCTGCCAGCCAAAAGCCTCCCATTTTTCTTTCATAGGTTCCACATTCATTATTTCACAAACAGAACCGTCAATCTGTAATTTATTGGCATCAATAATGCCGCAAAGATTATCTAAATGATAATGAGCGGCTGTCATGGCAGCTTCCCAAATTTGCCCCTCCTGGGTCTCTCCATCACCCATCAAAACATATACTCGCCATTTAGCCTTATCCAACTTGGCAGCCAAGGCCATCCCATTGGCTGCCGATAATCCCTGGCCCAAAGAGCCGGTCGAAATCTCAATACCGGGAGTACTTATATTGTAAGGGTGCCCCTGGAGCATCTCGTTAATTTTCCGAAGTTTCTTTAACTCTGCCTCATTAAAATATCCCAGCCGGGCTAAGATGGCATACAAAGCCGGCGCTCCATGTCCCTTAGATAAGACAAACCGATCACGATCGGGCCACGTGGGATTTTTAGGATCATAACGAAGTTTAAAAAAATAAAGAGTCACCAGAATTTCTATAATTGAAAGAGATCCTCCCGTATGTCCGGAGCCGGCGAGTGTCAACATCTTAAGAACTTCAACCCGCAGTTGGCGAGCTATCTCTTTCAATTCCAAAATTTTATTCTCTGGTAATGACATCATTCTTTCCTTTTTCCAAAAGTATCTACTCCCTTTATTTCATTATAAACGGATAAAAACACAAAGCCGACCATGTTAATAATTTCAAAGGAAACAACAGAATATTATATCACGACGTCACTTTTTTTTGAATGGGAAAAATATATCCGATTGGATTTAAGATTAATAAATGAATCTAGTTAAGGCAATTGATGGTTAATAATCGTTTAAATGGTGGAACTTTCTATAAAAAAATAAAAAATTCCGTGTCCATTCAAATCATCTCATTATTCCAACAATTCTAAGACATATCTTACCTTTTCTTTTCCGCTTGCACTAGCTAATAATGTCCGGATGGCTGATATAGTATGGCCTTTCTTTCCTATGACCTTTCCTATATCATCTTTGGCTACCCGAAGTTCAATAATCTTCGTTCTTCCACCATCCACCTCATTGATATGTACGTCATCCTGACTATCCACGATAGCTTTCACAACTTTTTCAATAATTTCTCTCATAAAAACCTGCCCCTTTATATTGTGATCTTCCGTTCCTTTTGATTTAAAAAATTTTTTAAACATATCATGACCATTATATAACAAGTTGTTTGATATTTGTCAAGTCAAAATATTAATCTACCAAATAAATCCCCATTATTTTTTACCCCTTTTGGCCACCTCCCATAGATTATCCATCTCCTGAATTGACATTTCCATTAAACTCCTTCCCTCATCTTGAGCTTTCTTTTCCATAAAATGAACCCGAGAAATAAACCGTCCAATAGTTCCGGCTAAGGCTTTTTCCGGATCAACTTTTATAAAACGAGCCATATTCACCAAAGAAAATAGTAAATCCCCCAATTCATTTTCCATCTCCTGAGCATCCTGAGCAAAAAAAGCATTTTTAAACTCTTGTATCTCCTCTCGTATTTTAGCCAGAACCTGGTCTGCATACTCCCAATCTAACCCAACTCTAGCCGCTTTTTCTTGAATTCGATGTGCTCGCAATAATACCGGCAATTGGTAAGGTACTCCATCTAATACCGATTTCTTAGGAGTCTTGCCCTCCTCCTTTTTAATCTCTTCCCACCTGGCTAAAACCTCCCTACTGTTGGTCACTTTCTCATTGCCAAAAACATGAGGATGCCTCCGAATCAATTTGGCGCAAATATGGTCTATTACATCGGCAATAGTAAATTTTTTCTCTTCAGTGAAAATTTGAGATAAAAAAATTACCTGGTATAATACATCCCCCAATTCCTCCTTCACCTTATCATTATTATTACCTTCTTTATCTATACCTTCTTCATCTATGGCGGCCAGAAGTTCATAGCATTCCTCTAATAGAAAAGGTTTTAATGAAAAAATTGTTTGCTCTTTATCCCAAACACATCCATTTTCTCCTCGCAAGATAGCCGCAATTTGAACGAGACGTATTAAAGATTGGCCTGCCGTATCAAAAATTTTTTCCTTATTCATGTTTTTTCTATGACCCTGTCCAATTACAAATGATAGACAAAACAGACTAAATTCTATATATAACCCACATTTATTTTATTTTCAAATAAACACTCATGAAAAGCTTTTTTCACCCCCGAGGATGAAAAATCTGACTGTTTCAGTAAAGTCTATTTCTCAAAATGTGTTTCCATGGTAAATATCTTATAATTCACAAAGCACTTATATAGGCTCTTGATATTGATAAATCTGATTTCGATAATTACGAAGGATAACATGTTCCGGTGAAAAGGAGAGACAATAATTTGGTATTAAAGGCACTTTCCCCCCTCCTCCAGGCGTATCAACAGCAAATATTGGTACTGCCAGGCCGGAAGTGTGTCCCTGGAGGTGTTCAATAATTTCAATCCCTTTAGCAACCCTCGTTCTAAAATGCTCAACCCCAATTACAGGATCACATTGAAACAAATAATAAGGTCTAACCTTAATTTTTAATAGGGCATGATTTAGCTGAAGAAGAGTTTGAACATCATCATTGATACCTTTTAAAAGAACCGTTTGATTATTTACCGGAATTCCGCTTTGAACAATCTTCTCACATGCCTCTGCAGATACTGATGTAATTTCACAATAATGGTTAAAATGTGTATTGAGCCAAACCGGGCTATATTTGGCTAACAAAGTCAGCAAATCACCGGTAATTCTCTGCGGGAGGGTAACCGGAATTCTGCTGCCGATACGAATTATTTCCACATGATCAATCCTTCTTATCGACCAGAGGATATAATCCAAATCTTCCATAGGAATCATTAACGGTTCACCTCCGGAAAGAATTACCTCACGAAGGTGTAAATTCTTACCAATATAATGAATCATTTGGTCAATTCTTTCTCTGGTGATATTATGCTCTTCTTGCGGCCACTTTCTTTTCCGATTACAATGCCGGCAATAGGAAGGGCAAAAATTAGTCAACACCATCAAAACCCTGTCCGGATAACGATGGGTCAATCCCGGAACAGGAGAATCTCCTTCTTCATTGAGAGGGTCCCAACTGCCTTTACCCCAACCTTCCAATTCCTTTTCAGAAGGCATAATCTGCCTAAATACCGGGTCATGCTCTCTGTCTTGGAAATTGATCAAAGAAAAATAATAGGGGGTAACTCCAAAACGAAAAACCGAAATCACCTTCTCCAAATTGGATACCTGTTGAGCAGATAAGGGAATAAATTTTTGTAATTCTTGCAAAGTGTGAATACGATTGGCGATTTGCCACTTCCAATCATTCCAGTCCTTATCTAATATATGCTCCCATAATTTTCTGGGCACGCCAATCCCCCTTACATATCTCGAAAAAATTCCACTAGGTTCAATTTTATCTAGAGAATGATGCATTCGTAAAAAGTCGTTTTTTGAAAATTTGGGTTGCATAGATTAAACAAGTTATGTTGTACATTTATCCTCATTTTGGACTTTATACGAAACCATCAGAGAATAGTATCATAAATAAGAGCATGATAAAATAGTAAGAAAAAAAGCCGCCTTTCCTGAATGGCTTACTTAAGGGTTCTCTCAAAATTAATAGCTTCCATTTTTAATACCTTACTAAGACACACCCATTACTTTTTACTTGACACAAAGATCAAATCTTGTTATTTTTTAAGGGATTTATTAGCACTCTACTTTATTGAGTGCTAAGTAAAAAGGATGAATAGTATGGAATTGGGACTTACCAAAAGAGAAAAGTTTATTCTCAGTATAATTATTGAATACTATACCCTGCATGCAGAGCCTATTGGTTCGAGGACTCTTTCCAAAAGGCTCAACACCTCACTTTCACCGGCAACCCTTCGAAATATTATGGCCGACTTAGAGGAAAAGGGACTCCTTAAACATCCACATACCTCAGCAGGCCGCATTCCTACAGATATTGGCTATAGATATCATGTAGATAATTTGTTGAAAAGATATAGCCGAAAAAAAATAAAAAAATTCGGCCTTGAGTCATTATCAAAAATCCAAGAGGGTGAAGGATTAATGGAGGAGGTTTCAAGGCGCTTATCCTTTCTCTCCAAATATGTCGGCCTTATTATAGCCCCTAAGATTACGGACCTGCGAATGAAACATATGGATTTTATTGTGTTAAGTTCAAATAAAATCTTGGTGGTCTTTATTTCAAAAACCGGCTGGGTATATAACAAAATAATAGAAGTAAAGGAATCATATTTACAAGAAAAATTAAATACTATAACCCGCTATATCAATACAGAATGTGTAAATCTTACTCTAAAGCAGATCCATAAAAAACTTATCGAGCGGGTGAGCGAAGGCAAAAATTTATACAAAATTTTGTCTGAAAATATTAGTATTATCAATGATGAAATCTATAAAAAGCATACAGAGGATTTATATTTACAAGGCCATGCTAATATTTTAAAACATCCTGAGTTTGCAGATTTGGAAAAAATGAAAACACTTTTTCAAACCTTAGAAGAAAAAATCAAGCTGGTCCAATTGTTAAACAAATGCATCTATCAAGACGGAGTGAAAGTTACCATTGGCACTGAAAACGAGGACCCCGCCATCCAAAATTGCAGTGTAGTAATGTCCAGCTATTGCATGGGGGATCGTATTAAGGGGGCATTAGGCATTATAGGCCCAACCCGTATGAGGTACCCGGAAATAATTACTCTGGTAGATAATGTAGCTGCCTTTATCGAAATACTTTTTGCTAAAGAATAAATGCAGGAAAAACGAGAGGGATCATTTTTGGCTAAAGACAAAAAAATAAAAATAGATTTGCCTGAAGAAGAAATTAATAGTTCATCCAAAAAAGAAACAAGATCCGCTAGTACCCAGGCAAAAAATTCACCTGAAAAAGATACAAAAATTACCCACCTCCAAAAAGAGCTAAAAGCTAGGGACGAGCAGATAGAACATCTGAAAAATGACTACCGAAATGAAAAAGGAAAAAACCAAGAAATCTCAGATAAATACTTACGATTGCAAGCTGAATTTGAAAATTTTAGAAAACGAATGGAAAGAGAAAAAGCTGATTTCTTAAAGTATTCAATGGAAAATTTTTTTAAGGAGCTTTTACCGGTAATTGATAACTTTGAACTAGCCCTTGAATCTGCCAAAAAAGCCTCTGATTTAGAAGGCTTTTCCGAGGGAGTAAAATTAATCCATAAGCAATTGCAAGATATTCTCCAGAAAAAGGGGTTAGCCCATTTCTCTTCTGTTGGTGAAACATTTGACCCGATGAAACATCAGGCTGTTATGCAGGTAGAATCTGATACCCACAGCGAAAACACGGTAGTAGATGAGCTCAAAAAAGGATATCTTCTCAACGACCGGCTTCTGAGACCTGCTCTGGTGTCTGTAGCCAAAAAAAAATCCAATGAGCAAAAATAAAAATCCAATAGGTCCATTTTTCAAGAATTCTGCAAAATAACCCTGAACTGTCATTTAAGAAGATTTAGCGACAAAAAATATTATTAAAAACAAACTGTTAAAGATTTTTCGCTCCCCCTTAAAATGACAAAATACCTTATTTTGCAAAATCCTTCCCTATTTTTCAATAAAGGAGGCATTGAATGGGAAAAGTAATTGGAATTGATCTGGGGACAACAAATTCATGTGTAGCCATTATGGAGGGGGGATCGGCAAAAATTATTGAAAATAATGAAGGTAATCGTACAACCCCTTCAATGGTGGCTTTTACTGATCAGGCAGAAAGATTGGTCGGCCAAATTGCCAAACGTCAGGCCATTACCAATCCGGAAAATACTATCTTTTCTGTAAAAAGGTTGATTGGAAGAAAATTTAATGCCCCTCAAGTTACCAAATCTCAAGAAACGTCACCTTATAAGATAATTGAAGCCTCAAACGGGGATTGCTCTATAGATGTAAAGGGAAAACAATACACACCACCGGAGATTTCAGCTATTGTCTTACAAAAGATGAAGGAAACTGCTGAGAGCTACCTGGGTGAAAAAGTGACCGAAGCCGTTATTACCGTGCCGGCCTATTTCAATGACAGTCAAAGACAGGCCACCAGAGACGCTGGAAGAATTGCCGGACTTAATGTCCTTCGCATCATCAATGAGCCGACAGCCGCTTCCCTGGCCTACGGTCTTGAAAAGAAAAAAGATGAAAAAATTGCCGTCTACGATTTAGGAGGAGGGACCTTTGATATTTGCATCTTAGAAATTGGAGATGGCGTATTCGAGGTTAAATCCACTAATGGAGATACCTTTCTTGGCGGCGATGATTTCGACCAAAAAATAATAGCTTACTTAGCTGATACCTTTAAAAAAGAACAAGGTATTGATCTGCGGAATGACAAAATGGCCCTCCAACGTTTAAAAGAAGGGGCTGAAAAAGCCAAATGCGAATTATCCTCCTCTATTCAAACACAAATTAATCTCCCTTTTATAACAGCAGATGCCAGTGGCCCCAAACATCTTAATATTACCCTGACTAGGGCTCAATTGGAGCAATTGGTGCAAGATCTGATTGATCGAACCATTGAACCATGCCAAATAGCCTTAAAGGATGCCGGATTTAATGCCGGTGATATTAATGAGGTAATTTTAGTCGGAGGACAAACCCGGATGCCATTAGTCCAGGAAAGGGTGAAAATTTTTTTTGGTAAAGACCCCCACAAGGGAGTGAATCCGGATGAAGTGGTGGCTATCGGTGCGGCCATTCAAGGAGCTGTCCTTAAGGGAGAAGTGAAAGATGTTTTACTCCTTGACGTTACTCCGCTTTCACTGGGCATCGAAACCTTAGGTGGAATCTTTACCAAACTTATAGAAAAAAATACCACTATTCCAACCCGCAAAAGTCAAACCTTCTCTACCGCTGCTGACAATCAAACCGCAGTAGGTATACATGTTTTGCAGGGAGAACGTGAAATGTCCGGCGACAACAAAAGTCTGGGCCAATTCGACTTAGTGGGTATACCACTTGCCCCTCGTGGAGTACCTCAAATTGAGGTCACCTTTGACATCGACGCTAATGGAATTGTAAATGTATCAGCCAAGGACTTGGGGACCGGCAAAGAACAGGCTATTAAGATCAACGCTTCAAGCGGCCTTTTAGAGGAAGAAATTCAAAAAATGATCAAAGAGGCTGAGCTGCACGCTGAAGAGGACAAAAATAAAAAGGAATTAGCCGAATTACATAACAAGGCTGATTCTCTCTTATTCCAAACTGAAAAATCAATGTCGGAATTCGCAGATAAATTATCTGAAACCGATCGGAAGTCAATTCAAGATGCTCTGGACGTATTGAAAAAGGTTAAAGATAGTTCTGATTCGCAAACCATAAAAACGGCCATTGAGGAATTAACCAAAGCATCCCATGCTTTGGCACAGCAAATGTATGCACAGGCTGCCCAAAAGCAGCCACAGCAAGGAGAGAAAAACTCATCCCCCTCAGAAGAGCAGACATCAGCATCAGGCGAGCAGACAGACAGCAGTCAATCAAAAGAGCAAAAAGATAAAAAAGATGAAAAGGTTGTTGACGCTGATTCTGAGGTAATCAACGATAATAAATAAAAAATGCCGAAATTTTTTATTCATTCAAATAATTTTACCGGCGATCAAACCATCATCACCGGAAGCGACGTTCATCATATTATTCATGTACTTCGTAAAAAGGTGGGTGATAAACTCATCATTACTCTTGAAGACAAAAAAAATTTTTGCGCCCAAATTGAAAATATTACCCCCTTAAAAATAGATCTTCACATCCTTGAACAAATTCCCTCCTCTTTTCAAAATAAACATACCCTCATTTTAGCCCAAGGGATACCCAAACACGCTAAAATGGATCTGATTATTCAAAAAGCTACCGAACTTGGCGTGGAGGAAATTATCCCGCTTATGAGCAGCCACAGTTTTAATTCAAAGGGAATGATTTCTCAAACACGATGGACGCGATGGCAAAAAATTGCCAGTGAAGCAGCTAAACAATGCGGGAGAAATACCCTTCCCATGCTTCATCATCCCACTGAATTTTCAACTCTACTGCAAAATTTAAAAGAAGAAACGAGTTTACTTCGCTTACTTCTCTGGGAAAAGGAACATCAGAACCGGTTAAAGAATGTCCTTGATAAGCATAAAAAAATAAAAAAAATTATCGTCTTAATTGGACCTGAAGGAAGTTTCTCGGCAGATGAGATTCAATCGGCCAAAGAAGCTCAATTCATTCCTGTGTGCTGTGCTCCCTGGATTCTTCGATGTGAAACAGCCGCCATTTATGCCCTCAGCACTATCCAGTATGAATTCAATTTTTAAATAAATAAGTGTATTGATAGTCTCGTAAAAAGTCCAGAATAAGGATATATGTACAACATAACTTCTTGAATTTATGCAACCCAAATTTTCTAAAAACTACTTTTTACGAATGCATCAGTATTGCTGAAAAAAAATGTAATTGTGGAAAATTATAGAATTAGTCGGCAAATAATCGCTTCGCTCAAACAGCGGCCCATCTTCCTTTAGCAAAAATTTCATCAACTTTACTACGGATAGAGGTTAAAATAAAAATCGCTGACTACTAAGAGGACATCGTTTCAAGTCTGGCTATTCGCTCTTCAAGGGGAGGATGTGTACTGAACAAAGACTGAATGCCGCCACCGCGTAAGGGATTAATAATAAACATGTGAGCGGTAGCAGGGCTGGCTTTCATAGGAGTAACCCGAGCGCCTTGCTGAAGTTTTCTCAAAGCGCCAGCCAACCAAAGGGGATGTCCGCTTATTTTCGCTCCATCCTTATCAGCCATATACTCACGGGATCGGGATATAGCCATCTGAATCAGCATGGCTGCAATTGGCGCTAAAATCATCATTACCAGATAAGGTATAATACTCCCCTCACCACCTCGGCGACTATCACCGCCAAATCCTCCGAAAAGGGCCCCCCACCGTGCCATAGAAGCCAGCATAGTAATAGCCCCCGCCATGACTGCGGCAATAGTGCTAATCAAAATATCCCGATGTTTCACATGGGCCAATTCATGAGATAGCACTCCGGCCAATTCATTCCGATCTAAGATTTGCAAAATCCCTGAAGTCACGGCAACCGCAGCATGTTTGGGACTTCTCCCCGTCGCAAAGGCATTGGGAGAGCCTTGGGGAATAATATAAACTTTGGGCATTGGTAAACCAGATGCTCTGCTCAACGACTCTACGATATCATAAAGCTCCGGAGCCTGTGCTCTGCTCACCTCCTGAGCCCGGTACATTTTCAAGACCATTTTATCACTAAACCAATAGGCGCCGACATTCATTACCAGAGCAAAAACAAAAGCTATATACAGTCCTTGCCGCCCCCCCAGGATATTCCCTACAAGAACCAAGAGCACAGTTAGCAAAACCATAAAAAATCCTGTTTTTACAGAATTCATGAATCCTTATCCTCCCTCTTTTCTTTCGTAATTTAGTAGAAAAAATATTACCTTAATCAAAAAAAATTTGCTCTCTTCAGTTTAATCCTCATAAAAATTATGAATTAATTTATATAATTTATTCATTAATCTTTGGGTGGGGAAGACCAACATCTCCCCTCCAATTTTTTACCTCGAAATCCTTGCGCGTATTCCCAGGCATTCATAATGCGTTTATTTTCCGGTTGCAACAAGGTGATCCCCAATAATGTATTTTCACCGGCTGTTATCAGCAACCCATCGGTCCGACTTACCCCTACAATTTCTCCTAACCTTTCACCCCTGCAATGGTCAATGGTTTGAGCCTGCAATATTTTTATCCTACGCCCATCTAAATAAGAAAAGGCCCCAGGCCAAGGGCTGAAGCCTCTAACGACTCGACAAATTCGCTCAGCCCTCTGGTTCCAATGGATTAACCCGTCTCCTTTTTTTAATAATCTGGTATAAGTGGCCAATTCCTCATTCTGCTTAATTCTGACAACTTTCCCCGTTTCATAAAGAGTCAGGGTTTCCAGCAAAACCTCTGTTCCTAATTGAGCCATCCTTTCAGATAAGCTGCCAGATGTATCCTCTGGTAAAATAGGGATCTCTCTTTGTATTAAAATAGCTCCGGTATCCATTCCCTCATCCATTTGCATGGTGGTAACCCCCGTTTTTTGTTCACCCTCGATAATGGCCCAGTTAATTGGGGATGCCCCCCGATATTTAGGTAATAAAGAACCATGGACATTAAGGCATCCGTGGACTGGTATGGCTAAAAGGTTTTTGGTAAGTATTTGCCCATAAGCCACCACTACCATAATATCCGGCTTTATTTCCCGAATAAATTCCATGCTCTGGGGGTTAGAAACTTTTGGAGGTTGTTCTATCGGCAATCCTGCTTCAAGAGCTAGTGTTTTAAGGGATAAAGGATGTATTTGCCGCCCTCGCCCCTTGGGCCTGTCCGGTTGCGTAATAACACCTTTGATCTGATGATGGCTGTTTATAAGCGCTTTCAATGATGGATAGGCAAAATCAGAGGACCCTAAAAACACCAGGCGCATAAATAATTCTCTCCCTCAACCCCTAGCCGTTAATTTTGCTTTTTTGCGCAATTTAGTCTTTATTAACTCTCGTCTGATCGCACTGAGGTGATCAATAAATAAAATTCCATTCAGATGATCCACCTCATGCTGGATAGCACGAGCTAAGAGATCTTCGCCTGTAATTTCATGTTCTTTGCCGGCCAAATCTAAATAAGACACCCTGACCACCTCTGATCGTTTTACCTCACCATATACCTCGGGCAAACTTAAACACCCCTCTTCACCGACCATTTGTCCTTCCGCCCATAATATATGCGGATTGATAAACACCCTTAAATTTCGCTGGTCAGGATCTCTAGCTGTATCGATAATGACCACCCTCTTTAAAATCCCGACCTGTGGCGCAGCCAAACCAACTCCCGGCGCTGCATACATTGTATCGGCCATATCGGAAACCAACTTTTTGATAGAAGTATCAGTAACCTGAACCGGAGCACACTTTTCTCGCAATAGAGAAGCCGGATATTTGATAATATCTAAAATCACTCTACTACCTCACTCTTTTAAAAAAACAAAATTATTCCTTACATTAATATATTAGGTGACTATATAATCTTTGTCAACAGCTAGAAAGGCTTGCTCGATGGACCTATTTGCTCTGCATCTCCACTTATAATATCCACACCTTTAGGAGGCACAAAATGAAAAATTTTATTTTTTAAATCTCGGTTGATCTGAATATTGATAAAATCAATATCATTTGTATTACCATAGGGATCAACTACCAGCATCCCCAAGACTTGGAATGTTTTGGCTGCCAATTTTATCTGCATCCGCTTAATATTGACAGACTCTTGCCGAGGGGTTAAATTCAAATACAGGACATCTCCCATCTCATCTGCTTTTACTTCTTTAGGCAGGGTAATGATAAAACTTTTTTGTAAATCACCCATACCGGCCAAAAAAGAAAGGGGGGTCGCATCTTGTAAAACACTTTCGGCTTTCTTTTTTACCACCTGGGCATCCTCAGGTACATACCACCAAAAATTTTTTTGATCAATAATATAAATCTGTATTTCCGGAGATTCATATTCCCATTTAATGAGATGAGGCTTTTTAAAATAAATTTTACCCCTTGCCTCTGACGTATTTTTCAAGGTTTGGCTAAAGGTTTTTTGCTGAAAATCGGCTTGAAAATCCAACAAGTTATCATACCAGCCCTGAACATTACGCACAATCGAATCTACCTTTACCTCTTGGGCCCACCCGAAATTAGCCGTAAGCGCAAACTGCAAAGCACAGATAATTGAAACAAGTTTACAAATTAATTTACCGTTCATAATCCGAACCAACCAGCACCTCCCTGGGCTTGCTTCCTTGGGGTTTACTCACCACTCCTTCTCGCTCCATAATTTCAACCATTCTTGCCGCCCTGTTATAGCCAATCCGGAGCCGTCTCTGAACCATGGAGATCGAAGCCTGCCTCGTTCTCAATACCAAATCAACCGCCTTATCATATAAATCGTCATATTCTTCATCTGACGAACCATTTTCTGATTTTACCTCATCAGCAGTACAGGTCAGGATAGCTTCATTATATTGTGCCTTCCCCTGATTTAATAAATACTTAACCAATCGATTAATCTCAACTTCATTGATAAAAGAACCATGCAGCCTAATTAATTCAGAACTGTTAGGCGGTAAAAACAACATATCACCTTGCCCCAGTAGCCTTTCTGCGCCATTAGCGTCGAGAATCGTCCTTGAATCAATTTTTGAAGATACCCGAAATGAAATCCGACAAGAAAAATTAGCTTTAATTAAGCCTGTAACAACATCTACCGAAGGGCGTTGAGTGGCAATAATAAGATGAATACCCACGGCCCTGGCCATCTGAGCTAACCGGATCAACAAAGTTTCCACCTCTCTGCCTGACATAATCATCAAGTCGGCAAATTCATCAATTACAATGACAATATAGGGCAAGGGACTATGGACTGTTTCTTCAGGTAAGGCTTCCGAAACCGCTCTTTTCGTTCCCTCCGAGCGAATTAATTGATTGTATTGATCAATATTCCGAACCCCCTTTTCAGCCAAAGCTCGATAGCGGTTTCCCATCTCCTGAGTAGCCCATCGCAGGGCATTGGCTGCCTCCTTTGGCTCCACCACTACCGGTGCCAAAAGATGGGGAATATTATTATAAATTCCCAATTCCAGCATTTTGGGGTCAATCATAATAAATTTTACTTCTTCAGCCGAGGAATTAAACAAAATACTGCAGATAATAGTATTTACAGAAACACTTTTTCCTGATCCAGTAGTCCCGGCTAATAATAAATGAGGCATTTTGGCCAGATCAGTAATATAAGGGGTTCCGGCAATATCCTTGCCCAGGGCCAAAGTGAGTTTAGAGGATGAGGCACTGAATTGCTCCGATTCTAAAATCTGGCGCAAATATACTTTCTCCCGATGCTGATTTGGGATCTCCAGTCCCACCACGCTTTTACCGGGTACTGGCGCTACTATACGAACAGATAAAGCCTTCATAGCCAAAGCCAGATCATCCGAAAGGTTTGAAATTTTAGAAATTTTAATCCCTGTGCCCGGTTCAAATTCGTATCTGGTAACAACCGGTCCCGGAAGTTCATTAACAACATTTCCCTGCACCCCAAAATCCAGCAGCTTTTTCTTAAGTTTTCCTGAACTTTCCTTGATCCATTGCTTATTTTCAGCGGAGCCCACCCTTTCCGGCTCTTCCAATAACCATAAGGGTGGGGGCCCGTCAGCGACCGCCAAAATTTGCTCGAATTTTTCCCCCTCGGCCAATTGAGCCCTTTTGCCTTTTCTTTTTCTTTTAGGGGATGCTTTAGATGAAATATCAGCCCCTTTGAGACTCTCTTTCTTTCTCCAGGAAGCAACACCCAATTTTCGATTTATCCTCCAATCTTGTAAAAAGGTAACCATATGGCTTATTTTCTCTTTTATTGAAAAAAGAAAATCATAAATGGAAATTTGTGTCAAAAGCATCAGTGAAACCAAAAGAGCGGTAAGGAGTATAATCCAGGTGCCGAGAACATTAAAATAGGAAACCAAGCGAGAATAATCAATGACCCCCTTGCCTATTGATCCCCCATAATAAAAATCAGAAAATACTTTCCGGTCATAAGCACTGAGCGACAGCAAACCACACACAGAAATAATTAATAAAAAAATTCCCAACAGTTGGGAAACGGAATATTTCCATTCCCGCAATTTCAATTGACTCCACCCCATTAATACCAAAGCCAAGGGGAGAAAAAAGGCCATTCCCCCAAAAAAGGTAAGGGTGAAACTAGCTGAATAAGCGCCGAAACGGCCAATTAAATTATGGACTACTCGGGTTTCCACCGCATGATTAAAAGAAGGATCATCTGGATGGTAAGAGATAAGACTTAATAAGAAAAAAAGGGCCAGGGCCAAAAAAACCACCCCGAGAATTTCTCGAACTAATCGATGTTTTAAAATACTCATCTTGGCAACTCTTCACCAAATAATTGATTATATTGTTTCAAGTATATATTTTTCTCCACCCCTTGTAAAGTTTAAAGTTTTTAGATAAAAAGCCCTTGAAAACAAATAAAAAATATAATAGTATTATATTTTTTATTATCATCTAATTTATTAATTTTTACCACAAAAAAATATAAACGTAGGCTATTGATACGTAATAAAATATACCTTTAGTTATTCCTTTCCCTTAACCCTTCCCCATCGTCGGGGCAGGAATTCATAAGGGATGAGCTGGGGGAAAAAATTTTAAAAAAATAACTGTGTTTTAGAGTAGGTGGGAGTACTAAGCGATGCGAGATGTTCATAACAGCAAAAAAGAAAATTTTTGCCTTGGCATTGATATTGGTTCAATAAGTGCTGATTTTGCTCTAATCGGGGAAAATCAAAACATTATCAAAACCTCTTATCATCGCATTAAAGGACAACCTATCCATAAAACCCTCGAGGTGCTGCAGGATGAATTTTCAGATTATCTGCAGACAGATTCCATCTGTTTATCGTTTACCGGGACCGGAGGTCAAATACTCAGTAATGTCCTTTCATGTTCCTTTATTAATGAAATTATTGCACAAATGAGAGCAGTTACTCTTCTTTATCCTAAGGCTAAAACCATCATTGAAATCGGTGGAGAGGATTCCAAGCTGATCCTTTTGGATCATGAGGCCTCCTCAAGCCAAGCTGTCTTGAAAGACTTTGCTATGAATATGATGTGTGCAGCGGGCACCGGTTCATTTTTAGACCAGCAAGCCTCACGTCTTGGGGTATCAATTGAAGATGAATTTAGCGAATTAGCCCTAAAATCAAAAACCCCCGCTCGTCTGGCTGGACGATGCAGCGTTTTTGCCAAATCCGATATGATACACCTCCAACAAGAAGCAACACCGGATTGTGACATTATTGCCGGACTCTGTCAGGCTATGGTTCGAAATTTTAAAGGAACCATCGGCAAGGGTAAACAGTTTCAAAAACCCATTGTTTTTCAAGGCGGAGTAGCTGCTAACCGAGGCATGGTGAAAGCTATGGAGACTGTGTTGGGCCTAGGGCCTGGGGAATTGATCATACCCAAATACTATAATTGTATGGGGGCCATCGGGGCGGCCTTCATTGTTTTAGAAAAACCGAACTTTATTAAGGGGAATAAAGTCGTAGAAACAATCAAAGAATATCTGGGTCAAAACCATCATAAATCCTCGCCGTTGCCGGCATTACACTGCTTTTATCATCAGCAGTCCAAGGCTCAAAAAAATAATATACCCGAAAAAACAATCAAGTTTAAGCAAAAGACAGATGTGAGGCAAGCTTTTTTAGGGATCGATGTAGGATCGATCAGCACAAATGTAGTTGTCATTGACACTCAAAAAAAGGTGTTGTCCAAAAGATATCTGATGACTGCCGGTCGTCCAATAGAAGCAGTTCGTAAGGGATTAGAGGAAGTTGGACAAGAGGTTAAAGATCTGGTTCATATCTGCGGCGTAGGGACGACAGGCTCCGGTAGATATCTCATTGGTGATTTTGTGGGTGCGGACATCATTAAAAACGAAATCACCGCACAGGCAAAAGCTGCCTTCCTTATTGATCCTCAGGTTGATACCATCTTTGAAATCGGTGGGCAGGATTCAAAATATATCAGCCTGGATCAGGGTGCTGTGGTGGATTTTGAAATGAATAAGGTTTGTGCGGCCGGGACAGGCTCCTTTTTGGAGGAGCAAGCCGAAAAATTAGAAATAAACATAAAAAAAGAATTTGAAACCATGGCCTTATCCTCCCCTTGCCCGGTGAAACTGGGAGAGCGCTGCACCGTCTTTATGGAGTCCGACCTGGTGCATCATCAACAAAAGGGTGCTGCCAAAGGTGATCTGGTTGCCGGGCTGAGTTATTCTATCGTCAATAATTACCTGAATCGTGTCGTAGCCGGCCGAAAAATCGGCCGACATATTTTTTTTCAAGGCGGAGTGGCCTTTAACAAAAGTGTGGTAGCAGCCTTTCAACAGGTCTTAGAAAAACAAATTATTGTCCCCGACCACCATGAGGTTACCGGGGCCATTGGAGCAGCCCTTATAGCCCAGGAGGAACAAAATTGGACTCAAAGTAAATTTAAAGGCTTTGATCTGAGCAAGCGCCACTATAGCGTTGAAAGTTTTGAATGCCAGGGGTGTGCTAATCATTGCCAAATTAAAAAAGTCACTCTCGATCTGGATCGCCCTTTATTCTATGGAAGCAGGTGCGATAAATATGATGAAAAAAAGGGAGGGAAGTCCCAACAACGACATCCGGACCTTTTTGCTTTTCGGGCTCAAGAACTTTATAAATCCTATTTCCCCGCCCAACCGACGCCTTTCCCCCACAAAAAAAAAGTTGGGATTCCTCTTTGTCTCTTTTTTCATGAATTACTTCCCTTCTGGCGCACTTTTTTTGAAGCTTTGGGCTTGGAAGTGGTCCTTTCCCAGCCTACCAATAAAGAAATCATTACTCAGGGAGTGCAAACAACGGTAGCAGACACATGTTTTCCCATCAAAGTCACCCATGGACATGTACTTAACCTTTTGCAAAAAGGGATTGATTATATATTTTTACCAAGTATCATTAACATGCCTCCGGACCACAGCGACATGAATGACAGCTTTAATTGCCCCTATGTTCAAACCATTCCCTATACTGTTTGTGCAGCCATTGATATTGAAAAACAAGGGGTTGAGCTCCTTAAACCGGTTATATTTTTTCAAAAAAAAGATAACTGCCTGCCAAAAGGCTTGATTGACTTGGGCCAAGACCTTGAAAAATCAAAGGCTAAGGTAACCAAGGCCTTTAATTTAGCTCAAAGGGCGCAAAACTTTTTTTACACTACTCTTCAAAAAAAGGGGGAGGAGATCATAAAAAGGCTGCCCAAGGATGAAAAAACAATCGTTTTGATTAGTCGTCCATATAATGGTTTTGATTATGGCCTTAATTTGGAAATTCCCAAGATTCTTCAAGATATGGGATTTCTTATTATTCCTATGGACTTTTTAGCTCTTCAGCAAAATCCTATTGCCGATGAATGGCCCAACATGTACTGGCGATACGGTCAGCGTATTTTGAGCGCCGCCAATATTATTCGCACTATGCCCAACTGTCATGCCGTTTATATTACCAATTTTAGCTGTGGTCCTGATTCTTTTATTACCCAATTCTTTCAAAACATAATGAAAGAAAGACCCTATCTGCAAATTGAAATTGACGAACACAGCGCCGGGGCCGGAATTATAACGCGTTGTGAGGCTTTTGTGGATAGTCTCAAAATGCAATCCGAAGCAAAGAGACCTATTAAGTCACAGGTCTTAAATCATCCGGCACAGGCCCCCTTTCAAGAAAAGCCAAAAGACAGCCAATTAAACAATAAATGCCTCCCCTCGAGAAAAATTACTCAGTCAAGCGGACCCTTTGGTCAACCCTTAACCGCCAAATCAAATCAAAGGACCCTTTACATTCCCCATATGTCCGAGCATGCTCATGCTATTTGTTCCGCTTTTAGATCTCAAGGGATATCGGCCGAGGTAATGCCTGAACCTGATGAGGAAACCATTTATTATGGAAGGATGTATACCTCGGGCAAGGAGTGTTATCCTTGTCTCATTACCACCGGGGACATGATTAAAATCGTTCAATCATCTGACTTTACCCCGACGAAATATGCCTTTTTTATGCCATCCGGTGATGGCCCCTGTCGATTCGGCCAATATTACCGATTTCAAAGGATGGTACTTGATCAGTTAGGGTTTCAACAGGTACCTATATATGCTCCCAACCAAGGGGAGTCCTTTTATAATGAACTTGGGATTATCAGTAAAAAATTTTCCCGTCTGGCCTGGCAGGGGATAGTGGTTATTGATTATCTTGAAAAATGGCTGTTGAGCCATCGCCCCTATGAAAAAATACCTGGCGAAGCTGATAAAATTTATCAAAAATGCCTATCGCTTTTATGCCACCATATGGAAACGAAAAATTCTGTTTTCCCGGTTTTGAAAAAAATCTATCAGCCCCTAGCCTCCCTTCGTCTCAAACAAAAGACCAACCGGCCCATTATTGGTATTGTTGGAGAAATCTTCATCCGATCTAATCGCTTCAGCAACAATGACTTAATTCGAGAAATGGAACATCTTGGAGCGGAAATTCGGCTAGCGCCAGTGAGCGAGTGGTTTCATTATATTAATTATACGGCTAAGGAGCGCAGCTTCAAGAATAAAAATTTTAAAAATTTGTTATCTACCACTATCAATGATTTTGTCCAAAAAAAAGACGAAGAAAAAATATACCGACAGCTTTGTGCCCTGATGCCCAATGGCCGGGAGCCTTCCACCAAAAAACTTCTCAAGCACAGCCGGCCCTATCTACATTCATCCTTTGAGGGAGAAGCCATCCTGACCATCGGCAAATCCATTGATTTGGTGAAAAAAAATATTTCCGGAATAATCAATGTCATGCCCTTTACGTGTATGCCGGGAAACATCAGCACCGGCATTTTAAAAAAGGTGCGAGATGATTATAAAAATTTCCCCTTCTTAAATCTGGCTTACGACGGCTTGGAGGATACAACGATTAAGACCCGTCTGGAGGCTTTTGTCCATCAAACCCGCCAATTTAAAAACCCATTTAAAAGGCCGTCGGCTCCTTAATTAAAGCCCTTAAAAATCCTCCATTTCTATTGTTATGATTGGATTGTTATGCTATTTTTAGCCGCCCTTTATTTAATCCCCTTCTCTGTAACAATTCAGCCCTATAAACCAGATTTAAAAATCAGAAATTATATTTTAAACCCACAAAGGCACAAAGAACATAAAAATAAGTCTTTGGTTATGTGTTTGTGGTTTTAATATTTTAATATGTGGGGGCTCTGAATTATTACCTCTCTATAGTAGGTTATGTACCTTGTGAGGGATGATTCACCAAATGATGAGGCAAACAAAAAAAAGGCGGGTAACAAAAATTGTTACCCGCCTTTGGCCAGACTATTTAAACATTACTTAATCATCAAAATGAACAGCCTGGATTACATCGACCACCATGGACGTACGTGAATTACGAACTCAGTGGTTGCAGCGCCGCCTCGAATATCATAAGCGGTAATTTGAACCAGATAATATCCAGGGAACTGAGTCTGGAAAGTATAGATGCCATTGTTTCCAACAGAACCTACATTACATGACCAGTACATCTTGTCTCCATCAGGATCTTGGAAGTTCATTTCATTGGCAATAAACATTTCTCCGGCCCTGATTGTTTGAGGAGAATCAAGATCTCCCAGGACAATAGGCGGATGGTTAAACCACGTTCCCCGATTTACGCAGAAGATGGTAATTTGGCAAACAGCATTCATACCGCGAGGATCAGTTACAGTTACAATACAATCAAGAGCACCTTCAAATTGAGGCACAAAGGATATCACACCAGTAGTCGGTCCTATAATTTGATTCATCCAAGGACCAACCTGATAGTTAGGCAAACCGTTCAAGGTAGCGTGGTAGGTCAAACCAGCCATATCCTGTATATCAGGATCAAGGGCCAAAATTCGATAACCATTACCCTCTGATACATAAAAAATCTGATCATCAACATCATTGATTATTGGAGGATAATTGGTCACCGGATAATTAACTACTGAAATCGGAAATGTTTCCTTGTCTGTAACTATGCCATCGCTAACTCTTGCGGTAACGATCATATCTTCAATCACCTGTCCAAGATGAGGAACTATTCTCACTGCCTGCGGTAATGTCGTATGCTCGGAATCGGCATTAGCTAATGCAATGGCTAAGCCATACATTGGGTTGGTCTCATCCATTACGTATGGGTTGCCGTCTTGATCTTCAACTGTATTAGCATCTGTTTGTATCTTATTGACAATCATTACGCCGTCTTCCTGAATCAAATATGGAGGCCACGTCTTCATCTGCGCGTCAGTAGGGTTACTAGAAATATCAGCATACTCAATAAAACCATCAGTAATTTGAGGGCCAAGGGTATCACCCATAGTCAACGTCCAGGTAAGATCAGCGGTAATCGCTTTATCAGGATCAATATCACAATTATCATTCGCATCAAGTTCATAAGCTTTAAAGGCAGAGGTATTCCCCAAATCAGAAAATCCGTCGACCGATCCGTCACTATTAATTGTATATGGGTCTTTCGGAAAATCCGGGTCAAAAATATTAGGGAAAATCAGATCGCCATCTTTATTATATTCGGCAGTCACTCCAAGATCGCCATCTTCGGCCAGCAGCCATCTGCCTGCAGGGTTGTAACCCTGCTGTCCATATAACTGGCAGTATACAGGCCCAACATGGAAAAGATGTGGCGCAGCATTTCCAGCTATGGAAGCCTCCGGCCTGGTGAACATAATGTTGTCTAATCTGTATTGATTTCCTCTTACCGTAATCATAGCAATCTTCTCAAGAACAGCGCTATCGTCATCATCGTCGGGGTCACCACGATCATATTGGGCTACGATTTCAGCGAGATCTTCCATTACCAGATGCCAGGTTCCGTCCTGAAACATTCGTCCCAAGGCCACCATGATAACATCCCCCTCTTCAAGCCCTTCTCCATCGTCCAATGCATCGTCTGTCATTGCATTCAAAATACCATAATAACCCTGTGGGCCTTCAATAGGCCTGAAAACAATACTTACTTCCTGGCCTGTATCACCACTATTTCCCGCTTGAGCCTCAACACTCACAATTATCTCAAAAGTATCGAACTGCTCTATAGCCAGAGGCGCTCTTACCTCAAGGCTCATTCCACTAAATGCTGCATCAATGATATTCCCATCATTGAATACACATGCTTTATAAATCGTAAAAACATCATATCCTGTGTTCAGAAGAAACACTGACATGGGCCGATAAACATCCAAGACCCTGCTTCCTTGCTCAAAGTCCAAAACGTTGTTCACTTGCCCGTAACCTAGACCGGCACCCCATACAGGGTAAGCAGGCTCAATAACGCTCCATCCCATATTTCTGGGGTTGTTCCAATATTCGAAGTTATCTACCAATGCCGTGGTAACATCCTCGCGGCCGTCATTATCCACATCCACGACTTCGCCTGTACCGTCAATACCAGCGGCATAGCCTTTTTGCAGCGGAATTTGCGTTGTCATAACCTGAGCCATAACATTACCGGCCACAAACACAGCCGCTACGGCTATAACCAAACTCATCATCAAAGCTTTCAAAAACCCTTTTTTATTCATAATCATAACTCCTTATTATACTCCTTCCAAAAATTCTCTTTCAGCCAACTTTCTTTTAGCTTAAAACCTTCTCAGTCTAAATACGAAAAACTTCTTATTTCAGCTAAATATTTTTACTTATTATCCACCCCCTTTTCTCTCTTTTTTTTACTGATCATGTTTGATCACCTCCTATTAAATATATATTTTTAAAATGTTGATCACTCCAATACATTAAAAGCTAACATTCTTTTATCTTTAGGTCTTGTTCGCCTACTTTTACCTCATGTTTTTTATTATTGTTATTGTTCATCATAAACTCTCTCTTCAACATATGTGTATGTGGCTAATTGATATGCAACATCTGTGCCATAAACGAATTCAAAAAAACAATGGAAAAAATTTGACTGCAAGTTCCTTGCTTTATTCATTATTTCTTTAGCCTTAGCCTTAAACAGCTTGCTCTCTTCAATTCCAATTTTATAATTTTTTAAATTTATCAAAAATTCCTGTGTCCGGCCTTTATAATCTCTTATATTTTGCCCCCTTTGTCGGGCAAAACATGTGAAAAAAATTTCATATATCCTTGACAATACATTTGTCATTAGCTTATTTAACAAGGCATTACCTATGAATGAAATTGAATACATATCTATGAATCTCCTTGCATAGGCACTCACCACGTATCCTCCATTGTCATAACAAATAAATTCTTCTATAATAAATATAATGTTAACTTCAATAAAATAATGTTAACTTCACTTAATTTTTTTTAATTTTCACCTGTAATAAATGTCTAAGGTATTGTTTCGGAATATGAATTTTCTCGTTCTTGCCTCCGTTTCTTATCTTTTTGGGGTCCTCTGGGGTTATTATCCGACACACTATTTCCCCCCTCTTTTATTTACTCCCCTTTTCTTTATCCTGTTGAGCGGGACCTTCCTAGCTCTATCCAGATCCTTCAACCCCAAATTTCGCCAATTCCTTTTTATTATTTTGTTCTCTTCTGTGTTCCTTGGCCTGGGCTCTCTATTAATCCGAATAAATATCATTCAGATAGACGAGGTGCCATCACATCGCCTTACGAACTATTTAACCCAAACCCTCAATTCTAACAAACCACCTATCAGCATAATTGGCCGCCTTGTAAAACCGCCGGAATACTTTTATAAAAAAACCCGACTTCATCTAGCCGTACAAAAAATTATGTCCCCAGGACAAAATCTTATGACATCCGGAATCGTACGGCTCGATTGGTACAACCCAAAAAAAACGTGCCGATATTATGACACCGTCCAGGTAAAAGCCAGATTAAAACTCCCTCACGATTATAATAATCCAGGTTGCTTCCCATATTCCAATTACCTTCGCCAAAAGGATATTTTCGCCACCGGTTATATTAAAGATCTCTGTTTAGTTACTCCAGCAAGAAAGATTCCATGGTTCAAACAAATTCTTCGTCGAATTTATCAGTTGAGAAAAGATATCTCCGAAAATATTGAGAAAGTAACCTCCGGACCTGAATCTCTTCTTATGCAGGCCATTCTTTTAGGTGAAAGACAAAAGCTGTCCAAACACATTAAAACTACCTTTAGTGAAGCAGGTGTGGCTCACCTTTTATCTATCTCCGGTCTGCATCTTAGCATCCTGGCCATGGCCGCTTTTTTTTGCTTAAAATTTATTTTTCACATCCTTCCGGATAAATGGTTCGAAATACTTACCTGTTTTGGTAAACCAACAAATTTGGCCGCTTTATTATCTATTCCCTTTATTATTTTCTATACCCTTTTAACCGGAAACAAAATCTCAACCATCCGTGCCTCCATTATGATTATTGCCTATTTCCTTTCCCTCCTTCTGGAAAAAGAAAAGGGCCTTTGGCAACCTCTCCTGCTGGCAGGCTTCTGCATTTTGCTTTGGCAGCCTGAGGCCCTGTTTATGGCCAATTTTCAATTAACCTTTCTGGCAACAGTAGGGATACTTTTTGTCCTGGAATATTTGCCCCATCACCCTCTAGTCTCTACTAAACGGGCGCCTGCCAGATTCCTTTTACGTTCCAAAGAATATTTTCTTTCCTCCTTATATATGTCTTTGATGGCTTTATTCATAACCAGTCCCTTAATCGCTTATTATTTTAATCTGATTTCCCCTGCAGGAATCATCACTAATCTTTTGGCTGTTCCTCTGATGAGCATCCTTCTTTGCCTGGGCCTGTCTTCAATTATACTTTTTCAGATATGGTCGGCCCCAGCCATTCTGCTTTTTCGTTTTGAAGCATGGCTATGCTACCTGATAACTAGATTCAGCGCTTCAGTCACCAAAATCCCCCTGGCTTTCTTTTACGTTCCCTCACCCTCAAAGATTCATCTTTTAATAATCTATGGTATTATGGCTACTTTTTTGATCATCTTTTGCCAATGGAATCCAAAATCTCCGCTAGTCAAAAAAAACTTATTTCTTATAGGTATCCTGGCTGGATTTTTTTTCCTACTCTTTTTCTGCACTCGCCCCTCCCCTTCTGTCATAAAAAATATGCGAGTTACCTTTCTTGATGTTGGTAAAGGGGATGCCTGTTTTATCCAGACTCCTGGGGGAAAAAATATTTTGATTGACGGGGGAGGCACCTATAATAACAAATTTGATATCGGAAGATATGTGGTTGCGCCCTACCTTTGGTCTAAAAGGGTCAAAAAAATCGACCTGATTATCCTTTCCCATCCCCATCCCGATCACTTACACGGTCTGCTGTTTATTCTCAAAAATTTTAAGGTAACTCAAATCTACAAAACAAAAGAACGATCCGATTCCACCGGTTATAAAATCTTTGAAGATATAACTAGGAGAAAAAAGATCCCTATACGGCATACGGCCAAAGGAGATCAATTTATAATGGATAACATTCTTATGGAAGTATTTGGCCCTGATGATCGGCTAAGTCCTTTGATAAACTTAAAAACCAGTAGTCGGGAAGAAAATAACCGTTCCTTGGTGCTAAAAATATCTTATCAGCAAGTGAGTTTTTTATTTACCGGTGATATCGAGCGGGAAGCGGAAAAAGATCTGCTGGGATTTGGTGAAAAACTTCAATCCACTATCTTAAAGGTGCCCCACCATGGAAGCCGAAACTCCAGTTCAGACCCATTTTTGCAAATGGTATCGCCGCAAGCGGCTATCTTTTCAGCCAGAAAATACGGAAATCTGCTATTTCCCCATCCCGAGACTCTGGCGCGGTATCAAAACCTCCCCTGCCGGATTTACCGAACAGACCTTGATGGGGCTATTACGGTCGTTACCGACGGCGTCGACTTTACTATCACTACCAAAAACAAAACAAACCTTGAACAAAAAATCTTAACCGGGAGATAATAATATGCCATACTTAACCACCTCACGGACAAAATAAGCGGCAATGCTTATTTTACTTTAATTTTGGTGAATGGTTCGGCAAAAATTTTGACTTTTTCAATAAAATCTATTTTTCAAAATGCGTTTTCATGGTAAAAATTGCTGTCAAGTTGACCAAAAGGATTTTAAAATATGAAAATGATTAATATATATATCCCCCTCAGCCTCATTTTCTTATTCTTACTAACAATAATTACCCCGGGTACAATTTCCCCGGCCACAACTAAATTTAATCAGCAATCTCCTCTATCCTTATTACTTACTTCACCTGATTGGTTTTCAGTCAAAACCCGCCATTTTGTTATCCGCTATACAGAGAAAGATACCTATTTTGCCCAAGAATTGAAAAATTTGGCTGAAAAATGTTTTGACAATGTAACCAATCATATCGGCCTTTATCCCACCAAAAAAATCACCATTTATATAGCCGCCTCAAAAGAGACTTTTCTAAAGCTCCAACCCTCCCCATCAAAAATCAGTGCCCAGGTCGTTGGGCTTGCTTATCCGAATCTTCATCGGATATTGCTCTTATCTCCCAGAGCGATATCTTCGGGACATATTCAATTGAAAAAAATTTTTATTCATGAGCTAACCCATATTGTTTTGGGAGCAACGTATCAAAACAAATCCCCTGTTCATATACCCAAATGGTTCAATGAGGGATTGAGTATGTATGAGGCTAAACAATGGAATTGGCAATATCGAATGCTTATGACTCGTATTTGTTTAAAAGGCGACATCATTTCTTTTCGTGAACTTGAACATTCATTTCCGGTTGATTCTATTCACCATATTAATATAGCCTATGCCCAAAGTTTTAGTTTGATTTCTTTTATCCTCAATAAATATGGTCAGGATTCTTTACGGGATATCACCCGCGCTTTGATTCAAGGTGATAAAATTGATAAGGCTTTGAATAAAGTTATTGGTCTTGACCTTTATGGATTGGAAATTATTTGGAAAAAACATCTTCGTTTAATCTATACTTGGGTCCCCGTCCTGACCAGTTCCCTGAGCCTATGGTTTGTGATAAGCCTTATCTTTCTTCTGGTTTACTATCAAAAAAAACGCACCTCCAAGGCCAAACTTTATGCTTGGGAAGAAGAGGAAATCGAGGAATGGCTAAAAAAAGAATTAAATGACTTATAAGAGATCAATAACCAATGCTTAAAAAAAGTAAAAATAAAAATAAAAAAATTCTAGACACTTAATAATAGCTTATAAATCATAAAAAATAATAGAATAAATAAATATTCTAAAAAAAAAGGGGACATTTATCCCAGATTCCTTTAAATCAGCTCTAACCCCCCATTTTTCAGCTTGCATTTTGTTTACAAGAAAAATATAGTATTAGCACTCACTTCGAACGAGTGCTAATAATTTTTAGAATATGGTGAGAAAGGGGGTGCCGTAAAAAATTTAACAATTCATTTTTTTGATTTATCTTATTCATCTTGCATTATCTTATTTATCTTACCAAAAAGCATTGTAAGGTTATTGCTTTAAGGTTATTGGGTCATAATAAAGAAAAAAACAGTTTAAGAAAGGATAGCTTAACATTATGAATCTAAAACCATTACAAGACAGACTTCTGGTAAAACGCATTGAAATTGGGGAACAGGTCAAAGGAGGCATTATCATCCCGGATACGGCTAAAGAAAAGCCTATGGAGGGAAAGGTTATAGCAGTTGGCGGCGGCAAAGTAAAAGAAGATGGGTTCAAAATAACCATGGATGTTAAAGTAGGGGATCGTATCCTTTTTGGAAAATACGGCGGCACCGAAGTCAAGATTGATGATGAAGAATACTTAATTATGCGCGAAGACGAAGTCTTAGGAATTATAGAGGGTTAATGAAAAATTTTTACCTATTATTAATTTTAATTACTAAAAACAGATACTAAAAACGGAGGAAGAAAATCAATGCCTAAGCAAATAATTTTTGATGAAGAGGCGCGCAGAGAGATCTTGAAAGGTGTTAACAAGTTGGCCGAGGCAGTCAGGGTAACGCTGGGGCCAAAAGGTCGTAATGTAGTCCTGGATAAAAAATTCGGCTCGCCCACTATCACCAAAGATGGCGTTACGGTAGCTAAAGAGATTGAACTTGAAAACCCTTTTGAGAATATGGGTGCCCAAATGGTTAAAGAAGTAGCCTCAAAAACCAGCGATGTGGCCGGAGACGGCACCACTACGGCTACTCTTTTGGCTCAAGCTATCTACCGTGAAGGATGTAAAAATGTGACTGCCGGCGCCAATCCGACAGCTTTAAAGCGAGGGATCGAAAAATCAGTTGAGACCGCCGTAAAAATCATCAAAGAGTTAAGCAAGGAAACTAGAACAAAAAAAGAGATCGCTCAGGTAGGAACCATTTCTGCTAATAACGACTCTACTATCGGTGATTTGATTGCCGAGGCCATGGACAAGGTGGGCAAAGATGGGGTCATCACCGTTGAAGAAGCCAAGAGCATGGAGACCTCTTTGGACTTTGTGGAGGGGATGCAATTTGATCGAGGCTATTTATCTCCTTACTTTGTTACTGATGCTGAAAGGATGGAAACTATTTTAGAAAATCCTTATATCCTGCTTAATGAGAAAAAAATAAGCAATATGAAAGACTTATTGCCCATTTTAGAACAAATTGCCAAAATGGGGAAGCCTCTTTTAATCATTGCCGAAGATGTTGAAGGGGAAGCTTTGGCTACCTTGGTGGTCAATAAACTACGCGGCACCTTAAACGTTGCGGCAGTAAAAGCCCCTGGTTTTGGTGACCGACGAAAAGAAATGCTGGAAGACATCGCTATTTTAACTAACGGGCGTGTTATCTCTGAAGATCTAGGAATTAAATTGGAGAATATCAAGTTGGATGACCTTGGCCAGACAAAAAGAGTAACCATTGACAAAGAGAACACGACCATTGTTGAAGGTTCCGGTAAACCCGATGATCTTGAAGGACGAATTAAACAGATTAAGGTCCAAATTGAGGAAACCACTTCAGATTACGACCGGGAAAAATTGCAGGAGAGATTGGCAAAACTAGTTGGCGGCGTAGCTGTTATTAATGTAGGCGCAGCCACGGAAACTGAGATGAAGGAGAAAAAAGCTCGGGTCGAAGACGCCATGAACGCTACCAGAGCAGCGGTAGAAGAGGGCATTGTCCCGGGTGGAGGGGTAGCCTTATTAAGAGTCATTCCAGCCATTGAAAAACTTGAACTTAAGGGTGATGAACGTATTGGAGCAAACATTATCAAAAGAGCCCTGGAGGAACCTATTCGACAGATTGCCAACAACGCTGGATTGGAAGGCTCCATCGTTGTTCAAAAAGTCAAAGGCAGTGAAGGGGCTTTTGGATTTAATGCGGAGACCAACCAATACGAAGACCTGTTGGAAGCGGGTATTATTGATCCAACCAAAGTAACCAGAACTGCTTTACAGAATGCTTCCAGTATTGCCAGTTTAATGTTAACCACAGAAGCGCTGATTACCGATATTAAGGAAGAAGAAAAAGCACCCCCAATGCCTCCAGGAGGAGGAATGGGCGGAATGGGCGGAATGTATTAATAGCCCATCAACCATAACCGGATTATCTTAAAAAATAAAGGCCCCTCTTCACTATTGAGGGGCCTTATCCATTTTATGAAATGTATTATTAAGCTTAAATTTACGTGGACAGAAACTCGCAAGAATCATGATGCAAAAAAATAACTAACAGGAAAAGTTTTTCATACTCAGTCTCTATTTTTTATTCTTAATATCAATATGTAATTTTATCTCCCTGTCGGATTTAACCAATCAATTTCTTTTTTTTTTACCATTTTTAAAATGCATTAAATCCTTGACCTGAGCTTTATTCTAACTTATCCCTCAATCACCCAAAAAATATTTTTACAGTAAAATTTTTCGACCGGAAGATTAGCTAAAAATCTGGCAATCATATTGCATATCTATAGAAAAGAAAACAATCGATGAGCAGTATCTATTTTCTGTTAATGTTAAAATTGATGCATTCGTAAAAAATCGTTTTTAGAAAATTTGGGTTGCATAAATTCAAGAAGTTATGCTGTACACATACCCCCATTTTGGACTTTTTACGAGAGCATCAAAATTGCTTTGATAATAAAAAAAATTTTAAACGATAATCAATGAATTATTTTTTCATGGTATGGAGAATGGAAAAAACCTAAAGGATTTAATCAAGGGATTTTAAGATAAAAGATTAGAAACTTAACAGGTCAGGAGGATTAACGAGGTTATTTAATGAGTAATAATTTTAATATTTTTTAATACTTGATGCAATCGTAAAAAGTCAGATTTATAAAAACAGTGTCTAATAAAATCAGATAGTTATAATAATTGAAATGGTTAATTTGGGACTTTTTACGAGATCATCAATACTTGGTCATTTATTATTTATATTATTAACCAATTATGTTAAAAAATATTAAAATCTTAGGTTAGGTAAGGAGATTGAGTAAAAAATGCTGGCTAGATATATAAAACCCTCTTTAGAAAAAATATTACTTCCGATCAGTAAAAAAATTCCGAATATTCTTACCCCAAACCATCTCTCGTTTTTTGGATCATTCCTTAATCTTGTGGTTGGAACTGTTTTCGCGTTGGGTAAAGTTCAATTAGCCGGTTTTCTCCTTCTGGTAGCCGGATTTTTCGATTTACTTGATGGGGCATATGCCCGATTTCTCGGTCAAGCAAAAAAATTTGGGGCCTTCTGGGACTCAGTACTCGATCGTTATTCCGACCTTTTCATTATAGGAGGGATTATCTTCTATTTTGCCAGAGCCCATCAATCAACCTATGTTCTCTTAAGTATTCTAACCTTGGCCGGGTTTGTCACGATAAGCTACGCTAAAGCGAGGGCGGAAAATATCATAAAATCTTGTGATACCGGCCTCATGGAAAGGCCGGAAAGGATACTCGTTCTTTCAGCAGGTTCAATACTAAATAGTCTCAAGCCAACTATGTGGATTTTAACTTTTTTATGCCACCAGACCGCCATCCAACGGATATGGTACACCTATCGACAAATCAAATATGAAGAGACAAAAGAAAAAACAGCGCGGATAAGCAAAGGAGAGGGAACTGTATAATGGAAGCCTATGACTCTTACAAAATCTTTTTCAATAAAGATTCTAATTGTCTGGATATTATAGATGAAGATGCAATGCTTGAAGAATCTTTAAAAAATACTTCAAACTTAGATTCCAGTATAAAACTTGAGGAAAAACAAAAGACATTCTTTGAAGAATGCGACAATCAAGTACGTTCCTACCTCAGAGAAATTGGGCGGGTCCCTCTTTTAAGCAAAGAGCAGGAAATTAATATCGCCAAAAGCATTGCTAAGGGCAATGAAAAAGCCAAGGAGTTACTGATCAAAGCTAATTTACGCCTTGTAGTAAGTATTGCTAAAAAATACCTCAACAGTGGCCTGCCATTTTTAGATCTGGTTCAGGAAGGCAATATTGGTTTAATGAAGGCTGTAGACAAATTTGATTACCGTAAAGGGTGTAAATTCAGTACCTATGCTATCTGGTGGATTCGTCAATCAATCACCAGGGCCCTGGCGGATAAAGGGCGGACTATCCGCATCCCGGTTCATACCCTTGACGCTATTAAAACTATGATGAAAAGCCATCAAAAATTGATACAAAAAATAAAAAAAGAACCTACCCTTTCAGAAATCGCTTATGATATGGGGGTACCTGTCCAAAAAATCTACAACTTAGTTGGAATTATCAAAAATCCCATTTCGGTAGAAACACCTCTAGATGAATTGGGAAACTACAACATTGTCGATTATATCGAAGATAAAAATAGCGCATCCCCAATGGACATAGTTATTGATTGCAATTTGATAGAGCAAATGCAAAAGGTCCTTAAGACATTAACAAAACGCGAAAAAATAATTATTGAAATGCGATACGGAATTGGCAACAATAAAGAACAGACACTGGAAGAGATTGGTAGATACTTTCATCTAACCAGAGAAAGAATACGTCAAATTGAGGAAAGGGCCCTGCAAAGACTAAAACAACCAAATAGAGTTACACCATTGATGGACTTTATTACCAAATCATAATTAAGGGACTTAATAGCTCAAAGATTGGAAAAACAAAAAATGAATCCCTTTCATTTCTCTTTGGGTCCCTCATTAACTCCCCATTAATTTCTCAAGTTTTCCCTATAAAATTCCATGCCAGCATAAAATCTATTTTAAAAGGTATATTCCAAATATTTTAACATATTTTAAAATATACTCCTCCTAGGAGGCTGCCCGAGAACTGATCAAAGTTGTCTAATAGAGCGGAGCGAGAAAACTTATCGTATTTAAAATAAAAAACTTTTAGATTTCTCCCGGAGTTTACACTGAACATAGTGAATGTGGTCAAAATGACAGAAAAAGGCTTTCTGTTAGACAATTTATTGTCACAGAAGCCGAACTTGCGGTCAATTTTCTCATTACCAAATAATGATAATCTCGTAAAAAGCCCCAAATTAACCATCTCAACTATTATAACTATCTAGTTTTATTAGACACTGTTTTTATAAATTTGATTTTTTACGATTGCATCAAATAATGGATTTATTCCATAAAAAATCCGAAAATAATTTAAACAAAATTACTACAAACATATTGATAGTTAAAATCAAATATAGTACAATCTGTTTAATATCTTAAAAAAGGAGAAACAAGTTATGAATCAAAAGAAAATCATTATTCCGACAATTATTATTTCTTGTCTCATTTCTATTCTTATGGGTATTATCATCGCCGCAAATTTTAACTGGACCAAAAGCAGTATTGCTTTACAGGAAAAGGCGTCCCTGAAACAGAAAGAACTTTCACAAGAAGCTTTCATTCCTGGAAATACTTTTGTCAATATTGCCAAAGAAATAAATCCCGCAGTTGTATATATTAGTTCCACTCAGGTTATTAAAGGTTTTAGGTTTCATACGCCCCTAAAAGATCCTTTTCGCGATTTTTTTGGAGATGATTTTTTTGATAAATTTTTCGGAATACCTAAGGGTGAGCTTAAACAAAAAAGCTTAGGTTCCGGTTTTATTATCAGCCAAGACGGTTATATTTTCACCAACTATCACGTTGTAAAAGATGCTGAAGATATTAAAATTACTCTATCAAACAAAAATGAATATGATGGCAAGGTAGTTGGGTATGATCAAGATATGGATATTGCCCTCCTTAAAATAGAGACCAAAGAAGAACTTCCTACAGTCAGACTGGGTGATTCAAGTAAATTGCAAATTGGGGAATGGGTGGTAGCCATCGGAAATCCTTTTGGTTTGGAACATACAGTAACAGCAGGAATCGTGAGCGCTAAATGGAGATCCATCGGGCAGGGGCCGTATAATTCATTTATTCAAACCGATGCCTCCATTAATCCGGGTAACAGCGGAGGACCTCTGATTAATTTGGCTGGAGAAGTGGTTGGTATCAATACTGCTATCACGGCTGAAGGACAAGGAATCGGTTTTGCCATACCCATTAATATGGTTAAGGGGGCCCTGCAGGAGCTAAAAGAAAAGGGGAAGATTACACGAGGCTGGTTAGGACTTATGATTCAAAAAGTTACACCTGATTTAGCCAAATCCTTTGGTTTGAAAAAAAATAAAGGGGCCTTGGTGGCGGATGTAGTGGAAAATAGCCCTGCAGAAAAAGCAGGCATCCAGCAAGGTGATGTCATTGTTTCCTTTGATGGGAAAGAAATTAATGAATATGTTGACCTCTCTAGATATGCCGGCCTCACTCAACCGGGGAAAAAAATACGACTGGAAATCATCCGGGATATGAAAAAAAAGGAAATAACCGTGAAGATAGCTGTTTTTCCTGATGAAGAAAAAATCTCTCAAGCTCCTGTAGAAACCGAATTGGGTATGAGTGTACAGGATATTACCCCAGAGTTGGCTGAACATTTTAATTTATCGGAAACAACCGGGGTGCTGATCACCAACATTGTCCCCGACAGCCCTGCGGACAAGGCTAATATCCGAAGAGGAGATATTATTGTTGAGGTGGATAAGCAAAAGGTAAAGAATGTAAAACAATTTAAAAAAGTAGTGAAAAAAAATAAAAAAACTTTACTCTTTCTTGTAAAGCGGGGAGAACACTTGCTCTATACGGCTATTAAGAAAAAATAAACCCTAACTTGCTTTGCTCACTATTATTTTGATGCTGGTATTTTGATACCGGTTAACATATTGTGATAATGTCGGTTTAATTTGGATTTGGGCAAATTTGGGTTAAGTCAATTGGTAATAGAATTTCCAAAAGTGCACATATTTGCTAATGCCGCAGCTATGGCTAATCCGATTACACCCGCACCAATTATGGTAATTTCAACTTTACCCATGAATATGTTTATCCCTAAAAGGAATAGTATAGTATGGAGGAAAGGCATTTTTATCTAATCCGTGAAGCCCTTTTTTATTAAATTCAGATAAATTCAAATTTATTTCTTAGCCGACGTATTCAGTGTGCTTTCGGTAAGCCTGCACAAGCCAAAAAAATTTTAATTGGCGCGTTATTCCTTCTTTCGGCACCAATAAAACAAATAAAATCGATAAAAAAAAGAACCCGCTCTATAAAAAAAGGAAAACGAATAAAGTTAATGCTAAAATAAAAATTTCATTCCCATAGGAGGATCAAACCTTGGATTATGATATCCGTGCTATTAATGAGAAAGTAAAAGAGGAAAGCGTATTTGTTGAAGTAGTTTTTAAAGAATTAGAAAAAGTCATTGTTGGTCAGCGACACATGCTGGAACGGCTTTTTATTGGCCTTCTGTGCAACGGACATATGCTGCTGGAAGGGGTGCCAGGTCTGGCTAAGACCTTATCGATTAAAACCCTTTCTCGAATTATCAAGGCCCAATTCCAGCGTATTCAGTTTACTCCTGATTTATTACCGGCAGATCTGATCGGCACTATGATCTATCATCAAAAAGACGGCAGTTTCATTCCCAAAAAGGGACCGATTTTTACCAATATCGTCTTGGCTGATGAAATAAACCGGGCGCCGGCTAAAGTACAAAGCGCCCTTTTAGAGGCCATGCAAGAGCGGCAGGTAACCATTGGCAATCAAACCTATCCGCTGGAAGATCCCTTCCTGGTGCTGGCTACGCAAAACCCCATCGAACAGGAGGGCACCTATCCTCTTCCGGAAGCCCAGGTAGATCGATTTATGCTTAAAATTCATATTACCTACCCTGATAAAAAGGAGGAGCGACTGATCATGGACAGGATGATGAATGAAGAACAGATTCCTGTCTCTCAAGTCATTTCACCTGAGGATATTGTCCGGGCAAGATCAGTAGTCAACGAGGTGTATGTTGATGATAAAATTAAAGATTATATTATCGATATTGTTTTTGCCACTCGAGAACCAAAAAAATATGGTCTTGATCTTGACAATCTGATCGAATACGGCGCCTCACCCAGAGCCACTATTTATTTGACCCGCGCAGTAAAGGCCCATGCTTTTCTTCAACGACGAGGGTACGTTACTCCCGAAGACATCAAGTCCATTGGAATAGATATTTTGCGCCACCGTGTTATTGCCACTTACGAAGCAGAAGCTGAAAACATTACCTCGGAAAACATTATTCAACAAATTTTTGACACCATCGAAGTCCCGTAAAAGCGATGCTACCAAAAGAAATTATTAAAAAAATCAGACACATTGAGATTTACACCGCCCATTTAGTTAACGATCTCTTGGCAGGAGAATACCACAGCGTCTTTAAGGGGCGGGGGATGGACTTTGCCGAGGTTCGCGAATACCAAATGGGGGATGACATCCGTACCATAGACTGGAATGTTACTGCTCGCACCAGCCACCCCCACGTGAAACAATATGTGGAAGAACGAGAACTTACAATAATGCTTCTTGTAGATGCGAGTTCTTCGGGAGAATTTGGGACCGTTCGTCAAATGAAAGGTGAGATAGCGGTTGAGCTGTGCGCTTTGCTGGCCTTTTCCGCCATTAAAAATAATGACCGCGTGGGATTAATCATTTTTACTGACAAGATTGAAAAATTTGTTCCCCCAAAAAAAGGAAAAAAACATGTTTTGCGCGTTATTCGAGAACTTTTATACTTTCGGCCGGAAGAAAAAAAAACAGATATTACCCAGGCCTTAGAATACATGCACAAGGTTATTAAACGAAAATGTGTCGCCTTTCTCATTTCCGACTTTATCGCCGGGGACTACCGCAAGGCTTTTGAAATCACGGCCAAAAAACACGACCTGATTGCCATTACCATTACCGACCCTCGGGAGATGCAATTGCCTGATGTGGGCTTGATTGAATTGGAAGATGCCGAAACAGGAGAGGAAATCCTGGTTGATACTTCCGACCCTGAGGTGAGAGAACTTTTCTCACGACTAAATACCCGGCAAAGAACAGAAAGACAAAAAATTTTCCGCTCCATGAAATTAGATTTCATTGATGTATTGACCAATCAATCGTATGTGGACGAGTTGATTAAATTTTTCCGGATGAGGGCTAAAAGAGCGCAATGAATTTAGAACCAAACAAACAAAAAAAGCCGGCCAAAATGGCGGCTGTGTTTTTCTGTACCCTTCTTTTAGCACTATTGACAATGCAAATACTCTTTACACCACAAATAGTTTTTGCATCCCTTACAGATGAGTCTTCCTTATCCTTAGAATCAAAAGTAGACAAAAATGAAGTTACCATAGGAGATCCTATTCACTATACCATTACCGCCATCATGCCCAAGGGCATTGAGCTTGCCCTGCCCCACCCGGGGAGTAATTTGGGAGAATTTGAAATACAGGATTACCAAATAACAGGCCCAACCGAGCAGGAAGACCGGGTTATCCACACCATTGATTACACTATTGCCGCTTATGACGTTGGTTCCTACCACATTCCCCCGGTAGAAATTCAATACAAAACAATCGAAGGTGAACAAAAAACAATCTCCTCTGAAGGGATCGAAATCAAGGTGAAGGCCGTAGCTCCGGAAGATGCTTCTGATATCAAAGACATTAAGGGGCCGCTGGAGATAAAAAGGAATTGGGCTCCTTATCGAAAAATGCTTTTATGGTCGGCACTGGCCTTAATTCTAACACTTTTGGTTTTTTGGGGTATTCGCTACTATTATCGAAAAAAGCAAACTTCTCAAGATATTGAACCTGAGCTGAGGCGCCCGGCCCATGAAATAGCCTATGAAGAGTTGAAAATGATCTGGGATACCTTTTTAGAAAATAACCTGATTAAAAAATTTTATTTACGCTTATCTGAGATTATTCGTCACTATTTTTCTCGACAATACCAAATCAATGCCCTTGAGGCAACCACGGAAGAGCTGATACAGGGATTAAAAAATCAACCCCTTCACTGGCGGCAGAAATCTTTGATTTCAAATTTTCTGGGTGACTGTGATCTGGTAAAATTTGCCAAATATATCCCTGAAATGACTGAAACGGAAAAGACCTACCAATTGGCTTTGCAAATTATTGACGAAACAAAAATAAAAACCGATTCCCCACAGGCAACTCTACCTTCGGTCGTTACTCAGAAGAGCATAAATAATACAAAAAAAGGGTTACAAGGATAAACAATGCGATTTTTATATTCCTATTGGCTCATACTTTTATTCATTATTCCTATGATGATTTTTTGGTACAGGAAGAAAAAAACAAAAAAAGTAACCTTGCGTTTTTCAGACATTGGAGTCATTAAGCAAATCAGACCTTCCCGGTCACTCAAGTACCGACATCTGGTTTTTATCCTAAAGGTAACGGCCGTTGCGTTGATTATACTGGCTATGGCCCGACCACAATCAGGGGAGCGAAATCGGGAAATTACCAGCGAAGGGATCAATATCATATTGGCTATGGATGTTTCCGGCAGTATGCGGGCAGAAGATTTTAAACCAAAAAATCGGTTGCACGTAGCTAAAAAAGTCGTAGCTGATTTTATTAACGGAAGAGAATCAGACCAGATCGGCATGGTGGTTTTTGCCGGGCGTTCTTTTACCCAATGTCCCCTGACCATAGATTATGGCATTTTACTCAGTTTTTTGGAAAGGATTGAAATCGGCATGGTGGAGGACGGAACGGCTATCGGCCTGGCTTTGACCAATTGTGTGAATCGTTTAAAAGATATCAAAGCCAAAAGTAAAATTATTATTCTGCTTACTGACGGCCAAAATAACAGGGGCGAAATCGATCCGATTACTGCGGCTAAGGTAGCCAAAACCATGGGGATTAAAATATATGCCGTGGGTGTAGGCAAAGAAGGAGGCGCTCCAATTCCAACCTATGATCCCTTTTTCGGCAAAGTATATGCCCGAGGACCGGACGGCCGAGTTCTGCTTACCCGGATGGATGAGGCAACCTTAAAAGAGATTGCCCGGATTACCGAAGGTGAATATTTTCGGGCCACAGACCCGGATAGCCTGGAGGAAATTTATCAACAAATTGATCTACTGGAAAAAACCGAATTTAAAATTAAACAATTTACCGAATATTCCGAATTATTTCACTATTTCCTGATAACGGCTATCGTTTTCTTAGTATTGGGTATAATCCTGGAAAACACCCGGTTTAGAACAATACCCTGACCCGGACAAGCCAGGACCAAAAGAAACATATAATTTTTTAGCGCGACGATCACGAAGACCACGAAGTAAAAATAAAAAATTCGTTCGCTTTGTGTTCTTCGTGGTTAGATAAAATTTTCTGCCAGAAAAAAACATGGGTTTTAGAATTAAAATACTGATGCAATCGTAAAAAGTCAGATTTATAAGAACAGTGTCTAATAAAATCATATAGTTATAATAGTTGTAATGGTTAATTTGGGACTTTTCCCGAGATCATCAAATAATAAGTGGTAAAATGTTGAGGCGTTAATTTATGAAATTTGCTACCCCGGAATGGTTATATTTATTATTTCTTATCCCGTGCTTGCTGATATTCTTTATCCGGATGCGCAAAAGAAAACAGAAGGACTTACAGAGATTCGGCCATCCGGACCTTTTACAAAAGCTTTCTTCCTCTTCTTCCGGATTAAAGGGTTCCCCCCGCAGATTCATTTTTTTCCTCTTAGCCTTGTCCCTTCTCATCCTCGCGTTGGCCAGACCGCAATGGGGAACTCGAATGCAAACCATCAAACGAAAAGGGTTAGATCTGCTGATTGCTTTGGATACATCCAAAAGTATGCTGGCCGAAGATATTAAGCCAAATCGGCTTGAACTGGCCAAATATGAAATAGCCCATTTTATCGATAATTTAGAGGGAGATCGAATAGGTCTTATTTGCTTTGCCGGCACAAGTTTTGTACAATGTCCCCTAACCCTGGATTATGCTGCCGCCAAAATCTTTTTAAAGGTCATTGACACTAATATTATCCCAACAGGAGGAACGGCCATTGGAGAGTCTATACTCAAGGCTCAACAGACCTTTATCCGGGAAGAGAGAAAGCACAAGGTCCTCATTCTGCTGACTGATGGAGAAGACCATAACAGTGAGCCTGTGGAAGCAGCCAAAGAGGCCGCTCATGAGGGTATTCGAATTTATACCATAGGCTTAGGATCAGAATCTGGAGAGCCCATCCCCTTGAAGGATCAAAACGGCGCCCATATTGGATATCTAAAAAATCGTCAAGGGAAAGTGGTTATGAGCAAGCTGGACCAAACAACATTAGAAAAGATTGCCTTATTGACTAAGGGGAAGTATTACCACGCTTCAACAGGTGAAATGGAGTTAAGTAAGGTATTTCAGGATATTGCCGACATGGAAAAAAAGGAACTTCAATCTAAAAAACATGTGCAATACGAAGATCGATTCTATTATTTTTTATGGTCGGCCCTTCTTTTTTTACTGCTGGAATTTTTTCTCGCCGACCACCGTAAAGGCAAAAGAAAATGGGGAGGAAGGTTTGAATAAGAAACACGTATTTACCTGGAGCCTTATCCTTTTCGCTGTCGGCTGTTTGGGGTGGGAAAATCCCTTTGCCAACAAAACAAAAAAAGGCAATAAACTGTATACACAGGAAAAATACGAGGAGGCCTTGAAAGAATATCTGGACGCCCAATTGGACAACCCCGAATCTGAAGCCCTGCATTTTAATATCGGAAATGTCTTGTTCAAACAAAAAAAGTATAAAGAAGCAGGGGAAGAGTATCAAAAAGCCGGTCAGTTCCGAAATATATCCACTCAAGCCGCTGCCTGTTATAATCTGGGCAACTGTAAATTTCGAGAGAAGGATCTCTCTGGAGCTATTGAGGAATATAAAAAGGCCCTGAATCTCACTCCGCAAGACCAAGAAGCAAAATTCAATCTCGAACTGGCTCGCCGCAAGCTGAAAGAAATGGCTCAGCAATCGCAACAAAATCAACAACAGTGTTCCCAATCACAAGAAAAAAAGGAGGGCCAATCATCAGATCAGCAAAAAAAGGGTGGAGCCGACCAAAATGAACAATCAGCACAAAAATCCGAGCAAGGACGTCAGGATGAAGGGGGGGGGGGAGAGCAAGAGCAAGAAAAAAACTTAGCTCAATTCGATCCGAATCAACAATCAGCTTCAATGAAACCAAATAAAAACCCCCAAAAAGATGGGCAGGAAATGTCTAAGGAAGATGCCCTCAGGATCTTACAGGCTTTACAACATCGAGAGAATAAAGAGCCGAAATATATGTCCCCGCCATCAAAAGGGAGGGAATATATCGAATATGACTGGTAAAAAAACTCGGCTGCTCATTATTATCGTTATTGTGCTTCTTTGGGCTATACCGGTCCTGTTGGGAGCATGCTTTGCTCAAGCACAGTCGATTTCCATTCGCTCTTCGGTCAATAAAACATCATTAACCCTTGATGATCATCTGACCCTTTCCGTGGTCATCGAAGGCTCCAATATCGGTTCTCTTTCCGATCCTGAACTACCCAATCTTGATGCCTTCTCAGTAGTCTCTTCCTCTCAGGGTTCAAATTTTTCCTGGATTAACGGCAAAATTTCCATAGCCAAAACCATTAGCTATATTTTGAGTCCTCTGGAAACCGGGATCTTCACCATCCCGCCCATAAAAATCCTTCAAGGAAAAAAAACCTATCAAACCCATCCAATCACGATAACCGTTTTCCAAACCTCTTCGTCACCCAGCCCATCCCCATCCCCCAAAGGTAAACGACAAATATCTCCTTCCACACCTAAGCCCTCAAAGCAAAAACCGAGGAGTGATCAACAAAAACAGGGAAATATTTTTATTACCAATACTGTGGACAAAACACAAGTCTATGTGAATGAGCAAATCATCCTGACCTTTGGATTTTATCGCCGCATTGAGCTATGGCGAAATCCGACTTACAGCCAACCCCCTTTGGAGGGCTTCTGGGCCGAAGATTTGCGGGAATCCCCCTCAATAATTGAAATGGTAAATGGGAAACAGTACCGAGTGCAGGAAATCAAAAAAGCACTTTTCCCCATGAGCGCAGGAAAATATACCATTGGCCCGGCCACCCTTACCTACCAAACAAGATTTTTCTCAAGGTCCCAAACACTGAAAACAAAACCGATTACCATAGAGGTCCTCCCTTTACCCAATAAAGAAAAACCAAAAAATTTTCAAGGAGTTGTCGGAAACTATACCCTCTCTACATCTGTTGATTACCAGATCTGTACCCAAAACGAACCCCTCACCTTTCATATAAAGATCGAGGGGACTGGTCATATTGAAAGTATCCCGGAGCCTGAATTCCCCGAAGGAGAAGGATTTCAAAAATACGAAACCACCTCCGCTCAATCAATTAGCAAGCAGGAAAGGGTAGAAGGAGAAAAAACTTTTGATTTTCTTCTCATCCCTCGAAAAACCGGGAGTCTGCAAATTCCTTCAATAGATTTCTCTTTTTTTAATCCTCAGGATAAAAAATACCACTCTCTTACCACCAAGCCCATCTCAGTAACAGTTGCTCCGGCCCAAAATGCTCCTTTTGAAGCCTCCACCTCCACACCAAAACAGGCCAAACAACTTATTGATAAACAAGAAATTACCCTTATGCAAGAAGATATTCGGTATATCAAGGTAAATATAAAAAAATTAAAAAAGAATAATTTTATCTTTGAAAATAGAATATATTGGTGTATTATATTAATCCCTCTTATGGGATTATTTCTCTGTTTTTGGATAGATCGAAGGAAACAAAAACTGCAAGGAGATCTGCGGTATGCCCGATTAAGAAAGGCTCATCGTCTGGCCAAAAAAAATCTTCGGAATGCGCGTACCCATGACAAAAAAGGAGAAGAGAAGGAGTTTTATGCGGCCATAGCCAAATCTCTTGCTGACTATGTAGCAGATAAATTAAATGTTCAAGCTGCCGGGCTCACCAACCGGTCTATTGCCGAACAACTTCAGGCTATTGGCGTCCCTGAGGAAACCCTAAAAGCGCTACAAAATTGCCTTGACGCGTGTGATTATGCCCGCTTTGCCCCAACCAATGGTGATGCCAAAGCCCGAAAAAATTTACTGGCCAAGGCAGAAAATGTTATTCTTAAAACGGAAAAGGTGGTCAAGGGAAAAGAATAATGACCAAAAGAAATGTTTATTTCCATAGTTTTTGTATTATTCTGATTTTTGCTCTTTCATTTCTTCCCTTTTCATTAAGGGCACAAGAGGAAAAAATTTTGGCCATGGAAGAGTTTGGCAGCGCAAATGAATATTATCGAAAGGAACAATATAAGCAGGCAGCACAAAAATATTTAAAAATTATCCAACAAGGATATCAAGATCCCTCGCTTTTTTATAATCTTGGCAATGCTTATTTTAAAGCAGGGGAGTTAGGAAGGGCTATTCTTTTTTATCAAAGAGCCAAACAGCTCCTTCCCCGGGACATTGACATCAAAAAAAATCTTGCCTATGCAGAGTCCCTGACTATTGATAAAATTGACGTAGACAAACCCGGATTCATTTCTACTCTTTGGGAAAAAATCACCTCCTTTCTAACCATCAATGAATTAACCATACTTATCACGGGGATCTATTTTTTACTCATTTTGTCGTCCCTTTTGGCTATTGTAAAAAAAAGGGGGCCTTTTCGAAAAATCATGATTCAACTGATTATCCTCTTTTCAACTCTGTTCATTCTGACGGGGGCAATTTTGCTCCAAGGAATTTATCAAATAAAAATAGCTCCATATGGAGTTGTCATCTCAAAAGTAGTTGAGGTCAAAAGCGGGCCTGAAGAAAACCTGGCCACGCTTTTCTCACTTCATGAAGGGACAACTTTTTTAATTCAACAAAAAAGGGGGGATTGGTTGCAGATTATTCTTAAAACAGGATGGAGCGGATGGTTACCAACCGGGGATATTCAAAAAATTTAACCCAAAACATACAATACCATTAATTTGGTTGATTCTTCTTGGAGGTTTTATTAAAATGAGTTATTGTTTATAAACATTTTCTGAACACTACATTCTTGCCTTAGGTTTACAAAAAGACAAAACAATTGAGAGAGGTAAAATAATTATGATCACAGTCACTAATCTTACCAAACGGTTCGGCCCAACCGTGGCCGTTGACAACATCTCTTTTGAGGTACACAGAGGAGAAATACTCGGATTTCTAGGGCCGAATGGAGCAGGGAAGAGTACCACCATGAGAATTCTTACCTGTTATATGCCCCCGGATGAAGGAAAAGCTACCCTGGCCGGGCTGGATACCTTTGAAGATTCCCTGAAAATTCGTGAAAAAATCGGCTACCTTCCTGAAAATACTCCTCTCTATAATGATATGGGAGTTGTTGATTATCTTAAGTTCATTGCCGAAGTCCGCAGAATCCCTCATTCAAAAAGAAAAACGAGGATTAAGGAAGTAGCCCAGCAGTGTGGCCTCGGCAAGGAGGAATTGGCCAAGGATATCGGTCAACTATCCAAAGGATACCGGCAGAGAGTGGGATTGGCCCAAGCCTTGATCCACAATCCTGATATCCTCATTCTTGATGAACCTACTGTGGGTTTAGACCCCAACCAGATTATCGAGATCCGAAGGCTGATCAAGGACATTGGAGAAGAAAAAACAATAATTCTTTGCTCCCATATATTGCCTGAAGTACAGGCCACCTGCAAACGAATTATCATCATCAAAGAGGGAAAAATTGTCGGGAGTGGGACACCGGAAGAGCTGGCTGCTCAAGCCCAGGGAGAAGAAATTGTTTATATTACCATTCAGGGCCCACAGGAGCAAATTCAACAACAATTAGACAAACTGGAAAACACCCAGGAATATCACCTATTAAGTTCGGAAAATACAAGCCATAGATTTGAGATCATAAGCAAAAAAGGAATAGATTTACGTAAGGACCTGTTTCAATTGGTAGTTGATAACCAATGGTCTTTAACTGAAATGCAAAAAACCCAAATCACTCTGGAAGATGTTTTCAAACAACTCACCACAGAGGAAAATTAGCCATGAATAACGTATATGCCGTTTTCAAGAAAGAATTTCGAAGTTATTTTAATTCACCCATTGCCTATATCTTTATCACCGCCTTTCTGGTCTTTAGTGGATGGTTATTCTTTAGAGGATTTTTCCTTATCGGGCAGGCTACCATGCGCCCCTTTTTCTCCATTCTCCCCTGGGAATTCCTGTTTTTCGTTCCGGCGGTAACCATGAGGCTGTGGGCGGAAGAAAAAAAAATGGGCACCATGGAGCTTTTAATGACCTTACCACTCAAGGATGGGGAAATTGTAATCGGAAAATTCCTAGCCGCTTTTCTTTTTCTTGCCATTACGGTTTTGTTGACCTTTACTTTCCCCTTAACCCTCTATTATCTGGGCAAACCGGACATTGGCCCTATCTTGGGAGGATATATCGGGGCTTTGCTCATGGGGGCCGCCTATTTATCAATTGGTTTATTCATTTCCGGTCTTACGGAAAATCAAATTGTGGCTTTTATTCTCAGTGTCTTTGCCTGTTTCGGTCTCTTTATCATTGGAGAGCCGATTGTTCTTACGGCTTTACCGGGCTGGCTGGCCGGTTTTTTTTCCTTTCTGGGATTAGGAGCTCATTTTCAAAGTATAGGACGGGGAGTAATCGACTCCCGAGATATTATTTATTATCTTTCGGTTATCATCTTCTTTTTATTTCTTAACACCAGATTCGTCGAAAGTAGAAAATGGAGATAAATTATGGGAGCAAAAAAAATAAAGTACGGTAGTAATCTTTTACTTATCATCCTTATTATCATCGGTATCCTGGCCGTTATCAATTTTCTTTCTCTTCAACATTTCAAAAGGATTGACCTTACGGAAGGAAAAATATACTCGGTTTCAGAGTCAACGAAAAGGGCCTTAACCAGGCTCACGGATATTGTTAATATAAAAGTATATTTTTCCAAGGAATTGCCGCCGCAATTAGCCACCTTGGATAATCAGGTAAAGGATATCCTTGACGAATATAAGGCCTATAGCCAGGACAACCTCCGCATTGAATTTATTGACCCTGCCTCAGACCCTGACTTAGAAAGGCAAATGCGTTTTATGGGAGTACCAAAGGTCCAGTTGAATGTCTTTCAAAAAGACCAGGCGCAACTTATAAATGTCTATCTGGGTATCGTAATAATGTATGAGGATAAAAAAGAGGTTATCCCGGTGATTCAAAACACTAAAAATCTTGAATATGATCTTACCAGCGCTATTATCAAGGTTATTCGAAAAGAGTCAAAAACCGTGGCTTTCCTTATTTCGGAAGATGAAAAAATTTTCCAGGAAAAAACGACCAAGGTTCGGGAAGACCTGAGTAGGCAATATACAATAACAACACTAGATATAAAAAAAGAGGAAAAGATCCCCGAATCAGTCAACACACTTATTGTCATGGGGCCGAAAGATACCTCTGAAAGAACACAATATGATATTGATCAATTTATTATGGCCGGGGGCAAAGTCATCTTCCTCATTGATACGGTAAAATTGGATCAAAAAAATATGTTACAAACACAGCCGGTAAACCACAAACTGGATGAGATGCTCAAATATTATGGAGTTAAGGTTAACAAAGACCTGGCCTCAGATCGCTATAGCGCTACAGTTGGTTTTAATCGTGGGTTTTTCAGCTTTCGTATTCCCTATCCTTACTGGCCTAAAGTAATCAATAAAAACATGTCTCAAGAAAGCCCCATTGTTAATAAGCTCAGCTCCATTACTTTCCCCTGGACCAGTTCTCTGGAGTTGCTGCCTGGCCGGCTCAAATTATTAGAAGCTGAAGGCACTATTTTAGCCCAGACCTCATCTCACGGATGGGTAACCAAAGGCAATTATAACCTGGACCCAAGCCAAAAGAGGCAAACCCCTCCTTCTGATATGAGAAACATTCCACTGACTGTCCTGATTAGCGGCAAATTTAAAAGCTATTTCGAAAACAAGCCGGTACCTTCAAAAAAAACCGACCCGGAAAAGTCTGAAATCCAACCCATCTCCGAGGAGAAAGAGCAGGTGAAACTGATCAAAGAAAGTCCTCTGACCAATATTCTGGTGGCGGGTAATTCACGCATGATCACCAACAGTTATTATCAATCTGATGAAAACGGGGCTTTCTTCCTGAACTGCGTTGATTGGTTCACCATGGGGGAAGATCTTATCGGCATTCGCTCACGCGAAAAAACCGATTACCCGCTCAAACCCACAGAAGCCCATCAAAGAGCAACCATTCGTTATCTCAATATCTTTGGAGTGTCGATAATTCTCATTCTCTTTGGGCTAACGAAAGTCTATATTAATCGAAAACGAAAAACCGCCTGGTTAGATATTTAAAGGAGGATGTCAAATATGAAATTCAGAAAAACACTTTTTCTTTTTATTTTTTTGGTAGTTCTCGGTTTAATTGCCTATATATTGGAACGTCCCAAAGACATTACACCGTCAGTGAATCTTTTCCCGGAATTCACCATAGATACTGCCGCTTTAATTGATATTAAAAATCAAGAGGAAAAAATCATTTTAATCAAAACTGATGAAGGTTGGAAATTGGAAGATGAACAGGGATTCCCGGTTGACCCTGAATTGATTAAAAAAACCCTGGAGTCCATTGCTGAGTTGAAAAAAGCCAATAATGTTTTTTCTCATAATCCTGAAAAACAGAGTATCTATGAAGTTGATCCAAATAATGGTATTGAAATCAAAGTCAGTGATCAGAGCCAAAAAATTTTAGCCAATTTTTTTGTTGGGAAAACCGGCCCTGATTTTATGAGCACCTATCTTCGTCAAGCGGACTCCGATGAAGTCCTTCTATGCGAAGGATATCATCTACGCTCTTCCTTTACCCGCAAACCCAAAAATTGGTATGACTTAAATATCACTAAACTATCTCAGGATCAAATTGAAAAGATAGAAATCACCCAGGGAGATAAAAAATTAACCCTGAAAAAGGATCAAGACGCCTGGCAATTAATCGATCCCAATCATGCCCCGGCCAAAAAAGACCTTGTTAATGATATGGTTAATACCATTGCCAGACTGCGAGCCAATAACCTCCTAAAAGCGGATACCTTAGGGGAATATGAACTGGCTCCCCCTAAAAAACAAATTATTGTATCTCTATCAGATGGATCAGAAAAAATTATTGATATCGGCAAAAAAAATGAAAAGAATCAGTACTATGTGAAAGCTGAAAAGGATGTGGTGTATCTCATTGCTCAATACAATATCAACAAACTCATCAATAAAACCTTTGAAGAATTGAAAGAAATCCCCCCCCAAGAAGAGCCTGAAAGCGATACCCCCCAGGATAAAAAAGATACGCCTTCAGCAGGGAAACCTGCTGCCAGCCAAAAGAAACTGGATTCGCCTCAGATTACAATACCTAGTGAAAAAAAAGATCTTACTCAACCTTCCCTGCCTTCTGCTTCTGCACCATCTAAAGAAAAAGAGTAAAAATCAAACAGGGGAGAGCCTCTCGACTTTCCCCTGTTTTCAATTTTCCTCTTATACTCTCAAATTATGAATAAACCCAAAAGAAAGGCTATTCATTAAGAATGCATTTGCATAATTATGAAAGATTATGCATATTTTAATGTTTCTTTGTGCTGAATATTCAGTAAGAGGATATCATATAAGCAAAAGAAACCTACTATAAAGAGCAATTTTGTTTTTCAGTTTTTATTTAATACATTGCTTTAGGCCTGCCAAAAAAATCTTTTTACAAGGAGCTAGGCAAGGTTAAAGCCCTGGACTACGGTGAACCTTTAAGGTGGGAAAAATTCAAAATCCAAATTACCAACCTATAAAAAAGTCTATTGGCATTATGATTGCATAATTAAAGAGAGAGGATTTTTCTTTAAAGAGACATTTAAATAAAATAATATTTAGAAACAATAAGTTATTACTTTATTTTATTAGAAAAAGAGGTTAGGAGAGTATGAGGTTAGAAAAAAGAGTAAAATCTAAATTTTTTATCATTATGGGATTCATGTTTTTTATCTTAGTAGTTGGCTCTTTTTGGGGATCATTAGTAAAGGCAGCGGAAAGAGAAACGGTATCTATGATTAAAGATATTTTCAATGCGCCAAATATCGAAAGTTATGATTCACTATCTATTTTAATAAAGGCTTCGGAACCCTTTAAAATCTCTTTAAGATTTTGTACCGACCCTAATGATTATTATTGGATAAGTTATTTATCTTCCGGGGATGAGGCAAATTATGATCAGATGAAAGGTCTGATAAAGAAGGGAGTTGAAAATGATCTAACCTTGGATGGAGATTGGTATTCTCTGAAGCGTCATATTCCAACGGATTTGGATGAGGTCTGGTTCGGACCTAATTTCAATCATTTTGATAAAATTGAAATCATGGGTACTAATTTTAAAATGCTCTTAATTACTATTTTCGAGCAGGCAAACGAATTAAATAATTATCATACTGTCAGCAACTTTGGAGAGCCTGGCCTTTTATCTATTGATGATCCACTCGATACATTGGGATGGGAGGTAAGCGACCCTGACTGTTTTAGCCTTGAATACGACAACCTTGACCAATACCTTCAAGCGCTGGGATCTCTTCCGGAAAGTGAGAATAAAAGTTCCTCCAGTTACAATTATGCTCCCGATTCAATACATTATAGCCCCACTAATTACGGCAGCTACTATTCTCCTTATTCCTCAATGGGAGGGTATTATGATAATTATTACGGGTCCTTTGGATATGGCGGATATGGTGGGTATGGCGGATATGGCGGATATGGCTATTCAGGATTGGGAGGAATTGGGCTTGGCGGATTAGGATATGGCTATTCAGGATTGGGGGGGATTGGACTTGGCGGATTAGGGCTCCCCTACTCAGGTTATGGTCTTCCCTCTCCCCTTGGAGGAATCACAGGAAACCCATTAGGGTTGGGGTTCTCTCCATATACAGGATTAGGCCTTGGAAGCTCTTCTCTTTTTAGTGGAATTGCCTACTCAGCGTTGGATTTTTCCACTACTTCCAATTCTTTTGAGGCCTTGATTCCTCGGATATTTGATGTGGATTATTCTACCTCTCTAGCGTTAAGTGGTTTACCGATAACTGACCTGTCTGGTATTACTGTACAACATACATCTTATGTCCCGGCTACTATTAGTTATTATTAATGCTTCAAAGGTTTCAGAGGCTTTTTGATTAGTAAATAAAGTCTGTAAATCAAAAGCTAGAAAATATTTTTTTAAATAACTGAAAATAACGCAAATTATGGGGGTTAAAAAGTTAAGAATGGGAATAAAAAAATTATCATTATTACCTTTATGTATCTTATCGTTATGTATCCTATCTATGCTAACAATTAAAAATCCTAAAAAGGCGGAATCATTTTATTCTTCTCCCTTTTTTAATCCCTATTCCTCCTTAGCCGGCCCTCTTTATCAACCATATATATCTCCAATACAAATTCAGCCCCCTTTATTCGGATACGGATATCCACTCGGGTTACCTCCCCTTGGTTTTGGTCCTCAACCCCTTTTGTCGCTCTTCAACCTAGCCGGGTTACCATCCTATCTTAACAATCTCAACCCAGGGTATCCATACTCCGTCGCAGAGTATGATCTCTCAACACTTTTCACCAACATTATCAGCCCATATCCTTACGCCAGCCCGTTTCCAAGCCAAACTCCCTCCTATTTCACCCCTGCTGTTGCCCAAGTTCCCCCCACATATAACATTTACACTTCTCCTCTTGTTTCTACACTGGCCCCCGTTCCTTCAACTCTGGCGGTAATTTCCGGAATAACTACTATCTTTAGCGGCGGTGGAATGACAGGTTTAGTCGGCGGCGCTATAATTTAACCAATTATAAAAACCACCATGGAGATACCTTTAAAACAAATCCTTGAGTAGCATATCCTCCCCACTGATCATACGCTCTAACCTGTTATGGGGGACCTGCTTCTCTTTAAAAATATTTAAAAAATGTACTTGCTAAAAGCTTGATGGACGCGGAATGCATAAAATATATACGCAAAAAATATGCCGATTTTATTTTGTCCAAACCAATCCATCAATTCCATATTCATAAGGTTGAAAAAGTGCCAACTTTTTACCTTTATTATTGACTTTCGAGGAATAATTTGGCATTATTTATTAGCAAATGAGAGGATTTAATAAGAATTTTTATATGTGTAATTCCCAGATTAAACAATAACTAAGGAAGGTTAATGAAAAATAAAGCAAACATACCAGCCATAACTATCTTGTTGATAATATTCTTTATCATTTTCTATTTTCCGATTATAGTTACAGCCAAAACAACTATACCTCCTTTAAAACAAAACCCTCAAAAAAAAAATATAGTGGATTCCTTATCAAAAAATTCAGCTCAAGCGAAAAAACATTTCCAAAAAGGCTATGAATACTCACAAGCCAAAAAAGTGGGCTCGGCCATTCAAGAGTATAAAAAAGCTTTGGAATTGGACCCTAATTTATCAGAGGCCTATGTGAGCTTGGGTATGAGTTATATTTTAAAAAAAGAATTCGATAATGCTATCCGGGAGTTAAAGAAAGCTACCCAACAGAAGCCAAAACATAAAACCGCCCACACCAATCTATGGTGGGCTTATCGACAGAAAAAAAAATATGATCAGGGAATAGAGGAATTAAAAAAAATCATTGCTATTGACCCAAATGATGCTTATGCTTACATGAATTTGGGGGATACCTACCTGGCAGACAAAAAAATAATCTCAAAGGCTATCACTGCTTATTCTCAAGGGTTATCTAAAAATCAAAAAAATTTATCTCTTCATCAAAAGCTCGGTAAAGCCTATGAACTAAACCAACAATGGGATGAAGCTATTAAGCAGTTTCAACAAGCTATCAATCAAAAAAAGGATACCCCTTCCAGTTATCTATTTCTTTATGTTGCTCTAAAAAAATCAGGGAAAAATTCTGAGGCCAAAAAAGTTGTTCAAAAAGCCCTTTCTGCTTCAAAGAAAAATCCATTATTCATTGCCAACGAATCTAATGACACCCTTCATCTTTTGGAATATCTGGCTGGGGGGTACCCAGAAAAAGATCTTTTAGCCAGCAAAAATCCTCTGACTGTATGTCAGGCAAATTATTATATTGGAATAAATTATTTAGCAGAAAAAAAATTTAAAAAAGCGGCTCAATCTTTTCAAGAAGTTATTGTCACCAACATCTTTTTTATTTCAGAATATGAATACGCCAAGATAGAGTTGGATCGACTCAAAAAAAAATAAACTCCAGCATTCAGAAACAATGAACGAAAAGAAGCTTGCCTTTATTTACCCGCCTAAATGGCCCTTAAAAATCCAGTAACATCCATGCTGGGTTTTCGATATAAGGCGAAAAATGGAACTTGTCCCGCCTGGAATCGCTTGCAGGGCAAGGGTTTTCAAGGGCTGTTTGATATAAGAGATTTTTTGGACCTCGGTATAAGTCTTTGATATATAAGGAATCAAATAAGA
>DAOURK010000215.1 GCA_030625085.1 Pseudomonadota bacterium
TGGGCCAAGTTTTTGTCGGAGAATTTTGGAAGAGCAATGATTAAGACTGTTTTCGAGCAATTTCCCCCACTTGTGCAGCCGTATTCATATAACGCCCTTAAGGCCATTGAGGGAGCAATTGAGGAGGTAGGGCAAGAGCCAATTACTTTTTCAGAGGCTTTTATTCAATTTAAGGTAGCCAATCTGCTGCGCCACGGGTATGAGGAGGGAAATAACTATCCTCTTCCCTTTCATGAAGACTCCATTCGCGATTACCCTAGAACTATTTTAGATAATTTATCTTATTTAAGCGCAAAATATTTTGCTTTCCATAAACCCACATCAGGGGGCCAGACTATTCGTATTTCTTTTGAGGGTGGAAATTCAGCCATGGCCCTTCTGGCTGTTCCGGCTGATGCAGTTGATTCGGGTAATTGCGATCCAAATGTTGCTCCATTCTGTGCAATTCAACGTATTCCCCTTGATTATGAACAAAATGGGGAATATTATTTCTCTTTTTCAGAAAATCTGTCTTATTCAAAACTTATTATCATTCCCATAAATTTACGATGGACTTCGGAGTGGTACCCCCCTAATTCCATTTTACAGGCTGAGCAATGTGAAGAATCCTTATTGCCCCCGGTCCCTCAAATTGTTCACTCTTTTTCTGAAATCCGGGACCAACAGCCTATAGTTTATCTGGGCTGGCAGCCGGTTCAAGATGTTGATCAGCTTCAAATATGGCGGGGTCTTAAGGGGAATTATCAGTCCCTGATTTTTGAATCCGCCTATGGAGATACAAATTCTTATGAGGATTTGGACCCTGACGGTTTTTATCCGGGGCAAACATACTTCTATCAAATAAAATTTATCAATGCTGCAGGAAGTTCTTCTTCGGAAATCATTGAGTTACAAACACCCGAAACATCTCCCTATCTCTTTAATTTACTGGCCAGGTATAAGACCACCCAGGGCTTTTTTGTAATTGAGGTTTCCTTCACAATTACCGGAGATGGGATTACTGAACAAGATTTTGAATATCAGTTTGAGCGAAAAATTAAGGGAACAGTTGATCCCTCTATTCTTCTCGATCCATCAAAGGTTGAGGTCGAATCTCCCGATGAAAATATTGTCCATATTGTCTATAATGATAATTATAATTTACTGAAGTGTACGGAATATATCTATAGTATTACCGTCTCCGATACAACAACGGGAAAGCAGGTACAAAAAGAAATTACGGTCGAATTACCAAACAATCCTCCTTTAATTAATCAAATAGGTAATAAAACAGTCGAAGAGGGAAAACTTCTCCAATTTATTATAACTGCAACATATCCGGATGAAGGCGCCTTGATATACTCTATTAGTGATTTACCATCAGGGGCAAACTTTGATCCCAATACTCAGGAATTTTCTTGGAAACCAAACTATAACCAGGCTGGAAGTTATGATGTGACCTTTATAGTGTCCGACAATGGCTTACCTGCATTGACTGACGAGGAAACTATCGCCATCACAGTTCAGAATGTGAATCGTCCTCCTGAACTTGCTCCTACAGGCAATAGGACAGTAGATGAAGGAAAACTTTTGCAATTTATTATAACTGCTACAGATCCGGATGAAGGCGTCTTGATATACTCTATTAGTGATTTACCATCAGGCGCAAGCTTTGATCCCAATACTCAAGAATTTAATTGGAAACCAAACTATAACCAGGCTGGAAGTTATGATGTGACCTTTATCGTGACTGACAATGGCTTACCTCCCTTGACTGATTCAGAGACTATAACCATAAAAGTTATTAATAAACCTTCACCAAGTTTTAATGATGGTTATTATGGTAATGGCTTGTATTCAGGGTGGTATTCGCAGGGATATCAAAATTGGAATGTGACAAATTATCAACAGCAGTTGTGGAATGAACAACCATTAACTAATTGGAGGCAACCCCAATTGGAACAATTTCGGCTTACCTCATCCCAGCCATGGCAGCAGCAAACTTGGGTTAAGCCATCTGATCTGCAATCATACACGCCATTTATTTCACAGTTACAACCATGGAACTATACAGGCTATCAACAACAACAATTTTTTAATCTGCAATCATACCAACAACTATATTATCCTATTTCTAGATTCACAAATGTTGGCACTTACGCCCACTATTACAATTATTCATGGATTACTACTAATTATTCACAATTCTGAATTAATTATCCATTTCTGTTTGGGCCTTGATTCAATAATAGCATTATAGTCAAAAGATTGCCCCGAAGAATTTCCTCTAGGGTCTTTATATTTACGTTTGGCGTAACATAAAAAAACTCCTGATTTGCGGAAAAGACCATCGGAGACAAAAGCGTGAATACCTTCCCCGAGCCAATGATGAAAATGTAATCAAAGACTTGAAAGACGGCTATGGGATAGCAGCCTTTAATTCACAAAAATAAAGGGGTAAAATATTACTTTTTTTCGTCTATTAAGAAAGAAGGATAAGATTTAAATATAGAAAAAGTAATCAGTTGTGAAGGTTGTTGCCATAGCTATTATTATTCTTATTATGGCGGTTATGGTGGTTATGGTGGTTATGGCGGTTATTCTGCATCTTATCAAAGTAGCTCTATGCCGTCTATTGATTCATGATACAGGTAATATCCGGGTAATTTTAAATGAATCCAGGCACAGCAATTAATCTTGGTTAAGCACACGTCGCAGTAGTCTTTGGTGGGGTGCTTTTGTTTATACAACTGGAGAGAATCGATAATAGCTTATTTTAATTTGACTGATTTTTAAAATGTGGCTATTATTTTCAATAAAATATGGATACAAAAGAAGAAGAACAAAGGGAGGGATCTTATAGATTTCTCGTGTTACTCGAAATGACACTATAGTAGGGACAGGAGTAAACTATTTGATATTTTTTACACCGCATTACCATAAATATTCGCCCATCAATTGGGGATTGATTTTCTTTTTATCATTTCTTCTTGGCTTTGTCGGTTGTGCCAATAGAATTCCCAAGCCCTGTATTAAGGATGGAAGATTATATTGTGTTACTGATGAGTGGATTTTTTCGGAAAGCTGGTATAGCTGTTATCTAAGGGGCATTTCCTGTACTCAGGGAGGATGTTGGGAAAATGCCAGGGATGAGTTTTTAAGATCCGTTTATAAAAGAGAGGTGGATGAAAGGTGGGTTCGTACCTATGGAATGCACAGACTTCCTGAATATTTTCCCAATAGGGAATTAGGGATTGCCTATTATCATCTGAGTGATCTTGACAATGCCTCAAATTATCTTGCCCTATCCCTTAAACATTGTGAATCTGCCAAAGCTAAATATTATCTTAATAAGGTAAGGAAAGAAAAACTTCTCCTGACCCGGGAGGATAAAATACCTCCTCAACTATCTCTTGATGCCTATCCTCAAGCTATTGCCGCTCCTCAATTTTCCCTTGCCGGTCGAGCGGAAGATGACACCTTTGTAGCTGACATAATAATTCAGGTCAATAATGAAAAGCCCATAACCCTTATGGAGCTTAGCCGGCCTCTCTTTTATGCCTTTCATCAAAGACTCGTTTTACGATCGGGAATAAATGATATTGCCGTCAAAGTGGTTGATCTGCTTGGAAACAAAGAAGAGCAGAACCTCAAAATCCTGGTTGATCAGGAGGGGCCGATGATATATTTTAGCGAGCGGAAAGGTGATGATCAATTCTCTGCAATCTCTATTCAGGGTGTACTTTATGATCCCTCAGGAGTGGCCCAATTTTATCTCAATGGGAAAAAGATCGAGTTAATCAAGCTTGAGTTTGAGGAGGGCGCAGATGCGGATAATGACCTATCTCATCCTACATATTTTTTCCTATACCAGCTTTCCCCCCAAGAGCAATTAAAGGGCATTTTTGACTACAGAGCTGAAGATGCTCTTGACAATGTTACCACAGGATCTGTATCCATTTTAACAGGAAAACAAAAGCCTGAAGAGCAGCAGGCACTCTCTTCTGTTCAATATGCTCCTGTTCGGATAGCTATGGCCCCGCAAACTGTGGCCAATGATGTGCCCTTAAAGCTCCCCCTTTATCGCATGGCAAAAAGGCGCGCTTCTGATCCTGTTAAGATTCAAATCGAGCCGATCCCTCAAGAAACCTTTCAGGATGAAATTTGCCTTCAGGTAAATATCCTGGCTCGCCGTCAGATTAATGAGATATCAATTAATGAGGAGCCTATTCTGTCCATCTATGGGGTTCACTGGCTTAAGCTCTTTAATCGGATTAAGAAAAAATTCCTGGATAAAAAAGAAGAAGGCCGGTTTTTATTCCAAAGAATTATGAAACTAAAAGAAGGGGAGAATAGAATTCATCTTCAGGTGGCGGATGTGACCGGAGCGATGTGGGAAAAAATAATCCGGATCAGGAAAAAGACGAAAAAAATCCATGAATTGGATGAGCGATGGAGGACAGCTATCCCCTTTATCAGTTACAGCCAGAGTGGGGAAAACCTGGATGAAAAGAAAGAGAACATGACTTATCAGCTTATTGAGGCTTTTGTTGAGCAGGAAAGATTTAAGGTTATAGATCTTGAAAATCTTCCTGTCATTATTGATGAGAAGAACCTGTGCCATTATCTGGGAAGGCCTCTCTTAGGACATTCCTCTGACCTCAGATTATGGATTGATACCTTTTTATTGGGCTATATTCAAGAAGCGGACGACTCCTTGACCCTTTCCGCCAGCCTTGTAGATCTGGAGACCGGTGAAATTTTAGCCACCAAAGATGTGTGTGAAGAAATTGATTCATCTCAGTTAGCATGGCAAGAGGGGCTAAGGGAACATGCCTTTCATATCTGCTCTATTCTGGCGGCCAAATTTAAGGCGCATTTCCCCTTATGTGAAGGGAATATTATATCTTTAACCAGGGAAGAACTGAAGACGGGTATATGCCGAAATGATGGGTTAAAAGAAGGAATGAAGCTTCTTCTTTATAATCGTAAGGCAAATAAAGATGAAGATTATTTTCTTTTAGGGGAGGCCAAAGTAGAGCGCGTAAAAGAAGAATATTCCCTGGCCAAGCCTTTACAATATTTAATTGAGACAAATATTGATGAAGTAAAGACGAATTGGGGAGTGATAACCAGGTAACAACAGAAGCTTTGCTCCGGATCTTCGATTGATGTTTTATCTTATCTCAATTTCCATTAAGTCTGCTGCCAGTATTATTTTGCCATCATACACGTTCATACATTCTGTGACCCTATCCTCATCAGGATAAGGGGTAGGGTAGATATGGGAGAGAATAAGCTTTTGAACCTGTGCCTCTTTGGCGATAAGGCCAGCCTCGTGGGGCGTAAGATGCCCTCTGGTTTTTAGAGAATCAGGAAATGAACAATCAGTAATGAGCAAATTTGCTTTGTGAGAAAAAGAAATAAGATCTTGATCATAGTCACAGTCGCCGGTTATCACGAAAGATTTCCCCCCTGCTTCAAATCGATAAGCAATACTGTTTTCCGAATGAAGTGTTCTGGTTGAAAAAACAGAAAAACCTTTAAAATAAATCTTCTCTTCAATCTCAATAATTTCAATGGGAAATGTATCCGGTAATTTCATTAATGAGGGAACCCATCCTCGGTAGAAACTTTTTAATCCCTTTGGGCCGACTAATAAGAGCTTTTTCCTTCTTTTAAAACCCGGTGTGAAGAAAAGAGCCTGTACTAAAGGGATGAGATCTGAAATATGATCAGGATGGGTATGAGTAATAAAGACTGTATCAATGGATTTATAACTTTTCCCTGCTTTTTCAAGCTGAAGAAGGCTGCCGCTTCCACAGTCAATTAAAATCTGTTTATCCAAAACTCAGTAAATTAGGCTTTTTGAGCTAATATCAATCGCAAATAATTTGCTCGTTTCCATAAAATTAAATTTTTATGATCTTGTTATCAAAATCTGATATCGTCAGTTACTTTTGATAATAAAGAGAAAATCGT
>DAOURK010000154.1 GCA_030625085.1 Pseudomonadota bacterium
GTCATTAGAAACAATGACCTCCAAGCCATAGGCTAACTTATTAAATTTAAAGGAGCTATGAAAAAAATTTCGCCTTTCTGGGACTACATTTACTAAGGCTTTACAAATTTAAAAAATCCCTTATATCGAAAACCCAGAACAAAATTCTCTGCCGGTTGCATCGTATACGTATTTATGATAAAAAGAAACCTCATGCTGAGTTATCGGCACAAAGAATAGTGGAAATATAATCTTTCAATCTCCCTCCTCTGTGGGCGAGGTGAAACCGAGATCATTTTCAAATGAAACATACATGCCAATAAATTGGCTCAAAGAAAAATGAAAATGATATCAACCGCTTATAGAAATATTTTTAAAGTGAAAAAATGATGAATATATTTACCAAAAAAACTAAGGAAGAAGAAATCCAGTCTTTAGAAAAGGCCTTAGTTTATAAAAATCAATTGCTCAATATCACAAATCAGATCAACTCCGCCCCTGATGCGGATGAAATTTTTCTCCGCCTTCAAAAACAGATCCTGGAATTATTCGATGCTGATCGTATTACCATCTATGCCATAGATCAGGATAAAGGAGAACTTTACTCCAAATTCAAGGTCGGAGAAACAGTCGGAGAAATCCGGGTACCCATTAATTCCCAAAGTATTGCCGGTTGTGCGGCCTATAAAAAAAAATTGATTACTATAAAAGATGCGTATAATCAGGAAGAGCTGACTCAAATTGATCCCAACCTTCAGTTCAACCGCTCTTATGACGAAAAAACCGGGTATCACTGTACTCAGATATTAGCCGCACCCATCCTGTTCCAGGAAAATCTGCAGGGAGTTATTCAGCTCATTAACAAAAAAAGCGGCGATATTTTTGATCAGCAAGACATTTCATCAGTTAAAGAAATAGCTAAAATTATTGGTATTGCCTTTCACAACCAATCCCGCCAAAAAAAGGCGCCCAGTAAATTTCACATGTTGGTACAGAAAAATATCCTATCCGAGAAAGAATTGCAGGGAGCTATTCAAAAATCACGAAACAACTCCCGACCTATAGAGCAAATCCTCGTTCGTGAATATAAAGTGGCTAAAAAAGATTTATTGGACTCTTTGACCAACTTTTACCATTGTCCCTTTATAGAATACGATCCAAAATTCCAAATAGAAGAAGGCATTTTAGCCGGCTTGAGTCCGAATTACTTGGCCAAACAATGCTGGATGCCCTTTCGGAAAAATAATGGAAAAATTGAAGTTTTGGTTGATAATCCCTGGGACATTCAAAAAATTGATGAAATCAAGCTTTCCCTCAACCAGCAAGAAGTAAGCTTAATCGGCGCTCTGCGGGAAGACATTATCAAATACATCAGCTCAGGCAGTAATCCGGCAGATGAGAAAGTCCTTAAGGTTGACGACCTCCTGTCGGAGCTGGATCTGGAAGAAATTGACGAAAACGTTGAAGAGGAGGAAGTAGACAGCATCAATGAATCGGACAATACCATTATTAAATTAGCTAATCAAATTATTCGAGACGCTTACAATCAGGGCTCCTCAGACATTCATATTGAGCCATACTCCGGCAAACAACCCACTATGGTCCGATTTCGTATTGATGGAGAATGCCGCAATTATCTGGAAATCCCTGCCAATTATCGCCGAGCCATTGCCTCCCGCCTCAAAATTATGTCCCGCTTAAATATTGCCGAGCGAAGACTTCCACAAAGCGGAAAGATAAAATTTCGATACAATAAAAGGGAAATTGAATTGAGGGTAGAAGTAACCCCGACTGTAGGCGACAATGAAGACCTGGTGCTTCGAATATTGGCCTCCAGCGAACCTCTGCCCTTAAAAAAATTAAACTTAAACCCTTATAACCTTAAAAATCTGGAAACTATTGTCAGTCAACCCTATGGATTAGTTCTCGTGGTGGGCCCCACCGGCTCCGGCAAAACCACCACTCTTCATTCCGGCCTGGCCCATATCAACACCCCCGAAAAAAAAATATGGACAGCCGAAGATCCTGTGGAAATTACTCAGTATGGACTACGCCAGGTTCAGGTAAAAACGGCTATTGGCTATACATTTGCCAATGCCATGCGTTCCTTTTTACGAGCTGATCCTGATGTAATCATGGTTGGAGAAATGAGGGACAAAGAAACAGCATCTATAGGCATAGAAGCTTCCTTAACCGGACATCTGGTGTTCAGCACCCTTCATACCAACAGCGCCCCTGAAACTGTTGTCCGGCTCATGGATATGGGGATGGACCCTTACAATTTTGCCAATGCCTTATTGGGTATCCTGGCCCAGCGTCTGGTCAAGACGTTGTGCTCTTCCTGTAAGACTGAGTATCACCCATCACAAGAAGAATTCCAGGAACTTCGCCATGAATATGGGGAAGATCTATTTGACCGGCAAGGTTATCAATACACAAAAGATTTGAAACTTTTTCAAGCCAAAGGGTGTGAAAAATGCGGGAAAACAGGATATAAGGGGAGATGCGGGATTCATGAATTATTGCTGGGGACCGAAGAGGTCCGGCAGATGATTATAGAAGGCGCGCGGGTAGAAGAAATCCGGGATGCAGGTTTAAAACAAGGGATGAGCACCCTCAAACAGGATGGTATTTATAAAATCTTTCAGGGACTCACTGATTTGACTCAGGTGAGAAAAGTGTGTATTAAGTAAATACAGAATGGACAATTTTAACAAGGCAACGGCCACGAAAAAATCTGCGAGCGAAAAGAAAAAATAAACCTATGTCAATACTATTTGGCCCCGTTCCATCTCGAAGACTTGGCAGGTCTTTAGGGGTAGATATGGTCCCCTATAAAACCTGCTCTTTTAATTGTGTGTATTGTGAGTTGGGAGAAACAACCAATCACACCATTCAAAGACAATCATTTCTGGATATTGATCTTGTTTGCCGGGAATTAAAGGAACGATTACCTCAATTACAGGGTAAGGTGGATTATATTACTCTGGCCGGCTCCGGTGAGCCTACGCTCAATGTTGATCTGAAAGACCTGGTTGCTGAAATTAAAAATTTAACTTCTATTCCCATAGCCATTCTCACCAATAGCTCTCTTCTGCCTGATCCTGAGGTGCGTAAGGAATTGCAGCAACTTGACCTTATTGTCCCCTCACTGGATGCAGTTACCCAGAAAATTTTTGAGCAGATCAACCACCCGGTAGAAGGAATTAAGGTTCAAGAAATTGTGCAAGGCCTGATTGATCTGCGAAAAGAGTTTCAGGGGCAAATATGGCTTGAGGTCCTTTTTTGCGCTGGTATTAACGATAGTATGTCCGAATTAAATCGGCTCCATGAAGCGATAAAGGCCATCAGGCCGGATCGGATTCAAATCAATACAGTGTTTCGCCCCCCGGCCATAGAAGGAATCCTGCCCTGTGCGCCGGAAAAATTACAGCAAATCGCTACCATGTTAAGTTCTGCAGCTGAAGTTGTTGAAGTTGTTGGACAACCCCGTTCAGATAAGGTGGCGGTTTCCCAATCTCGTTCTTTTAAAAAACGAATTTTGGAATTGCTGAAAAGAAGGCCGTGTACTTTGAGTGATATGGTTCGGGCTACAGGAATAAGCCACATAGAATTAGTTAAAACACTAGACAATCTGACCCAGGCAGGATTTATACAAATACGATCTCACGAAGGGCAAGCCTACTATCAATTTCGAAGCGAGGAACCTGAGAAATTGACATGATTCTTTTAAATTACTACCATTTTCGCCAACCTTTGCCCTATCCACAGAATTGATTTTCGTCTAAAAGATAGCGATTTATTAGAACGCCTTTCGAATGACACTTGTAATAAAATTGCCATTGGGAATAAGCACCAACTCAGATTCTGTCCGAAGCGTCACATATCGCAAATTAATATCAACGACCTTTCCTTTGGTCCCACCTAGATCAATTGTATCTTCCAAGTCAAAAGGCGCATAAACCACAATCATCAACCCCCCCACAAGATTCGAAATGGCGTCTTTTAGCGCCAGACCGAGTGCAAAACCGGTTAAGCCCAACCCCGCAACCAGAGCTGTTATATTAACACCCAGAGTACCCAACGCGGAAATTGCCCCTGCACCTACAATCAATGTGTTAATGCTGCCGGCGATGAGGCGGTAGACACGGTTTCGCTGCATTGTTTTATTTCTTCCAAGTCTCCGAACAGTAAGAGAAAGTAACCACCCCAAAAGCATAAATGCGCAAAAAACCAAGAAGGAGAGTATTATTTTTTCAGAGTAATCCATGATAAGTGTTTTGATCATGTCATCATATCGAAGAATTTAGTGGAATTTTGCCACACATAAACTTAACATGATCAAATGACGCTAACTCTTAAAAGATTTCTTTTTTAAGGTCGTTTTCATCAAGCCCATCCATTTCGTGAAGACCGACTTCCATTATGTAGTCTTTTATCTTGTATGAAAGAAGCATTAATTAACTGATTTAGCGGCATGTTTTTACTTTCCTGAATTGCATGAATAATATTTGCAGCAGATTTATTACTATGGACACAAGATTCGGACTTTGAAAATATCAGTGGAGTAAAGTTTGTTAGGAAAAAATAAAAGGAGTGAAATGCTTTGCCGACACAGAAATACAGTACAATTCAAACATTGATGAGGCATCAAGTGCTTATGAGGAGTCAAGCTCTGATAGTGCGACTGATAACCATTTGCTTTTCAGGATGAGAAGGCGAAAGTGTAATATTAATAGAAAAGCCGAAAAATAATTGATATAAATTATAACCAAGTTATAATTTATATCAATAGAAGGTTCCGCTGTATGAATAATATTTTTCTAATCAGCAACTAATGGAGAAAAGGACAATAGTATCCGAAAAATTGAGAGATGGAGGTAGTGTGCGCGATAAAGAATGATTGGAGGAAGAATAATTCCTTCTGGTGGGGGTGTAAGAGGCTGCTAATGGCATCACCTGGAGATAGGGATACCATATTGGTCAGAGTATGTTGCAAGAAGACATGGCCACCCAGTGCAGGCTAAATGCTATGGTGTGATATTTAACCGATTAACATATTTATTGATTCGCAGGAATGAAGATGGGGAAAAAAAATATATTTTTTTCTATAGTAACAATTTTATTTTTTATCATTTTTTTAACTCTATGCACTGGATGCAATTATTTACCAAAGTATTCCATTGCAGAACAGAAGGGAATTACGCCACCTAAAAATATATTGCTGATTACCGTTGATACCCTGAGGGCTGACCATCTTGGTTGTTATGGATATCAAAAGATTCAGACTCCCACTATTGATGCATTGGCTCAAGGGGGTGTCCTTTTCGAGTGGGCCTTTACTCCGGTGCCCCTAACATTACCTTCCCATGCAAGTATTTTAACCGGCCTTTATCCTTCCACTCATGGCGTCTTGAATAATGGGGAATACCAATTAAGTACATTAATAAAAACCCTGCCCCACATTTTGCAGGGCCATGGCTTTGCTACTGCTGCCTTTATCGGGGCCTTTGTCTTGAGTAAACAATTCGGACTGAATCAGGGTTTTGAAGTATATGATGAAGAATTTTTATCTAAAGAAGAGAAAGTTCTTGAAACTTTTTCCCTACAAGCATCTCCTTTGTATACTGAACGAAAGGGAGAAAAAGTAACTAAGGCAGCTCTTAAATGGATAAAAGAGAGAAAACCGTCGCGGTTTTTTTTATGGGTGCATTATTTTGATCCTCATGACCCTTATGAACCGCCTCAGCCATTTAAAGATGAATATTCAGATTGCCTTTATGATGGTGAAATTGCTTATTCAGATCAGTGTATAGCAGCTCTTCTTCAGGAATTGGAAAAACAAAATATATTAAAAGAAACGCTGGTCGTTTTGGTAGGTGATCATGGAGAGGGTTTAGGAGAGCATAAAGAAAATACTCACGGCATTTTTCTTTATGATACCACTATGAGAATACCTTTAATATTTCATTACCCTGAATTATCGGAAGGAGTTGTTTCATCAGATCTTGTCACAATACTTGACATTTCCCCTACAATCTTAGAAATGTTAAAGATTCCAATTCCTCCCAAATGGCAGGGGAAAAGTTTAATTCCTTATTTTGATCATTCATACCAATATAATGGGGAAAAATTTGCTATTTTTTTAGAAACTAAATTACCGGAAGTTAATTTTGGGTGGAGTCCCCTTCAAGGAGTTCGCACCCGAAAATGGAAATATATACATGCACCTCGGCCGGAATTATATAACCTACAAATTGATCCCAAAGAACTGAATAATGTAATAAATCAATATCCGAAACAAGCTCAATATTTAAAAAAAAGGCTTCAAACCTTCATCAAAACACACCCTTTACCCCAAGAAAATCGAGCTTTACATATGAGTGAGGAAACCCGGCAACGTCTTCAAAGCCTGGGGTACGTCTGGACTACTGATTCTAATGTGGCGAAGAATCTTTCATTAGATCCTAAAGACATGATTGAATTGTTAGATATTTTTGAGCAGGGATGTCAACATTATGATGAAGCAAGATACCCTGAAGCTATTAATATTTTCCATCAGGTACTTCAAAAAAACTTCAATAATATGCTGGCACGGTTCCTTTTGGCTTCCGCCTTAGAAAAGATTGGCCATTTGGAAGAAGCTCTTAAAGAATTCAAGTGGTTGGCTAATCGAAATCCACGGTTTAATAATGTTCACAAGCATATAGGGACGGTATATGAAAGACTGGGAAATTGCCAAAAGGCATTAGAGGAATATCATAAAGATATGAAACTTTTTCCTGACGATCCTTCAACCTATAATAATTTGGGGGTGATCTATTTAAAACTAAAGCGCTATGGTAAGGCCAGAGAACAATTTGAAAAAGTATTTTCTCTTCATCCCGACCATCCCACCCAAATCGTCGGGCATACCAATTTGGGCATTGCCTATGAAATGCTTGGCATGTATGACCATGCACAAGAGGAATACCAAAATTCACTTGATCTGGACCCTAATTATGTCGCCGCTCATATGGGAGCAGGAAATGTCTTTCTCAAAACCCATCAAATAGAGTCGGCTATCTGCGAGTGGAAAAAAGCATTGGAAATCAACTTACAAAATGCGGAGGCCAATTATAATCTTGGCTGTGTCTTCTTGGGGCAGCGTCGTTTTGATAAAGCCATTATTCACCTTCAAGAAGCAGTTCGTCTTGAGCCTAATTTTTTCCAAGCACGCATGCTGTTAGAAAAAATCCAAAGACAATACAATCCGGATGATTAAAGAAGGTCAATCCATATGAAACTCCTCATGAGTGGATGGGTGTATTGGATTTCCGAACCCACCCGGCAGACAATATTAAGGGAACTGCGCCTGTTACTAGAATAGCTATTTAAATGTAAATTAGTGAACAACCCCCACTAATGATCTACAATATTCCAAAAGCATTCTTCTAATTCTTTAAATATGGAATTATTAAGTATTTTTTTTACTAAATAGAAATTTCTTGTAAATTCTACCATATTTGTATAAAATAGTTGTATATGAAAATACCTCTTTCCGATATTATCCTTGATGAAACCATCTATCCAAGAGAAAAGATAGATCAAAAAAGAGTTGGCATATTTGCTGAAAATATTCGCGACGGCTTTCCCTTTGATCCCATAGAGGTACAACCCCATCCTACAAAAGAAGACAAATACCGTATCCTGGATGGTGTTCACCGATATAGCGCCTATAAGGCAATTGGCGCAACAGAGATATCGGTCATCATAAAGGATTTAGCCGGCACCGATCCTCTGCTTTATGCCGCATCACGTGCCATAGGACCTCGACAGCTCTCTGAAGAGGAAACAAAAAAAACGGCCAGACGGGTATTTCAAAATAATCCCGCATTAACTTCCGCACTAATCGGAAAGGGCATAGGACGCTCAAGGCAAACAGTGGATTCCTATATTGCTGATCTTCGCGCAACAATACAGTTAGAACTTGATCTTAAGCTATTTAGAATGCACAGGCTTGGTATCCCTCAAGACAGGGTTGCCAAGCGATTAGGAGCGGTCAGAGAGACAATCCGAAACCATTTGGCCAAAATGCCAGAATCAGCATTATGGCCAAAAGCCGATTTATCGAAGGGATTTACCATTTCCCATGTGGCCCAAAAGCACGACTGGACTGAACCTATGGTCTGGTCCCTGGCCCTTGAGGGCAAAAAAGATTTAGAGAGATTCAAACAACTTAATTGGGGTTTGCGGGCCTGGGACCAATGGGACTTCAATGATTGTGATCATCGGTTCGGCGATGACTGGCCCGGCCGAATCCCTGCCCAGTTAGTTGCCCATATCCTCTATTACTTTTCAAGAGAAGGTGATCTTGTCTTTGATCCTATGGGCGGCGGCGGGGTCACCCCCGATGTGTGCCTTACCTTCCATCGCAAGTGCTGGACTTTGGACATGGAAGACAGACCCGATACCAGACCGGAAATTGAACCCTACTATTGGAACGTGCAAGGGAAAAATCTACCGGAAATCCTCAAGGCCAGAGAAAAACCGGACCTCATCATCTTTGATCCCCCTTACTTCAGTAAAAAAGCGGAAGCCTATGGGAAGGAAAGCATATCTATACTGCCAAAGAAAAAGTACCTGCAATTTTTTAAAAACTTTTTTACCCTGATGCACCAAAATACCAAGAAAACCACCAGGCTCGCCTTTATCAATGCAGATTGGCGTGATTTTCAGAGTAAGCCCGCCGTTGATGAAAATCGTAAAGACGCCATCTTCTTGGATCAGTATCTTAATCTTCTCAACAAAACAGGCTGGTTTCATACGCACATTATTCAATCTCCTTTGTCATCAGAACGTTCCACCCAGGCATGGTCTCGGCCATGCAAAAGAAACGGATATTGGGCGTCACCAGCCGCTATGTGGTCATCCTTGAAAAAGAATAAACAGAATAATTTTTTTATACACATTTTTTTAGGTATTACTTATATCTACTTGACTTTTGAACTAAAGGAAGGATTAAAACTGCATTTTAATTTACGTACTGCAACGATGAAGCTATTTTATAATTTGATTGGTCAGTGCTTCGGAAAAGATAACTATTTCTACCCTTCGATTTTTCATTCTTTCCTTTTCTGAATTATTTGCGGCCTGGGGATGATGTTCGCCTAAGCCCAAAGCGGAAAACTGCTGAGGCGGAAGTTTTAATTTGGTAATATTAAATTTTTGTGGTAAAATCGTAAATATATTGTATGAAAATTAATAGATTTGCTGAACAAAGCTGCACTTTAAAGATGATCATCAGATGGTTTGCCGGCTAAGCATTAAAATTTAAGCGGAATAAATGGTGTTTGCAAGGGAACGATACAAATTAAAATTAGATGTGCTATACAGAAGGTGGCATATCGAATATAACAGACGTCTGTATAGCACCAATGTAATAGATGTCTGTATAGTCCCAATATCAGTAGTAATGGGGTATGCGAGGAAATAATACAAATTAAAATAGATGTGCTATACAGAAGGTGGCATATCGAATATAACAGACGTCTGTATAATCAGATGTTAGTGCGGATTAAAGGCATTAAAGACAAGGGCATAAGAAACATAAAAAGCCAAAGACATGAGAGGTATTAAAAAAATAAAAAAGCATTAAAAAATACTGATTATGTCGGATTTTGGGGAGGACTGATTATAGGGAGGTGAATTTTTTTCGGGACATTCTTATGACTTTCGTATAAGGTAAAAAAAAATATATATACCTTTTAATACGGAGGTCATCATATGATCAAATCAGGCACCTCTTTCCGAAAAAATCGAGTAATATGTTTACCTTTTTCCCAAAAGCCATACAATGATAATATTAATGTTGCAGTTACATTTAGAGGATTAGTTGATCCAATTATCAAAAAACACCCTGAGCTTTTTCCTTCAGAAATTAGTAATGGATACCAGATGAAAGATTTGTATTATTCAAAAAAAACATTGATCATTATTCGTCGTATTAAAATTTCAGGAATTAGTTATACTATCCGCCCCTCTTTTGTTATGCCTTATCTGGTAGGGATGGTTGATGATGTAGAAAAGCCTTTGTTTTACAGAAAATTTGATATCCCCTTTTGGGCATTGAGTTATGGTTTTAAACGAGATCCCAGTTATTGGTACCGGATAGAACGATCTATTGGTCGAAACAGCCTCGTTGGTACAACCATAAAAGACCCACAGGATTTACCACTGCATTTGGTGGCTGATGAAAAGCATACCTGGATATTAGGCATCAAAGCTTATATTGCCATTACTGTTGCTAAAGGATGTATTTTGGGCGCTTGCATCGCCAAAGATGCAGGAGAGCAGTCTTTAACCAATGCCTATAGTGTTTATAAAGAGGAAGCTCAGTGTCTAAACCCGGACTATACTCCGGAAACAGTTAATACTGATGGATGGCCCGCTACCCTGAAGGCATTGAAGAACATCTTTCCCAATATCTTTTTGATCGCCTGTTTTCTCCATATTTTTATTAAAATCCGGGACCGATCAAAAAAGAAATTCAAAGATATTTATCAACAGGTAGCAACCAAGCTATGGGATTGTTATGATGCGCAAAATAAGGCATCTTTCTCTCAGCGGGTAAGGCGCCTTTATGAATGGGCCAAGAATACTTCAACTCCTTCTGTTATTTTGGAAAAAATTGAGAAACTTAAAAATACTGTTGCTTCTTTCTCAATTGCCTATGATTTCCCTGGCGCTCATAGGACAAGTAATATGTTAGATCGCTTAATGCAACGAATGGATCGGCATCTTTTTAGTACCCAATATTTTCATGGTTCACTTTTTTCTGCACAACTTAGTATAAGAGGCTGGGTGCTTATACAAAATTTTGCTCCTTCAAATCCCTTTACTATAAAAAAATATAATGGATTACTAAGTCCGGCTGAGCGATTAAATAAGTCCCGATATCATGATAATTGGCTGCAAAATCTTTTGATCTCTGCTTCTTTGGCAAAGCTGTATCGAGCACCTCCCCAAAATCCGACATAATCAGAAAAAATAAAGGCATCAAAGTCAAACGGCATAAAGGCAATAAATGCATTAAAAAACAAAAAGATAAAAACATATAGTGAGCCACAAGTGCAGGATATGTAGATAATCTAATAACACTACACTTGTGACCCGGGTCACACTTTTGGATTATCATTCTAAACACTACACTTATGACTCGAGTCATAAAGCTGAAGATTAAAAACAAAGGAATTAAAGACAAAAACATTAAAGGCATTTAAAACTAAAGACATAAAAGAACAAAAACAATAAAATACAAATACATAATGTAAAGGGATTGGGGCATTTACCGATAATGCCAATCTAAGCATTTCCGGTAAATAGTAGTAATCTACGCTATATTGGCATTTGGCAATATTGCCTTTAGCCCCAAATAAGGTATACACCCACTTACAGATTGTAAAAAAAATAAACAAAAAAGGTATTAAAAACATAACAATTAAGGTAGAAAAATATTTAAAAACAACATAATGCACTAACAAGCCAATTAAGCTGAGCGGCGGGAGCTTAGCGAAATTGGTTGGTTAAATAAAATTAAGGGTGTTAATACAGGCAAGGCTTTCAAAAGCCGCCGCCAGCTTATTTCTACGTTGGACTGAATAAAGGCATTAAAAACAAAAAATAATAAATAAGTTACTTTTATCCACATTATGCAGGCAGGCGGTACGACAAACAAAATCAAAAATAATTAAAAGCATTAAAGGCAAAAAGACATTATTAAAGGCATAAAAACAAAAGATTAAAAAAAACATTAAAAACAAAAAAAGCTAAACATCATAATCAATATTCTGGTGCAGGCCAAATCAAAAAATTAAAATACGATTAAAGACAAAGCAATAAAACTTTATAGGCAAGAATAATAAAATTATTTTAAAACAACACCTTAGTCCATCGGGATAGGACCGCCTCTCACAAGGCGGCCCTCCCACACCACCCAGCATACGGGTCCGTAAAGGGCGGTTCGGCTGATCAGGCAGAATCAGATCCAGGGGAACAAAAGACCAAGTGATCTAAAGTGTGCATCAGGTAA
>DAOURK010000139.1 GCA_030625085.1 Pseudomonadota bacterium
ATAGCCCCTCTATGTAACCCATGACTTCATCAGTCAATTTATGCCTGGTGCGAGGGCCGCGTTTCTTTGGTATCAATCCCGAAAGCCCTTCCTCGGCCAAGGCTGATTGTGCCTGATAAAATGATGGGCGAGAAAAACCAAAGGCATTCGCCGCACCCGCCACCGTTTGTTTATCAGTATGGACCCTTCGAATCATCTCATACTTTACCTGCACCAAGTCTCTTGGGTCAAAAAAATCACTTTCTTTAAAAAGGGGGTCCTTCACACAAGCCGGTTGTGGATTTAATACCCCCTGCTGGGTGAGTGTTTTACTTTTTTGATCGTCATTATGCTTGCCCATGACTATAACCATCTCCTTTTTAAACAATGTAAAATAAATTATGCCGTAAATAAGGAAATATGTCAAGTACTTTTTCGGATAAAGCTCTAGCTCTATAATTAGCAATAAGATAAAAATACGAGCCAGGTCTTGCAAACATGTATAAGGCATAATTAACTTTACATATACGGCGTAATTTCTTTTACAGTAAAGGAGTGTATTATTGATCTTGCCCCAGGAGAAAATCATGTTTGCAAATTCCTCACTAAATCACTAAGCCGGAGCAGATCTTCCACCCGGAAATAAGATCGTCCTGCCGAAACAATAACAAAGGCATCCTCTTCTTTCGACGCATCAGTCCAAGCAATTGGAACAGTACATTTTTTTCCATTATCATCAATAAAAACAAAGTAATTTCTGCCTTGCAGCCGTTGACATCTAATGATTTTAAATGTCCGGGGGTAGAGTGGATGGAAAGGGTGGGTGATTTTAAATTGTTGTGTCGGCTGGGTCACTAAATGTGCAGTATGCACATCTTGCATTTGCGGGCAAGAGAGCAAAGATCCGGCCGTCTTAACACTGATCAGTGCCGCAAGCTTTTGCAGCTTTTGGCCCTGGCCATGTTCACCGCGCCCGAAGGCCGTTTGCGGCAGGTTGGGCTGCGCAGGGCGGCAGAGATGCTGGCGGATGAATTTATTCCTGTCGGCAAAAACAGCGAAAAGGCGGATGCCGGAATAAAAAGGCAGGCCATAGAGCGGGCAGGGCGTTTTTTTGAGGATGAGATGGTGGACAGCGGCATCATTGTCAAGCGGGGCAATGAATTGGAATTTTGGCATTTAAGTTTTCAGGAATATTTGGCTGCTTATGAGATTGCCGGCCTGCTTGATAATGAGCGCATGGAGCTGCTATTTAAAAAAAATCGGCTCTACAGCAGTGAATGGCGTGAGCCGGCGCTTTTGCTGGGCGGTGTGCTTTATAAACAGGGCAAAGAGAAAATCAACCATCTCATTGACGCCATTATAAAGCGTGGGCCACAGGATGCGACCCATAAAAATTTACCCCAACTGGCCGGGGAAGTGGGGCTTTTGGGCGGCATTGTGCGTGATCTTTCGCCCTTTGATTTTCAGCCCAAAAACCCGAGATATCCTGAAGTTGTCCGCAAGGTGATGGGTATTTTTGACCAAGGCGCTTATCGGGATATTCCGGTGCAGGTGCGCATTGAGGCTGCCGATGCGCTGGGGCAGGTGGGTGACCCGCGGCTGGAAGGCGATTCCATGATTTCTATTCCAGGTGGTGTCTTCTGGATGGGCGCCCAGAAGAAAAAAAGCAGGGAAAGGCATTATGATCAAGATGCTTCCGATGACGAGTCACCTGTGCATCAGGTGGAATTATCTCCTTTCTCCATTAGTGCCTATCCCATCACAGTGGGTCAATACCGGCGATTTATCGAAGACGGCGGTTATGATGATAAACGCCTATGGGAGGCAGGGAGCTTTGGCCGATTCAAAGCCCCGGATAAATGGGAGGATCAACAACAGTATCCTTCACGTCCGGTAGTGTATGTAAGTTGGTATGAGGCGGCCGCGTATGCTCGTTGGGCTGGCGGCAGGATGCCCACTGAGGCCGAATGGGAGCGTGCCGCCCGCGGTCCAGGTCAGGAATATCGAAAGTATCCCTGGGGGAATAATGAGCCAATGGGAGAGTCCGCTAATTTTAAGGAGAGTGAGATAGGGTATAGTACCCCAGTAGGAATTTTTCCTGAGGATTGCTCACCGGAGGGGGTGATCGACCTGGGAGGAAATGTTTCGGGATGGTGTTTGGATTGGTTTAGTGAGAAATATTATCAGACTTGTATAGTGCAAGGTATAGTTAAAAATCCTTTTGGCCCGAAATCTATAGATAATCGCGTGATTCGTGGGGGCTGTTTCGCTGATTGCTATCTGGGTAGTCTGCGTTGCGCCTACCGCAACGCCTGGCGCGATCCGCACTATCGTACCGATGGTCTGGGATTTCGTCTGGTGTGCGGCGCTCAGTCATGATAATCTGTAAATCTGACCATCTGAAAATCTGAAAAGCAAATTTGCAGCCATTCTTATAATTTTCACAAAATCCAAGGACCTTGCAGCCATTCTTACAATTTTCACAAAATCCAAGGATCCTTCCCTCAAGATGCCGCAAATCTGCTTCTCAAGATGACAATACCGAATCCATTCAGCGATCCTCGTTGTCATTCGGCTGTTTATGCTCTATATCCCCCTGGCTTATATTGGTTCCTGGTTATTGGGACTGAAGGGACTTTTTGGCGGAGTGGGACTGGGTAATGTTATGAGTGGAATAATAAGTTATCTGTGGATTAAAAAATTTAAAAATTTTTAGGTTCAATGAGGGATAACAGTATACCGAAATGATTATAATTTGCTCCTACACGCATCTGCCTCTTTTAATTTTGTCTCATTCGGCATTGTTCTATTCGTTGTTGAATATATTTTAATTGGGGATTAATTTTTAGAGCTTTTTCGTATTCTCGAACTGCTTCGGAAAAGTTCCCCTGCTTTTGATAAATTGCGCCCAGATTTAAATGAACTTGATCCTGTTCTGAATCAAGGGCAAGAGATTTTTTATATTCAGCCACTGCTTGATGCAGGCGTCCTTCCTTCTGATAAGAAAGAGCCAAAAGGTTATATCCCATCGTATCTTTTGGATTTAAGTTTATGGCTGTGAGAAAAAATTCCCTGCTTTTTGGAATTTCTCCGGTTCGCATCAAATAATATTGACCCAGGTTAAGATAGGCAGCAGCGCAGCGCGGGTTTAGTTCCAGAGCTTTTTTGAAGGTATCTACACCATCTGAATATTGGCCAACCTCCATGTATTGGAGTCCCAGTTTTATGTAAGCCTTTAAATTGGTGTTTTCTAATTGGATACATTTTTCAAAAGATTGAATGGACTTTTTATTTTCCCCTAAAGCTTCATAAATGTAGCCCATAAAAAGGTAGACATCTGTATTGTAAGGGTCTTTGTTGATGATTTGCTGATAAATCTCAAGGGCCTTCTGATATTCATGCCTCTCAAAATATTCTGTTGCTTGTTCAATGTCTCTGAGTATAGAAATCATTTCTTTAGGATCAGTAGAGGTTTTTTTTGTTTTTTTAGAGGCAGTCATAACATATCCCAGACTATGTAGCCTCTCCCGGGTTTTTTCATCTACAGCCACTGCCTGAGAATCTTGTTCCCCCAGTGGAGAAGTAATCTTTGTTATAAGATCGTCAAGCATCTTAGCGAATTTTTTTGTCTTTCGATCATGTGGCGGGATTAGATTGATGTTCTCCTGGGGATCATTTTTTATATCAAAAAATTCCGGCTGTGGGGCCTTAATATATTTATATTCTTCGGTCCTCAACCCATAGAGAGGACTCCAGCCATGGCTAAATTTAGGATAAAGGCTTTCACAGTATAAGGAAAGTTTCGATCGCAGTTTTTTGCCTTTTAAGAGTGGAACAAGAGATACCCCTTGCATGGTATTTTTTTTCGTGTTCATTTTTATATCCATTATCTTCAGGATCGTGGGGGCAATATCTATGAGTCTGACCAGGGAAGGCACTCTGGCCGGTGAAAACATGGCCGGATAGTTGATGATTAAAGGCACATGCAAGGTTGCATCATAAATAAAAATGCCATGTGTGCCTTCACCATGATCGCCCAGGCTTTCGCCGTGATCCCCGGTTAAAACGATCAGGGTGTTTTTCAGCAAATTTTGCTTTTTTAAAAAATCCATAAGTATTCCCACCCACTTATCAGTGTAAGCAATTTCGCCGTCATAGAGGTTGTGGGCATATTTTTCTGCATAGGGTGAAGGTGGTTGGTAGGCTTCGTGTGGGTCCATGTAATGAATCCAGAGAAAAAATTTTTCTTTTTCTGTTTTTGATAGCCACTTCATGCAGGCACGGGTTACATCTTCTGCCCGCCTTTCCCGGTCAAGTAATTCCGGTTGATTCGGATCATCAACTAAATCGTCGTTATATTCGGAAAATCCTTGATGCAAGCCAAACCTTCGATTCAACACAAATGAGGAAACAAAGGCTGCGGTAGCATAGTTCTGCTGCTGAAAATATTCAGCCAGAGTAATCATGGAATCTGACAGCGCATAACTGCCATTGTTCCGGATGCCGTGAAAAGGAGGATAGGTGCCGGTAAGGATCGAAGTATGAGAGGGCAGGGTAAGAGGCACCGGACTGAAGGTATTTTCAAAAAGCACCCCGTGCTTGGCTAATGCATCAATGCATGGCGTTTCAATTTTTTTATATCCATAGCATCCCAGGTGGTCTGCCCGAATAGTATCAATGGTTATGAGGACAACATTTTGGGGCGGAGCGGCATAAGCAATGCCCGGCCCATGCCCTTCAATAAAGACCCAAAGAACCAGCGCTCCTATGAGTGCACTAATACCATATATTTTTTTCACCAAAAAATACCTCTTGTCCCAACTACTTTTTGGGCTGTATTTACCTTCCCTGATCCAAAAATATTTGGAGTAAATTGTTGGTTGAAGGATTAAACTCAGTCACCTTTTTTTTGGGATCCCCATTGTATTCCTGTATCCTTTTTCGGATGTTTTTCCCCAATACTTTTCCAAGTTCCACTCCCCATTGATCAAAGCTGTTAATACCCCATATAAATCCCTCTACTGCTGTGCGGTGCTCATAAATAGCCAGCAGCATTCCCGTTGTTTCGGGGGTAAGTTTGGGAAAGAGCAAAAGGCTGGATGGCCTGTTACCGGGAAATGTTTTATGGGGGACCAGAAATTCCGGTACACCTTCTTCCCTCACCTCTTGTTCAGTTTTCCCGAAGGCCAGGGCATCGGGTTGGGCAAAAAAATTGGACATTAATTCCTGGTGATGATCTACCGCAGAAGCTGATTTTTCTCCCACCTCATATTGTGGTTTGATGAAACCAATAAAATCAGCCGGTACAATTTGTCCTTGATGAATTAACTGATAAAATGAATGCTGTCCATTGGTCCCCGGTTCCCCAAAATTTACCGGCCCTGTGGTAATAGGCATAACCTTACCTTCACAATTAACCCTCTTTCCATTGCTCTCCATATCAACCTGTTGAATGTGTGCGGCAAAACGATTCAGTGCCTGACAATAGGGAAGCAGAGCGCGGCAGTTGTAGCCCAGGAAATTGTTATTCCAGATTCCCAATAATCCCAAAGTTATGGGGATATTTTCCTCTAAAGGGGCTTCGATAAAATGGGTATCCATCTTATGTGCGCCGGACAACAATCCTTCAAAATTTTCATATCCCAGGTACAGTGAAAGAGGAACACCTCCTACAGCGGAACATACGCTGAATCGTCCTCCCACCCAATCCCAGAAACTAAAGATATTGGTCGGATCAATACCAAACTCGGTTACAGCTTTTATGTTGGTAGAGACAGCCACAAAATGTTTTTTAACCGTTTCAGGATGATTATTAAGACTGCTCAGCATCCACTGTTTGCATGTTTTGGCATTCATCATGGTTTCGGCTGTGGTAAAGGTTTTAGAAATCACCACCATTAAGGTTTCTTCAGGATTCAGGTCTTCTGTTTTTTGGGCAAAATCCGTTCCGTCTACATTGGCTAGAAAGCGAAGCTTCATACCCGGCTTGGCATAGACCCTATTGGCCTCGGCCACAAATTCTGGTCCCAGATAAGATCCCCCAATGCCGATAGCCACTATATTTTTAAAGGGTTTTCCGGTTACCCCTAAACATTTTTTCTGATGAATTTTTTCAGAAAAGTCTTTGATCTGGGAGAGCACAGCTTTAACATCCGGCATGACATCTTTTCCATCCACTTCAACGGCTTTACCTGAAAGGTTGCGTAAGGCTGTGTGCAAAACAGCTCGATTTTCAGTTATATTAATCTTTTTCCCGTGAAACATGTCTTGAATTTTTTCTCTCACCTTTTGTGCTTCGGCCAAGTCATAGAGTTGTCTCATAGTTTCTTTAGTGACCAGTTGGCGGGAAAAATCAAAGATTATATCTTTATCAAATGTTATACTTAAGGATTGAAAACGATGTGGGTCAAGGGCAAACTCCTGCCGAAGATTTATCTTTTTTGCTTTTTTGGCTTCATTATCCAGGCGCTCCCATTCCGGCAACTGAGTAACCATTCTTTCTTCTCCTTATTATGAATAAAATTATCAATAGATTTTTAGGCATCCTTCATTCTCCATTTTACACTTTTTGTCATTTCGAACACATTCACTACGTTCAGTGTAAACTCCGTGAGAAATTTTTAAACGTTTGGTTATAAGATTTCTCGCCGTTTCACTCCTCGGAATGACAATGTAAAGGGTCAATTACTTATTGTCTGTAATGAAGGATGTCGATTTTTAGAAAAATAATTTTGTAATCAATATTAAAATAGAAGTAGCGCATGGCTTGAGAGGAAAAGTCTTAAAGACAAAAAAGCGAGTTTTTATTTAAATTCGTCATTGCATAGTCTAGTAAGATCAACATTTAACCATCAACATTTATTTGAGCAATTATTTCTTTTAAAATTTCTTCGGCTTTCTCATTATCAACCTGACATGTCCCTGCATTTTTATGCCCACCGCCGCCATATTTCAGGGTTAACTCTCCAACATCAGTTTTGGAAGCTCTGTTAAAAATTGATTTTCCAATGGCCAAAACAGTATTTTGTTTTTTTAACCCCCAGAGGAGATAGATAGAGATATTGCACTGAGGATATACTGCATAAATCATAAATCTGTTTCCGGGAAAAATAATATCCTCATTTTTTAAATTTAAAACGACTAAGTTTTTATAAACAGTTGAACATCTTTTAATTTGCTCTTTTAATTTATCTTGATATTCAAAATAAAGCTCAACTCGCTCCTTCACATCAGGAAGCTGCAAAATATCCTCTACATTATGATGATCTTTGCAATACTCAATCAGGTCCATCATTAAATAATAGTTTGATATTCTGAAATTTCTGAATCTCCCCAAACCTGTCCTGGGGTCCATAAGAAAACTTAACAGTTCCCACCCTTTGGGATGAAGAACATCATCCATGGTATAGTGAGCTGAATCAGCTTTATCAACTGCTGCCATCATTTCTTCGGTAACATTATGGAATCGTTCTTTTCCCTGAAAGTAATTGTAAACTACTCGAGCGGTAGAAGGCGCATGCGGATCAATAATGAGATTTTTTTGCTCTAGGCCTTTAAGTCTTTCTGTTTCACTTGAATGATGATCAAATGCTAAATGAACATCTTTAATATAGGGTAGATTTGTGGTAATATCATTGCCGGTAAGTTCAATCTTTCCATCCTGTACATCTTTTGGGTGAACAAATTTAATATCATCGATCATATTTATTTCTTTCAGCATAACTGCGCAGATTAATCCATCCATGTCACTTCTGGTAACCAATCTGTATTTTTTCTTCTCTTCCGCCATATTCATTTCTCCCTTTCCTTCTTATTATACGACATTTTTGACATTACCGTATAATTATACTATCGTATATTTCGCACTTTTTATACAGGGGATTTTAATTTTACCATTTTTACGTAACACAGGGGAGCATGTTTTTAGGTAGTGCGGATTTATTTGTGCAGCGAAGGCATTTGGATTTCAGTTATCACGTATCAAAGGAGGTGAAGTCATAACCAACACGGTTATAACTACGGCAACTATGGCAATCATGGGCTTACTGAGTAATATGCTCATTATATACTTCCCAATATACTCCCCATAAATTTTTTTGGCAGGGCTAAAGCCCTGCGCTACATAAAAGCTGAAGCCTTGTTTTATATAAGAATGCTAAAATAAAAATTGTGATTTAACAACATAAAGATCGGAAAAATGATAAAAATATGCCAATTTATTTATAAAGCCCTGCACTGCTATTGTCTGAATATCTTTATGGCGAGGTTATTTTTTTGAGGATCTAGGAGGCTGTCCAAAAAAGGCTTTCTTGGACAGCTTGCTGGTTGTTATATTAATAGTATTGAGGTGAAAAATATTAGAAGTTTACATTAATGACATTAAAACTAAAGCGTTAAACTCAAGATGTAGTTTTTATCAACTTGGATATCTACTTCCTTTTCTTTCTCTAAATTACGATATACCTTGATTGAATTTTTGGTTATTTCAATATTAAGCCAGTTATTTTTATGTAATATTTTAAAAGAAAGTTTGTGCCAATGGTCGGGTAAACGTGGCGTTAATTTTATATGGTCCTTAAATATATTTATACCGGCAAAACTTTTCATAATAATATCAATAGTTCCGGCCATAACACCGCAATGGATACCTTCTGATGTTGTGCCGCCTTGTGTATCATAAATATCGCTTTTTAAAGCCTCAAAGAACCATTTCCACATATCCCCTTTATGGGTGGTTAAATATTTTAAAATCCCGGAATGGACAATATAACTCAGGGTCGAACCGTGACTGGTTCTTTTGGTATAATACTCATAATTTTCCTTCATAAATTTTAATTCATCGTCTACTTTATACCCCATAATTTCTAATATATTTTTTACCTGACCCGGCGACAAAAGATAATAGGTCATTAAAACATCTGCTTGTTTGGAAACTTTATACTTATCCGGCGAATCGCCTTCCGACCTTAAGATTCTGTCCATTCGCCGAATGTTTTTATATTTTTTCCGGTAGTGCCCCCAATCAAGTTCTTCTAAATCCATATAACCATCAAACTGAGACAATATATTATCTTCAGTGATGTCAACGTTCATACTTCCGACAATTTTTTTCCACCTATCAATTTCCTTTATTTTAAAATTGATTTTTCGGGAAAGATTTTTTATTACTTCTTCAGGAAGGTGTTGAACTGTTTCAATAGTTTTGTGCAAAAGCCAACTTACTAAAATATTGGTATAGGCATTATCTTTTATTCCGGGCTCATTATTTTCTGCGGGATATTTTTCATGAAACTCGTCAGGCCCCATTATCCCGGTGATATGATACTTTTTATCTTTTTTATTATATGTGGCTGTGCTTGCCCAGAATCGGGCAATTTCAAGCATTACTTCAGCGCCATAGTTATGTAAAAATTCTAAATCATTAGTGCAATAATAATATTCCCAAATATTGTATGCTATGGCAATTGAAATATGTCGTTGCCTTCTGCTTAAATCAGAGTCCCATTTTCCTGATACAGGATTATAATGGATAATTTGGGTTTCTTCTTCACCATCGTCTGCTGTCTGCCAGGGATACATTGCTCCCCGGTAGCCGTTTTCGGCTGCATATTTTCTGGCTACATCCAGCCTTTTGTATCTATACATGAGCAGCGCTTTAGATATTTCAGGAAAATGGAGATTATAAAAAGGGAAAATAAATAATTCATCCCAGAAAATATGTCCTCTATATGCTTCGCCGTGTAATCCCCTGGCAGGCATTCCTGCATCAATATTTTTATTATGGAGAGAGGCAGTGACTAATAAATGATAAATATGAAGGCGCACTACCTTTTGAGAAAATCTGTCTCCTTCTATGATAATATCAGCTTTATCCCAGAGATCGTGCCATGCCTTTATATGTTTTTTGAAAATTTGATCAAAACACACAATTTCCGACAAAAGTGTTTTTGATGCTTCTTGAGGATCAGGTACATCTCTATCTTTTGAAGTATAGATACTTACGAATTTTTCCAGAACATAAGAAGACCCTTTCTGTGCATCTATGGAGAAAATTTCTGATATCATTCCTGTGTCTTTAACAATGGTTTTTTTAACATCAGGTTTAAGAAACCCATCAATTTGGTAAATATCGGCCCTGGAATTCATAAAGATAGTAATTTTTGAGCAACTGGTTTGAGCTTGTAAGCAAATGGAGTCTTTCTTATTATCTACAGAAACAAAAGACAAATGGTGAGAATTTAATTGACGATAGCGGTCTACACCATCATTAATAACATTACCATCTAATGAAGACCTTAAGTGTATTTTTTCACTATAATTTTGGGGTGTAATGGTAGATTTTATGGCGCCATAATGCGGGTTATCCATGCCCGCAAATCGTTTACTTTCAATTGAAGTGATTCGTCCTTTTTGGTCTTTAAAGGCAATAGACCTATTCAATAGGCCGTCTTTCATATGTAAATTTTGTTGATAATGGAGAATTTCCATATCGCAAAGATGAATAAAGTTTGAATCTCCAATCTTAATTTCTATTAAAAGCCAGTTAGGGCAATTTACAAAATCATTGTTATAAATTTTTTTGTTATGGACCAAACTCGCTAGTTTATTATAAACGCCGGCTATGTATGTACCCGGATAATGAGTGTTTTGGTATGCCTTTTCTCCTTCAAAGCATCCTCTGGTGGCGAAATACCCGTTGCCTACAGTGGTGAGTGTTTCTCGCAGCTTCTCGTTTTTTGGCTCAAATCCATGATAGGTAATGTTCCAGCTTTCTTTTAGAATGCCTTCCTTAAACCACTTTTCTATATAGGCGAAGGTTACCTCTTTCATATCGTTGACAATGATATCAGCGCCGTGCTCTATGAGGGCTTGTTTATTCCTGTTTCTGGCCACGCCTATTACCAGAGCAAAGTTCCCGTTTCTACCTGCCTTAACACCGGAGGTTGAATCCTCAATCATGATACATTCATTAGGATGAGTGCCTAAATTATCAGCGGCGTTTAAAAAGATATCCGGATATGGTTTGCCTTTTAATCCTATTTTTTTTGAAGTGATACCACCAACAACAGCTTCAAACATGTCTAATATGCCGGCTTTTTCCAGCATCAATTCACAATTCATACTGGAGGAGGCAACACCGATTTTTATTCCGCTTTCCTTAAGTTCTTTAATAAAATAAATGGTTGATTGATAAATATCTACTCCATCTTCTGCGACAATACTCCGGAATGCTTTATTTTTTTTATTGCCCAGGCCAAAAATTGTTTCTTCCCCGGGAGAATCCGAAAGATCACCAATGGGTATAGAAATTTTTCTTGATTTAAGAAATGATTTTACTCCTTGATACCGGGGTTTGCCGTCTACAAAAGGCAAATAGTCTTTTTCAAGAGTAAATGGTTTAAACTCTTTACCCTCTTTAGCAGAGATATATTTTAAAAATTCATCAAATATTTTTTTCCATGCTTTAAAATGAAGGGTTGCTGTTTGTGTAATAACACCATCCAGATCAAATATTGCGCCTTTACACGATAAAGAACTCATATTTTCTCACCCTATGTGCTTAAATTATTTAAAAGCGAAACAAGTATATCCGGCTCGGAAATAAAAAAGGAGCGCGGACAAATGTTTGTTACTTCTTTTTGTAATTCCTTGTCCTCTGTAACAAATATACTCCAGGTTTCTTGTGTCTTTTCTATAGAAGCTGCCACCATGGGTATATCAGATTTAGTATCACCACATACTAAATTGGGACCTTTTTCTATACCAAGATTCAATGTACTGTTTAAAAATTGAATACCGTCACCCTTATCAAAGGCTTTTAAGTTTGCAGTATTCAAGGTTTTTATGGTACCAGCGTTCTTTAAGGTTAAAATGATTTCAATATCCATGCCAGTATCTTCAATTCTAAAAAATTTTTTTTGAGGATCAATTTCATCAACAATACCTTTGACAACATGTAAAAATTGTTTTGATTCTTCTTCCGCTATAGACTTGTATATATTCTGACGAGAAATTGTGGTCTGACCGTACTTGAATTGTAAACCCGAACCAATAAGGGAAAATATCGTATACTCCGGCCGGCTCACCAGACCGGTCAGTCTTTCATTTAATGAAGCCAATATGTTTTGTTCTTTTTCCCCAATAGCCATTTGTCCGTATATTCCTTGTTTATCAATATATTCTCTTCCTTTAGAGCCTGCATAAATAAATATATTTTTCGGATTTATGCTCATATCTATTAATCCTATATCTTTTACAGGCGCTGAAGTAAGAATAACTGAATTATCGGCACATTGGCAGGCGAAATGAGTAAGAAATAGTGAATTATAAAGGGATTGTATTGATGATTTATATCTTCCACAATAATTGTTAATTGTTCCGTCTCTATCAGTAATAAAATTATTAAAATGTATTCCCTTCAGGAGTTTTTCGCCCTCGTGTATTTGCTTAAAAAAATCAGTGTGGAGCTTTCCCAGATAAAGGTAAAATTCTTTTTGAGAATGCTCAATAAAATAGATATCCTTTTTTAATTCCTCAATCTCATAGCTCATATTCAAAAGGATAGTTTTATCATCATTTAATGACAGTATTTGTTTGCCATCAGTTTTCGGTATGTTTTCAAGGGCGTTTAAGGAAGCCTTAAGAGAGTTTGTCAACTCAGGGGGGATATTCTGATTTTCAAAATACAGGCCGGCAATTTTATCCCGAATACCTTTTGTGCTGGACATTAAATCATAGAATTGATGTAAGTTCTGTATATTCTTTATCATGATTAAAGTAAGGTTATTTTTTTGAAAATCTATAGCTGTAAATTAGCTTGCAGGGCGCCGGCTAATGTTGCTATATATCGTCCTTTCCTATCGCGAGAGTTGTATCTAAATAATGTATCTACTAACCGTTCATGTAATTTACCAAAAGTTTCTGCATAAAATCTGCTTAACCAGCGATAATATTTTTCCATACTTTTCATGTTCTGGGGAAATAAAATAGTTATGAGTTCATCAATGAGTTTATCTGCATGATCATCGAAAAAATTTTTCAGTTCAGGAACAGGTCCCTTGGGA
>DAOURK010000157.1 GCA_030625085.1 Pseudomonadota bacterium
CTTGCAAGGAAAATTTAATGCCAAAACGTAAAGCCAAAGATTTCTTTTGCTCTGTTGTATCGGAAAAGGTTAAAATCAGCTTAAAAACAAAAACTACTCTTAGTCAAGCCTTCAAAAATGAACTGTATGTGCAATGCGATCAATTTGAGTGCCAATACGCAGACGAAAATATTCCTCCCTGCCCTCTAACACTCGATCTTTTTGCCAAAGAGATTGAAGAAAGGGAAGAGAGACGAAAAGCCAGAAAAAGAGAGGAAGAAGATTATTATTAAAAAGTAACCACCCACAATATGCCGGATTCTCGATTTTCTACACTTTTCCATAAATGCGGAATAATCGCCTCAAAGAAAATACTGTCTCCTTCATTAAGCCGGACTTTTTCTTCTCCCAATTCCAGTTCGATTGATCCTGTGAGAACATAGCCCAATTTATGGCCTGTGTGCGTAATGGGTTCATCAAAGGATTTTTGGGCTGGACCAAGATATGAGATAAATATTTCATTCTGGGAATTTCTTCCGGCTTTAATTAAATATTCCAGGGCCTTGTCCGAATCATGAAACTGAAGTCTCTCTCTTTCTTGTTTTCGGCTAACAGTCCATTTTTTGTGTTTTTCAATTTCAAAAAATTCAACAGGATGCACACCCAGGGCCATTGCTATCTTGTAAGTGGTGGTTATGGAAGGGGATATTTTTGCATTTTCAACCATGGAGATTGTACTATCAGTCAGGCCGGATCGAGCGCTTAGCTGCTTGATCTTGATGCCTTTTTCTTTTCGGACAGCTTTAATTTTTTTTCCCAGTTCAATCAAAATATTGTTATTAAGCTCCAGGTCAATGTTGTTTTGAATGATGTTGAGCAACTCTTCATTTTTAAAAGGTTTTTTCAAGTAATCAACGGCCCCGTCTTTCATGGTGGATACTACCGATTCTACCGATGGATATCCTGTTAGAATAATTACCTTGGAATGAGGAGAAACCTTCTTGATTTCAGCGATTCCCTTGACGCCGTTTTTATCAGGCAGCTTGAGGTCTAATAAAACAATATCAAAGATATCGTTTTTTAGCCTGTATAGACAATCATTGACATTGCCGGCGGCAGATACCTTGTATCCCTCCTTTACCAAAAATTCCATTATGAATTGACTGAGATCTTGATCATCATCCACCACTAATATATTTGCTTTATCGAATATCATCTTTTCCCCTCCTTATTAATGACTCCGTTGATTTACTATAATTTTATAAAATTGCCAAAATTGTACTTTAATAAAAACAAAATGTTATAAGTGCTCTTTTCGCAAAAAACACACAATTTTGGATTAAATCAACAGAGTCATTAATTTCCAATATGTTTTTGGTTATCTTCTTTCCGGCATTAGGTCTATCGATTACCCAGCTTTTCTATTTTAAGATATCATTTTGAAATAGATTTTAATAAAAATTTCGCTTTTCAGTAAAAGCCTCAATGCGGAAAAGTTAGTCATTATAAAAATATTACTTAATAATTGCATTATTTGCAAGCAATATATTTAAACGCATATCTAAACTCTAAAACATAAAGCTAAGACTTCAGTATAATATTAAATATATCATACCCTTCGATGCATTCGTAAAAAATCCTTTTTGGTAAATTTGTCATTTAGTTGAGACTTTTTACGAGACCCTCATCCTTTAACATAATTAAAAATTTAGCTTAGTCATGAGAAAAATTTTTTTTTGACAGGATTAACAAGGATTTGACAGGTTTTATTACCTTGGTTCCATTTTAAAAATAACCTGTTTAGCTGATACATAAATTAATTTTAATAAATTTTAGATGCGTTTGCCTCAGCTTAATTATACTTGATATTTTTTAAATTTTACCTCACAAATAGTATAGATTTTTTGTAAAATGAAGTTAAAAAAATAATTCAAGAAATAGAAGCGGCACAAACTCCTTCTAAGATCAAATATTTTCCAAAGTCCGAATTGGTTGATATTCATTGCTCTCAATCTTTCCTCAAACAATCTCCCTAATTTAACCACCCATGCTATTTTATTTTTGTCGTAAAAGCAATTTTTTATAGTATAATAAAAAATGATTCTGATGTTGCAAGTCATAATTTAAACAAAAAGGAAAGAAGAGTATGATTCTATTCTAATATTACTATTATAGTAAATTAATCAATCAACCTCTTATTCAGCAAAGGGGATTTATGCCGAAACATAAAGCCAAAGATTTCTTTTGCTCTGTTGTATCGGAAAAGGTTAAAATCAGCTTAAAAACAAAAACTACTCTTGGTCAAGCCTTCAAAAATGAACTGCATGTGCAATGCGATCAATTTGAGTGCCAATACGCAGACGAAAATATTCCTCCCTGTCCTCTAACACTCGATCTTTTTGCCAAAGAGATTGAAGAAAGGGAAGAGAGACGAAAAGCCAAAAAAAAAGAAGCGGATTATTATTATTAAAAAGTAACCATCCACAATATGCCGGATTTTCTACACCTTTCCATAAATGCGGAAAATCGCCTTAAAAAAAATACTGTCTCCCTCATTAAGCCGGGCTTTTTCTTATCCCAGTTCAATCAAAATATTGTCCTTAAGCTCCGTGTCAATGTTGTTCTGAATAATGTTGAGCAACTCTTCATTTTTAAAAGGTTTTTTCAGGTAATCAATGGCCCCGCCTTTCATGATGGATACTGCCGATTCTACCGATGGATATCCTGTTAGAATAATTATACCTTGGAATGAGGAGAAAACGCCTTAATTTTAGCAATTCCCTTGACGCCATCTATATATCCCAGGCAACTTGAGGTCTAATAAGACAATATCAAAGATATCATTCTGAAATAGATTTTAACAAGATAAAAGAACTGCAACAATTCTTGGCGTGGAAAAACTGAAAAATAATATTTATTGATATATAAATAATTACTGAAGTATAGAGCTTTACAATTTCTATAAGAAGTAGTATCCTGAAAAGCTATAATTCGTGAGGTAAATAACATTAATCCGGTAGTTTCCAACCTAGAGAGGCCGGTTTAAATAGTTGAAGCTTTCTCGCGGCATTTATACTGGACGTAGTGCATATGTTCGAAATGACAAAAAAAGAGGGGAAAATAAGCCTTAACCGGATGTCATTGCATCTTGAAGGGGAATGGAGGGTTTGGACATGATTTCTCCCATAAAGCATCACAAGGAATTAAATTCAATTGCTTTTATTGGGAATTATCTGCCGCGAAGATGTGGTATTGCCACATTTACCAAGAGCCTTCTGGAAGCCGTGGCCACGGAGGTAATGAATGAAAAATGCTTTGCTGTTGTTATGAATGATATTCCGGAAGGATACCCTTACACTTCCGAGGTTCGATTTGAGATAAACCAGAATAAACTTTCAGACTATAAGCACGCAGCAGAATTTCTCAACATGAATCAGATTGACATAGTTTGTCTACAGCATGAATACGGCATTTTTGGGGGGCCCGCCGGAAGTAATATCATACAACTGCTAACCGATCTTCGTATGCCTGTAGTGACCACCTTGCACACAGTGCTTAAAGATATATCTTTAGAACAAGCGGAGGTGTTGAAGCAACTTATAGAAATATCCGACCGTCTTATTGTTATGAGCGAAAAGGCAAGCGAATTTCTGATAGATATACATTCTGCGCCGGAGGAGAAAATTGTTTTGATCCAGCACGGCATCCCGGACACTCCTTTTATTGATCCCAACTATTATAAGGACCAGTTTGGGGTGGAGGGAAAAAAAGTCATATTCACCTTTGGCTTACTGTCCCCCAATAAAGGTATTGAATATGTGATCAAGGCTCTTCCTAAAGTTATCAAAAAACATCCTGATATCGCTTATATGATACTTGGCGCCACTCACCCCCATGTAATCAAAGAACAGGGCGAAGAATACCGCCTGTACCTTCAAAGAATGGCCAGGAATCTGGGAGTTGCCGAGCATGTAATATTCCAGAATCGATTTGTAAATCTTGAGGAACTCTGTGAATTTCTGGGAATAGCAGACATTTATGTTACTCCATATACAGAAGAGGAGCAGGTTGTTTCCGGGACCCTGGCCTATGCTTTGGGCACAGGGAAGGCTACGATTTCAACACCATATTGGCATGCCAAAGAAATGCTGGCCGAGGGAAGGGGCCGTCTTGTTCCCTTTAAAAATTCTGAGGCCTTAGCGGATGAGATTATTAATCTTTTTGACCATGATCTTGATCGAAATGCAATGCGTAAACGTGCTTACCTCTATTCCCGGTCGGCAATCTGGAAAGAGGTGGCTCGTCGCTATTTGGAAGTTTTTTTGGAGGTTAAAACCGAACGTTCTCGCCGACCACGAACGGTTTTTTATTTAAAAAGACCTCAAAAGCCGATTTCTCTGGAGCTGCCGGAGATTAAACTTAATCATTTAAACACCATGACAGACGACACGGGAATTCTCCAACATGCCACCTTTAACCTGCCCAATCGCTTACACGGGTACTGCATTGATGATAATACCAGGGCCTTGATGGTTTCCAGCATGGTGAAAGAGTTTACACTCCCTGAAGGAGGCTTACTTCCCAGGCTTGGCGCTTGCTATCTCAGTTTTATGCAGTACGCCTTCAATGAGGAAATAGGAAGATTTCGTAATTTTATGACTTACGATCGTCGATGGCTTGAAACACATGGTTCTGAAGATGCTCATGGAAGGTCCATCTGGGGGTTGGGTGTTGCCTTTTCCAGTTTCAAGGACCCGGGTTTGGTGGGCATATCAGCTAACTTATTTAACAAGGCACTGAAGGCGGTTGAACATTTTAGCTCTAGACGTCCCCTGGCTTTTTCCCTTATTGGTATTCATGCTTATTTAGCTCGATTCCCTGGAGATAGCACCGTTAAAAGAATCCGGGAGGTAGTAGCCTATAAGCTTCTTGAAGCCTTTCAAACCAATTGGACTAAAGATTGGCCCTGGTGTGAAGACACATTAACCTATGCTAACGGCAGGCTTTCTCAAGCCTTGATTCTATCAGGCGAATGCATGTATAATAACGAAATGCTTGATAAGGGCTTGCAATCACTTGAATGGTTAATAGAACTTCAATTCAGTGAAGGGCATTTTATTCCGATTGGGAATAACGGCTGGTATAAAAAAAATGAAAACAGGGCGCGTTTTGATCAGCAACCTTTGGAGGCACATGCGATGATTGATGCTTGTATTGTGGCTTTTCATGTAACAGGTGATAAGAAGTGGATAGACAGGGCTACGACCTGTTTTAATTGGTTTCTTGGAGATAACGATCTGCACGTCTCACTATACAATCCCCGGACGGGGGGGTGTCGTGACGGATTAAATCCTGATGGAGTAAATCAAAATGAGGGAGCCGAATCCACGCTGGCTTGGCTTCTCTCACTTACTGCGCTCCATAAGCTGACTGCTGAAAATATACTGGCCATAAATCCTTATTGTAAAGATAAAGAATTTGATAATATAAGGATTGAAGCAAGTATTGACATCATAAATCCTTATTGTAAAGATAGTAAAGATAAAGAGAGCGATTGATCTGAATTTTTTATGAAATCTTCAAAAAATAAAAAGATTAAACAAGAGCTTTTACACAGACACTCGGCCAACCCTATCATAACCATAAAGGATATACCTTATCGGTCAAACGCAGTGTTCAATGCAGGAGCAACCTTATTTGGCGATAAGACATTACTGCTCATGCGTGTTGAAGACCGAAGGGGAATTTCTCATCTTACCGTAGCTCACAGTAAAAACGGCCTAAGCGAATGGAAAATTGCCGACCGGCCCACCTTCGTGCCGGAGCCAATTCAATATCCCGAGGAAGTGTGGGGTATTGAAGATCCGAGAATAACCTTCCTGGAGGATCTCGGCAAGTGGGCTATCGTCTATACTGCTTATTCGGAGAACGGCCCCCTGGTTTCAATAGCTCGTACTGATGACTTTAAAATATTTGAGCGGCTGGGTGCAGTCATGCTTCCTACCAACAAGGATGCGGCCCTTTTCCCGATTCAATTTGGGGGGCGATGGGCTATGATCCATCGGCCGGTACCCTTTTCGTACCCTTCTATTCGCGCGGACGTTTGGATATCTTTTTCTCCCGACCTCAAGCATTGGGGAGACCATCAAATTTTATTTAAGGCCCGCTCAGGGGCCTGGTGGGATGCTCAGAAAATAGGCCTGGCCTCTCCCCCGTTGAAAACCTCTGAAGGCTGGCTTGTTCTCTATCATGGCGCCAAACAAACAGTGAGCGGTGAGATATACAGATTAGGGTTGGCTTTGTTGGATTTAAACGACCCCACCAAGGTTATACGAAGATCTGATGAATGGATTTTTAGCCCCCAGGAAGATTATGAGCGAGTGGGTGATGTTTTTAATGTAGCCTTTCCCTGTGGGGTTATACAGAAGGGAGAGAAAATTAACCTATATTATGGTGCGGCAGATTCTTCAATTGCTGTGGCCACAGGAGATATTAACCAAATGCTCTTATGGCTAAAGGAACAAGGTTAGTTAATCTATGCGCATAGCCATGCTTTCACCGATTGCCTGGAGAACTCCCCCAAGACATTACGGCCCCTGGGAAAGTGTTGTTTCCCTTTTAACCGAAGGACTGGTAGCCCGAGGGTTTGAAGTAACCCTTTTTGCTACGGCAGACTCTGAGACAAAAGGTAAACTTCATGCAGTTTGTCAAAAGGGGTATGAAGAAGACAGGGCCGTTCATCCTAAAGTTTGGGAATGTCTTCATATTTCCGAACTTTTTGAGCAGGCGGATAAGTTTGATCTGATTCACAATCATTTTGACTATCTTCCCTTAACCTATAGCGACTTTGTGCAAACTCCGGTAATTTCAACCATCCACGGATTTTCCTCACCTATGATTCTGCCGGTTTATAAAAAATATAACGGCAAGGTGTATTATGTTTCCATAAGCGATGCCGACCGGTCGCCTGAACTTGACTATGCAGCCACCATCCATCACGGCATAGACTTAAAAAAATTTCATTTTCAATCTTCTCCTGAGGACTATTTACTTTTTTTCGGACGAATCCATCATGACAAAGGAACAAAGGAAGCCATTGAGATTGCTAAAGATTGCCGGAAAAAGCTTATCATAGCCGGTATCATTCAGGATGAAGAATATTATAGGCAGCATGTTCAACCTTTTTGTAACAATCATGAGGTGATCTATATCGGCAGCGCCGACCCCATTAAGCGCAACCGGCTTTTAGGGAATGCTTATGCCCTTTTGCACCCCATAAATTTTGATGAACCTTTCGGACTTTCGGTTATTGAGTCAATGGCTTGCGGCACACCTGTTATAGCCTGTAACCGGGGCAGTATGCCGGAGCTTATTGAACATGGGAAAAACGGCTTTCTTGTTTTAGATAAAGATGAAGCAGTTAAAGCTGTGGCCAGTGTTAAAGATATAGACAGAGCTTACTGCCGTAAGAGCGTTGAAAAAACCTTCACCGCCGAGGACATGGTAGAAAAATATATTCACACCTATGAACAAATACTGGTGAAACCGGCACTCCGCACAGTCCCGTATTTAATGCAGGATTCAAAGAATGATAAAAACCCCGCCCCTTATCAAAATCAAAGGGGGGTGGTTAATGGTAGGGTTAAGGAGGGGGATTCTCTAATGAAAAAAGGTGAAAACTACCGTCCCTGGGGCTATTATATAGTGTTGAGTGATGAGGAAAAATTTAAGGTAAAAAAGATTGTTGTCTATTCCGGCAAACGCCTGAGCCTTCAACGCCATAAAAGGCGCGCCGAACACTGGCATATAGTCCAGGGCCGGGCCAGGATAACGCTGGATAATAATCAGCTTACCCTCTCTGCCGGTCAGTCTTTGGATATACCCCAAGGCGCTCTCCATAGAATTGAAAACATTGGGCAGGATGAGTTGTCCTTTATTGAGGTTCAGACAGGGGAATATTTCGGCGAGGACGATATTGAACGAATTCAGGATGATTTTGGAAGGGGATAAACTATGCCGAAGCAGGGGCCAATAGTAAAACCAATAGTAAAAAGGTATAAAAAGAACCCTATTCTTACCAAACAGGATGTGCCCTATCCTGTGGAAACGGTTCACAACGCCGGCGTTGTCAAATATCAAAACAGCTATATCATGCTTTTCCGCTCTCATCTAAGAAATGGACGCTCAATTATTGGTATGGCAGAAAGTAATGATGGTTATTTTTTTACAGTTCGGCCGAAAGCCTTTTTAAAGCCGGCATCTGAGGGAATATTTGCCGAATATGAGGAATTCGGCTTAGAAGATCCTCGAATAACCCCTCTTGATGACAGTTATCTTATAACTTACAGCGCTTACTCCCGGCACGGAGTTCGCATTGCTCTTGCCAAAACAAAAGATTTTCAGCATATAGAACGAATAGCCTTTATTACCCAAGCCGATAATAGAAATGTAGTTATATTTCCCCAAAAGTTTGCTGAAGGCTATGTTCGCCTGGACCGACCGCACACTGAAATTTCACCCTGGTCGATCTGGATATCATATTCACCGGACCTGGTTCACTGGGGTAATTCCAAAGTTTTGATAAAACCCTTACCCTACCACTGGGATGAAATGAAAATCGGCCCCGGCGCTCCGCCCATAAAAACTGAATATGGGTGGTTGAACATATTCCACGGGGTTTTTAAGACCATGGCCGGTTCTGTGTATCGTCTCGGTGTGGCTTTACATCAACTTGATGACCCTGCAAAAATAATTGGTGTCTCCGATGAATGGATACTCCAACCGGATGACCTTTGGGAGGTAGTCGGGTATGTAAATAATGTTGTTTTTACTTGCGGGGCCGTTCCGGAAGATGATGGAACAGTGAAGATATATTGGGGAGGAGCGGACACGGTTATGTGTGTAGGTACCACAAATATTAAGGACCTTGTAGATATGTGTATGAAAAAATCACGTCCACCATTATAATTCAGAAGAAAATATTAATTCGGGAGAAAATATGCGACCAATAGTAATGATTACAAGCTGGCCCCCAAGGCTGTGCGGTATTGCCACCTTTGCTGAAGAGGCGGTTGAATTTATAAAAAAGGCTTGTCCCAAAAGGCCTCTTTATATAATTTCTCATACTGATGGAAAAGGCGAATTCGTCAAGCCTGTCTTAGACCTTTCCCGAAAAGACTGGTATATCCCGGTTGTTGAAACGGTCAAAGAATTAGATCCGACGATAATCCACATTCAACATGAATACGGCCTTTACCATAACTTTAATAAACAGGAGAAAGGAGATATAAACAGCGGTTTTCTCAAGATGCTCGATCTGCTGGCCGACTATCCGACCATCGTTGAGCCGCATACAATACATGGCAGAATGAAGACTCATGAAGAAGAATTTGTTAAGAGTTTAGCCCAAAAGTGCTCGGTTCTTCTTTTTAAGTGCCATTACCAAAAATGGCGTCTTGAGTGGACCTTTACCAATCATGGATGGAAAATCCCAACCAACATCATGGTCATCCAACATGGAGCAAGGCCTGATAGGCGATGGCCTGCCGAGGAGGTTGACGACCTGAAACGAGAGCTGGGCCTTGAAGATTTTGTCGGAAAGCATATTATTGGGCTTATCGGCTGGATTCAGTCTAATAAAAGGTGGGATATTTTTATCGATATGTGGGAAGAAATATACCATAAAATATGCGAACAGACAGGAAAAGAATGGGCTCTTTTTGCCGCAGGTGATATGCGTGATCCGAACCATAAACAGGATTATGAAAAATATGTGGCCGGGCTTAAAGTGCTTGAGAGTGCAGGTATCGCCAAATACTATCAATTCATTCCCCGTGGAGAAGTCTATTATAAGGTGATGGCCGTATGTGATTTTATTGTTCTGCCTTCAATGGATGAAACCCAATCCGGAACATTGGCGCGAATTATTTCATTAAACAAACCCTTTATAACCACAGCCCCTATGGAGGGCCTTACCGCCCAAACAGTTGAATCTGAGGGAGGTTTACTCTTTACCTCAAAAAAATCCCTTAAAAGGGGGGTAATAAAGCTGGCCACTGATGAAGACTTACGATTCAGATTAGGTACCAAGTTAAAGAATTATCTTGATGCGGTTACAAGTTGGGAAGTTGTAGCCGAACAATATGTTAAGGCATATGATTTGGCTGTTAAAAAGGTTAATTCTAAAATTCCCGTTTATATCAAGCCTGAATTTCCATAATATAGGCACTTAGTTCTGAATTTCGTGATTTTTATGATAGAAAATTTCAAAATCTTTTTGGTTCCGGTTTGTCCGGGTTAGGGTGTTAATAATCTTAAACGGTGAAAGGAAAAAGTATAATTGTGGCCGATCGTGAAACCGGCGCTGTTAAATGGCACAACGCTGCAGAAATTATTCCAGTGCAGATTCCAAGAACACTTTGTGATAAAGTTTGTATATAGCAAAAAATGAATGTAAAACGGACGTGATGGAAGTAAATATTGCCGATTGGCGAGATTTTGAATCCACACCGGCCTTAAAAGAAAATTCGGATAATTCAATCACCATATTTGATTACCACAGAATATTATCTAAAACTGGATGGAAAGTAACCCATCGCATAGAATGCCCTTTGTCATCCGAGCGTATGAGACCGGCGACCAAGTCCTGAAGATGCAGGAAAGAGGCATATTAGGGACTGTCGGCAGGAGCTTGATAATTGCCAAAAGATTCGGCAAAGAGCCTGGAAGTTAAGCTTGAACGAGGTTATTACTCTCAATCTTTCCTCAAACAACCTCCCCAATTCAGACCACTCATTTTATTTTTGTTGTAAAAGCAATCTTTTATAGTATAATAAACGATGATTCTGATGTTGCAAATCATAGTTTATATAAAAAGGAAAGAAGAGTATATAAAAGAAGTCTTCAAGCCGATGATGTGGTTGTTTTAGACTGAAACTGCCCTGCGGGTAGTTGATGAGGTGTAGAAAGAACATGGATAAATACTTGGATGGAACTTGGGAAGAATTTGAGGAGTGGATCAGGGAAAAGATCGGATCGGACTTTCACTGGTGTGTCCGACCGAGTGATACTGCCACAAACCGAGAAATGGTTGCCACCCTGGTTCTAAATGACATCAAACGAAACAATGGCGTTTTCCCTGCCAAGAATACATTCATCGAAAAAGCACAGAAGAGGTAAGATGGCTGTTGATGCCTGCTTACCGCTATCATGGCCATCATCGGCTCGTTCATCCTGAGTTACACTCCGGATAAGTACAACAAGCTAATGCGTGAGCGCATTGCTGGCAGCCGACCAGCGGGGATGTGTTTGGGTCGTGATGTGCGTGTATTATTCATTTCCCTGGGAGCGATGTTTCATCAGACACTTTTTTGCCTGGCTAATAAAGCCAAAAAAAAACCGAAACCTGATAAAATATCTATCTAAGTTTAAATTACTTGAATGTTCGATTCTTTTAGTCTAAACTTGCTCGTATTCAAGAGAGGATATACCAATGACTGATGAGCGAAATAAAAGAATAGCCGCCATCCTTTATATATCGTATTGGTCTATCATTTACTGTTCGTAAAAACAATGTGATGAAAACAATTAGTGTTATCCGGAATAATTATTCCAAAAGATAAAAAAGGAGAAGAAGATAGTGATGATGAAGGAAATATGCCCTAATTATAATCACCGGAAGATAAAAGAAACTATTCAAGTGCGTTTCTGTTCAACACCGATTTTCACAGGCGGTAAAAACGCCATAATAAGACCTAACCTAGGCAGTCCAAACAATTTCAACGGTCATATTATTTAACCAAGGAACAGTAAAGGGGGATTGTAGCTTTTCAACCCCTTTAAGAATAGGCGTA
>DAOURK010000138.1 GCA_030625085.1 Pseudomonadota bacterium
AATACATACTGATCTAACTTTTGCCGTCTTTAGGAATTTAAATTTGCCATATCCCGTGCGCAATGAGGCTACTACTTGTATTAATACTTAATTAAATTATAATTTTTATTTTCCTCGGATTCCATAATTAGAACTGCTGACTGATAGTACCCTCTCAATTTCGCACTCAGCGTTTTGTGTTGCTCTACAATCCGTTCGTGCCGGTTTTCCATACACCATCTCCACAGCCCTTTCATAAATCGGCAGAGGCGCTTTCCCGCTGTTTGCTTCTTTATCACCCAGTAACCTCGACGTGATTTTGACCAGTAAAAGGTGAATCCTAGAAAATCGAATGTGCCGCTCTCTGAATTGATTCTGATGTTCCTTGCCGGCTTTCTAAATGGCACTATCTGCGTCTTGTCCGGATGGAGGCTTAATCCATTCCTCTCGAATTGATTTGTCAGTGCAGCCATAATCCACCGTGCATCAGATTCTAATTCGCAGCATATTAAGAAGTCGTCAGCAAATCTGATAAGGAAACACTTTCCCTTGCACTTTGGCTTGACCTCTTTTACAAACCAATCATCCAGAACATGATGAAGAAAAATGTTACTGAGCAGGGGCGAGATCACCGACCCTTGTGGGGTCCCCTTCTCAGGATATGAGATACTCCCTTGCTCCATTACACCGGCATTTAACCACTTGCCAATCAGCCGTAATATTCCTCCGTCGTTGACTCGCTGCTGAATAAATCCTCGCAGAATTCCTCGATCAATATTATCAAATAGTCCGGTTATATCTGCGCTCAGTACCCATCCAATATTCAACAACATACACTTCTCTCGAAGCTCCTGTATTGCTTGATGTTGACTAAAACCCTTGCGGAATGCATAGGAGAAGTCGTGGAAATCCACCTCATAGATCTCCTGCAATACCATTACAACCGCCCTCTGGACTACCTTGTCCTCGAAGGTTGGTATGGAGATCGGACGCTTTTTCCCATCTTCTTTGTCTATCCATATCCGCTCTACTGGTGGGGCTATGTATGTCCCCTCTCGGAGACGATCACTCAGATTCACCAGGTTCTCTTCAAGGTTTGCAGCATACTGCTTGGCTGTTACCTTGTCCAGCCCTGGTGCCCCACCCTTGCGGGTTTTCCGATACGCTTCTCGTAGTAAGTCAACATTCACCTTGTGATACAGATTGTTGAATACCATATCCGGATACAGAGCTGCTTGCTCCGCAATCCTCTGAAGTTGTGTTGATATGGTTTGTGTCCCCAGAGTAACTCCCATATTTCCCTCCAGAAAAACGTTGTGCCCGGCCTCTCCTTCCCTTAAATGGGTCCCTTGGACATCGGTTCCCCATCCTACCAGCCGGTGAAATGTACCTCATCGACCATCGGTATTATGATTAGCTAAGACTGCCAAATGCCCTTCTCGGGTTCGTTCGCTCTTCGCTATCCTCCCCCGATACCTTACAGAACTCCTCTTTGTTTGTGTCCCCATCTTTGAGGCTCGTTTGGGAAGCTGGAGCTTCTCCCTAACGCCGGGAGTTTTCCTTTCCGGCGGCACTCCTTAAAACCTTATTCCAATGTAAGGAAACAGTTGGCTCTCCCAAGTTCCCGAGCTACCCCTGTGAATACATGCCCTGCTCGTAAGACCCCGGTGGTATCCTGATCGACTTGCCATGCGTCTCCAGGATTGCTGCCTTCCGGCGCGTGCAAACCGTCGGCTTTCCCTCTAAAGTATCGATTACTTCCTTAAGAGGTTATCCTTATGACCACAACTATACATTTTTCGGGGCTCTATCACACAGCCTGTATCCTTGTTCCGTCTGGCTCCGGACTCCCCTTACGGGGTTTACCCGCAGACTTCGCTACTGACCCGCCGGCTAAGCTTTTGTCAGATGGGACTTTCCCAAATTTACTTCAGGATCACCCACTGGGTAACATTAACCAATTTCATGGGATCTCTCCCAATTCCAAGATTTCGGATTTATCTTGGCACGAGCATGCGCTTATGTTAGCTGGTGTTTTTATTAGTTATTATGGTTCTAGTTTTAATCATATCAATGAGTTTATTAAACTTCGTTTGCTTCTCTCGCTCAAATCCAAGATATTGCTGTTTTGGGAATCTGTAGCTATCTTCTGCAACACGGTTCAAGACTCGTTTAATGAGCTGACGCATTTTATTCTCTGATATTGAGAGATAATTGTAAAGGATTTGTAATTGTTCTGACTGTGGGATGACTACTTGTGCATGCCCAATATCGAAATGGCTTCGTAAAACCATAATAGGAATGAAATCGCCTTCAACTTCATCTAAGCTGTACCCCAGTTCATTTAGGTGTTTTCGTACAGAATCCATCGACTCGCCAAACATAACCTGAAGTACTTTACACATATTTAAAATACTTTCCGCCATAAATTCCCAACTGGACTGACCTGAAACAATCAAACGAGAGGCAGTATGCAAGTATTGAACTGCCGCTAACAATCTCCCTCCCAAGAATTGAATATTATTTAATGAATCAACAATATGTTGTTCTAATGCATCTTTTGTTTTTGAAGTACAAAAAAATGTTGCCTGCTTATGTTCCCATCGGAACTTCGTCTCACCTAAGCTACCTTCTAATAGCACTGGGACTGGTGGATCTGGGAATTCAATATTTAACAATGCAGGAAATCCATGGTAGAATGTTCTTAAAATGTTCTCAAATTCCGTACCATCATGGCATGAGGCCACGAGATGCAGCTTGTTCATTTTTAGTTCAAATATTACATTATCTTCCTGCACACGAACATTGAGTGGTTTAAGTGGAGGTTCTGATTGAACCTGCATTCGTCCGCTATTGGCATTATATAGGAGAAGTGATTTACTGCCAGCAAGCATTAAACGGCTGGGTTTATTTGATATCCCAAACATTTCAGGAGGGCCATATTCTATATCGATGATTAACTTATTAGGAAATGCCAATGTGCTTGGGCCGTCAATGACCTTAAGTATTCGATTTTGAAGTTGATATGTAAGCAAAATCTATATTCCTATATAGATAAATTATCCACTGATTACTAATGCCAGCGCTTATGTTAGTTTATTTAATTGTTTTTAATAGCCTTTTAAATTTGGCACCTCAAAGCTCAAGTGACTGCCTAGTTTCCAATACCTTTAAAATATTATCAATTAATTTTAATTTTCTTTTAAATAAAACAAGATTACAACCGGAAAACGCACTGTCAGATGGCATACGAACTGAGTTATATAGTATTCCATTAAATCCATGTTCATATAGTTTTTCTGATAAATCTTGGGTATATTGATAGACTTTAATATCTGGAGAGGTAATATGTTGCTTTATTTCCGGAAAATAGTTGCTTAAAGCATTTGAACCTAATCTTAAATCAAGTATATCAATGTACTCATATAAAGCGTAGTTTAAGGAATAACAATAAGAATCTGGGTGAGGATTAGTTATCCCCTCAAGATAAGGCTTAAGAAACTCTTCCCATGAATCATTATATTTATCGCGAAATTGCTTTATTGTTTCACAACTCGCTATTGCAAATTCATTAGAAAAGTAAGCTACAGGTTTATTCTTTAAACTAAATCGACAATCTTTGATACTAAAAGGATCTTTTTCCCAAGGAATCCCTGGTTTGCCACGAAGTGGTATTTGCTTTTTTGTAGGATCATTTGGTGGATTATTTTTATAAATACTTAGATTCCACCAATCATTTCTAATATACTGTCTCTTTATTGATTCAATTGTATTTGATTCTTTCTTTAGGTCATTAAAGTTAATTTTTTCTATATTCATAATAATTATATAAATTTTTTATAAACAGTTAAGTCGGTGGAAAAATAAATTAACTGATAGTATTAAATATTGTGATATTGCGTTAGATGAAATAAATTATATTGCGTTAGGTCGATTTCTACCTATTCCAATATATATTTCTTTGTTTCATTGTGTATTAATATTTATTTTATTATTATAATAATTGAAAAAATTAAAATCAAGACAATTTTTTCCAGTCTTGATAGGCCTTATGAATCAATATGGTTTTACTTATGTGATTTTTTTTAGAGGAAAACTGAATATGATAATGGAAAATAAAATTTTAAGAAAACAAGCACTTTCTCATTGAGGGGCGTGGCTTTGGCCAAAGCATGTATTATATTTTTAAAAATTATCACATGGAGGATGAAATAAACATTTCCTTTTATTTTTCTGTATTCAGCTTGATTTTCAGTTCTTTGAGCTGCTCGGGAGCTACTGCATTGGGCGCATCAGTCATTAAACAGGTGGCTTTCAGGGTTTTTGGGAAAGCAATAACATCTCGGATGGAGGCGGCTTCAGCCAGGATCATAATTAATCGATCCAGTCCCAGGGCTAACCCTCCATGTGGCGGGGCTCCATATTCCAATGCTTCCATTAAGAAGCCGAATTTCAGTTTTGCCTCATCTTCATGAATGCCCAATTTGGCAAACAACCGGCTTTGCAATTCCTTCTGATGAATTCTGATGCTTCCCCCCCCGATTTCCTGGCCGTTTAAAACAATATCGTAGGCTTGGGAGCGAACCTTGAGGGGGTCGCTATCAAGCAAGGGGATGTCTTCTTCTACCGGAGCGGTAAAGGGATGGTGTATGGCTACGTAGCGGTCTTCCTCACTATCGAATTCCAGGAGGGGAAAATCGGTTATCCACAGAAAGTTATATTTGTTGGGATCAATAAGCTTAAGTTTTTGGCCGAGGGCAAGGCGCAGGGCACCCAGGCCGGCTGCCGTCACCTCCGGGGTGTCGGCTATAAAGAAAAGAATATCTCCGGTTTCAGCCTGCATTCTTTCTTGGATATCGGTTATTTCTTCTTCAGAGAGGAATTTTTTGATGGGGGATTGAATCCCGTCGGGATTCATTTTCATCCAGGCCAACCCTTTGGCCTTATAAATCTTGACTAAATTCGACAGATCGTCGATTTCTTTGCGAGAAAACGTAGCGCATCCCTTGGCATTAATGCCCTTGACCTGTCCCCCTTTTTGGATGGTGTCGGAAAATACCTTAAATTGACAATTTTGAACCAGATCGCTGATATTTTTTAATTCCAGTCCAAAGCGTGTATCCGGCCGGTCGTTCCCATAGCGATCCATGGCGTCCTGAAAGGTTAAGCGGGGAAGAGGTTGGGGAATGGAAACCTGTTTTTCTTTTTCAAAAATTTCCCGCATCAATCCCTCCACTACCTCTATCACATCGTCTTTTTCCACAAAGGACATCTCTAAATCTATTTGAGTAAATTCCGGTTGACGGTCAGCGCGCAGGTCTTCATCCCGGAAGCATTTTACAATCTGAAAATAGCGATCATAGCCGGCTACCATAAGGATCTGTTTAAATAATTGCGGGGACTGGGGCAGGGCATAAAAGGTGTGCGGACTGACCCGACTGGGAACCAGATAATCTCTGGCGCCTTCGGGGGTACTTTTGGTTAAGACGGGGGTTTCAATCTCTAAAAACCCCTCTTGATCAAAGTAGCGGCGTGTCAATTGATAGATCCGATGGCGCAGTTTCAAGATGTTTTGTAAACAGGGCCGGCGAAGATCAAGATACCGGTAACGCAGCCGCAGGTCTTCTCCTGTATCGGTTTCATCTTCAATGAGAAAGGGAGGGGTTTTGGCCTGATTGAGAATTTTCAGCTCTTCCACCATCACCTCAATTTCTCCGGTGGCTAATTTTTTATTGGCCATTCCCTCAGGTCGCGGGCCAACTTTCCCTTTTACTGCAATAACATATTCGCTTCTCAAGTCATGGGCCTTTTGGTGGGTTTGTGGCGCATGCTCGGGATTAAACACCACCTGGGTCATGCCCTCCCGGTCACGCAAATCAACAAAAATGAGGTTACCAAGGTCTCTTCGGCGGTGAATCCATCCCATTAAGGTGACCTGCCGGCCCAGGTGTGATTGGTTGAGATAATTGCAACTTCCTGTTCGCTTCCATCCGTTTAAGTGGTCCATGATGATTTTTGTATCCTTTATAATTTTTTAAAAGATTTCTCGCTTTGCTAGAAATGGCAAAAATTTGTTTTTTAAAACCTCGGAAATGTCTTCCAGGGCCACTTCTTCCTGTGAGGCATGCTCCATGTCTTTTATTATGATCCGCTGATTATTCAGCTCATTTTCTCCCAGGATAAGGGTAAATTGAGCCCCCTGTTGATTGGCTTGTTTTAATTGTGATTTTAAGGAGCTATCCTGGTAGCTCATTTGAATACAAAAGCCTTTTTGCCGAAGGGATCGCAGCAGTAAAAAGGCTTTTTCTCTGGCCTTTTCACCCAGCGCAGCCAAAAAGATCGAGGGGCTGGGTGGGGGGATTGTTCCTTGGCCCTGTAAGGCCAAAACTACCCGCTCCAGGCCCAAAGCAAAACCTATAGCCGGTGTTGGCGGTCCCCCGAATTCCTCCACCAGATTATCATACCTGCCTCCGCCGGCAATGGCGTTTTGCGCGCCCAGTCCTGCAAAGGTTACCTCAAAGGCAGTCCGGGTATAATAATCAAGCCCCCGGACCAGACGATGATTGATTTGATAGGGCGCATTGCTCAGCTTGAGCAACCGCTCCACCTCCTGCTGATGATGTTGGCAGGTTGGGCAAAGGTGCTCAAGGATGGTCGGGGCCCGGGAGATTATATCCTGACAATCATCATTTTTACAATCAAGAACCCGCAAGGGATTTTTTTCGGAGCGTTGTTGGCAGTCCAGGCATAGGGTGGCATGATCCTTTTGTAAGTATTCCTGGAGAATTTTTTTGTATGGCGGACGGCAAGCGGGGCAGCCTACTGAATTGAGAGATAGGGTAATAGAGGGCAGCCCGATTTTTGAAAAAAGGTCATAAACCAAAATGAGCAATTCGGCGTCCACGCTCGCTTCAGCCAGACCGAAGATCTCGGCGCCGATTTGGTGAAATTGGCGGGATCGGCCTGCTTGCGGCCGTTCATAGCGAAACATGGGGCCTAAATAATAGAATTTTTTATATTGATCTCTGGCATACATTTTGTGCTCCACAAAGGCACGCACTACCGAGGCGGTTCCTTCGGGACGCAGGGTGAGGCTATGATTTTTCCGGTCGGGAAAGGTATACATTTCTTTACTTACAATGTCGGTGTCCTGGCCGATGCTGCGTACAAAAAGAGAGGTGTCTTCAATAATGGGCAGGCGAAGCTCGGAAAATCCATAATCCCGGAGTATTTTTTGGCTGATTGTTTCTACGTATTGCCAGATACACGCTTCCGAGGGAAGTATATCTTTGAAGCCTCTAATCGCTTTGATCATGAGTCTTTTGTTCCTCCTCTTGCCGCAGGTTTTTCTTTAATATTTTGCCGGTTGGTGTTTTGGGAAGGCTGCTCCGAAACTCTATAAATCTAGGGATTTTATACGAGGCCAGGTTTTTTTTGCAGAAGGCTTTGACCTCTTGCTCAGTCAGGGTTTCCTCTTCTTTAAAAATAATAAAGGCCTTGGGAATTTCCCCTTTGAGTCCGGCGGAAAGGCCAATGACTGCCGACTCCTGAATCTTGGGATGGCTGTTCAGCAACTCCTCAATTTCCCTTGGATACACATTGAGCCCCTTAACCAGCAGCATATCTTTTTTCCGATCCACAAGGTAAATATACCCATCTTCATCTATGCGGCCCATATCCCCGGTAAGCAGCCATTCTCCCCGTATGACTTTTTTGGTTTCCTCAGGGTGATGAAAATATCCCTGCATCACATTTTCGCCCTTGACGGCAACCTCGCCTACTGTATTGGGGGGAAGTTCATTTTCCTCTGCGTCCAAAACCTTTACCTCTACACCCGGCAAAGGAAGGCCTACTGAAGAGGGTTTGCGTTTTTTATCAGGGGGATTAATGGAGACAACAGGTGAAGCTTCTGAAAGGCCATATCCCTCCAAGAGGGGTATCTTAAATTTTTGTTCAAATTTTTCCAGTGTTTCCATAGATAAGGGTGCAGCCCCGGAAATACATAGCCGTATGGGATTTAACCAACGCAGAGCACGAAAGTATGGGTATTGAGCCAGCATATTGTAGAGTTGGGGGATGCCCACCAAAATAGTGGGGCGTTTCCAGATCAGGGCTTTTTTAAGCTGTTTACGTTCAATTTTGGAAAATAAAATAATGGAACCGCCTACAAAAAAGGGGATAAGCATACAAACAGTGCAGGTAAAAGCGTGAAAGAGAGGTAAAATAAGTAAAAATCTATCCTTGGCCGTGATTCGAATGGCCTGACAGGATGATGTTATATTGGCCAGCAGATTCCGATGAGTTAAAACTACTCCTTTGGGATGTCCGGTGGTCCCGGAGGTGTAAAGAATAACGGCCATCTGGTCGGGCTCGATTTTTCGATGCGCTCGTGTAGCAGGCTCCTGCTGAACAATATGTTGCCAGAGGAGGCCGCCTTCACGATTCTGAGAACTAACAACAATGATGTGTCGGACCAAACCCTGCGGCAGGGCCGAGATAATTGGTCTGAAGTGATCATGAATGATTAAAACATCCAATTTACAATCTTGAAGGATGTATTCAATTTCCGCAGGTTGTAAAAAGGTGTTCAGGGGGACCACTACTGCACCGATACTGAGGATGCCGAAATAGGCATACATAAATTCCAAAGAATTTGAAAGAAGTAATCCAACCCGGCTTCCCTTGATTACATTCAGGTTCATAAGTGCATGGGCCAGGCGATTGACCTGTTCTCCGAATTCTCGGTAATTGACGGTTACATTGGAGATGACCGCTTTTCGCCTGGGGTACTTTTCAATGGTTTGATGCAGCATGGCGGGTAAAGTGGTTATTGTTTCCACAATTTCTCCTGGTATTTTTTATTTTTTGGTAAAATTATTAGACTGGGGCAGATACGTCTGTAACCAGACAAGGTAATTATAGACGATTTTTCCTATGTCAAATGAGTACCCATGGATATAAGGGAAAGATGGTTTTTTGATTTCAATTTCTACGTGATCTTGGGAAGATGCAAAAATCCGGCATAGGGGAACAAATTCGGCACCCTCCAGCGCTTTGATCAGAAATTCCCGTGGTCCTGATGCCTCAAGAATCACATTGATCTTTTCACTGGTTTGAAATTCCAACGCCTTTCTCAGGCTATAGGCACAGTATTCGTGGGCCTTGCATTTTTTTTCAGGCTCAATTTTGGGAATAATTCGAATGGGGTGGCGGATGAAATCTTTTTTATCATATTCGATACGATCGATCTCAAAAGGCGGATTTTCAGGAAAGGATTCCATCTTTTGTAATCGCATCTTTCCCAAAGATGGTTCGAGGCTTTTTACGGCTAAAATATCTTTTGCTTTTTTAGCCGGCTCTAATATCTTTTGGGAACGGGAAAAGCGTTGATATTCCTCTTCGGCTTCCTGGATTTTTTTTGCTTCTTCGATAACCTCGTTTTTTCTTTCCTTAGTCCAATTTTTTTCCCAATCCTCTAAAGCCTCCCAAAACTGTTCGGCTTTAGGTTTTACATCCTTATCCGGATTGATTTTTTTATCCTTACCTACCAATATCCTGTTCCTTTTTTAACTTTTTTTGGCAGGGCTAAAGCCCTGCGCTACTTTATAAAAATGCTAAAATGAGAAACGCTCGCATATTCCATTATAGTGTATTTATCAGTCTCTCACAAGGTTGGGTTATTAATAAACAGCAATTTTCATTATGACTTATATTCATATAAAACTTGGCAAAATGTTGGCTGAAGCTAATTTTTGCCAAGTTTCTTTTACTTTTCATAATGAGAATTGCTGATTAATAAAAAAACCGGTGTTTTATTCTCAATAAAAAAGGAATAATAATCAATTCTCCTAAGACTATGGGAGAATAGTTAAGCCCAAGCCGGCCGTGGTAAACCCTGGCTAAAATCATAAGAATAACCTGGATTAATGCCCAACTGATATAGGTATTTATTGCCCATTTTTTTAAATTGGAAATACCATAGCCGACAAATATTGTATAGAGTCCGACACAAAAGAATATAAGGGGAAGAAGGATGCGATAAGAGGAGTAAGGCGAAAGGGAGTGGGGTTGCAGGAAAGATAAATTATCTGTAAGGGGAAGTATGATAGATAGAGCGCACAGGAAGACACCCGAGGCAAATAAGGCACCGGAAAATATTTGAACCGCTATTGGGGCTTTTTGCTTTTTTTCTTTTGATAAAATCGGGATTTCAGGTAACCGCTCAATTTCCTTAGCTAATTGAGGGGGAGGTGACTGGTTGTCCTGGCTGCCGGCAGGTTCTGCCTCGGCAGCTAAAGCCTCTCCGCAATCACCGCAGATTTCAGCTCCATGAGGATTGAGCGAACCGCATTTGGAGCAGGTTATAGCCATATATTTCTCCTTACACTATTGTGCACAAAATTAAAATTCCATTAAAAATCCCAGCCGGTAAATTGGGCCACTGAGGTCCAATTTATTTCCTCCAAAGTTATCGATTCTGTTGGAGCGTGCCTCAAGCACAAGATAGGTATTTTCAATACCAAAGTCTCTATATGAATAGGCGGCAGATTTAGGGTCCAGCCAATCCAAGAGGAATCGGAGGCCGGCTAAATAATGGTAGCCGTATTTACAGCCTTCAATTGTGTCTGTTTCTGTTTTTTCTCGATATCCCCAGGCGTCAAAACCGGCGCCTAAGTAAGGGACTATTCGCTGTTCTTGGCCGTAGCGTAAAAAATAAGAAAGCTGAAGATAACTTGGCGCTAAAGTCAAGCTGGCTTTGTCTATATTAGGAGAGTCATTAATGTTCAATGGATGACCTGTGAAATATGATCCTCCAAGTCCAAGTGTAATTTCCATTCGCTTTGCCCAGATTTTGGAAAATTCCACAAAGCCGCATACTTCCTTTTCTTTCGGATAAATTTTTGAGAACGTTGAATCTTGCGGCAGGTAATAGCCAATCCAAAAAGAAGTAGAAATTGCGCGGTATTGATTTTTTTCAGCTTGGACTTGTTGTCCGGGAAAGCAACAATTAAGAACTAATAAAAAACAAACTAACCAAAAAGAAATTTTAATTTTTTTGTTTATAGCTCTCATGATTTTTTTATCGCTTATTTTTTCTGATTTTATCAACCTTGATGGTTTCGTAAAAAGTCGATTTTGGCAAATTTGTCATTTCGACCTCAGGGAGAAATCTTTATTTTTCCGCATATTGTGCGATAAAGATTTCTCACAGGAGTTTACAGTGAACTAAGTGCAATCTGTTCGAAAAGACACGTTGATAAGACTTTTTACAATTGCATCAACCTTTACTATTCATTTTTTTTACAGTTTACAGACTGAACCTAACATTTTCATTGTACAGGCGAATTTTATTATTATGATGGAGCACGTTTAAAAAACAGCCCCCAGTCTCTCCCAATAAATCCATTAACCCTCGTCCCGGTTCCGGGGTCCCAAAAGATTCAAGTGATTTATCTGATTCATTGTTTGCATAATCTATGGCGGAAATTGCTACCCTATAGTTTAGATAATTGACTAATTGGGAAATGGTATATTCCAGATACTGTTGTCCATTGGCCTGGTTAATCGTGTAATTGTTTCCCCCTACATACACTGGGTTATATGGGCCGGAAAAAGCCTCAATATTAGGATCTTCTAAGGGTTCCCAATGAATATAATACCCCTTTACACCCGAAAGGATGTCGGTCGCCTCAGTCCATCGAATCCTTAATTTTTCATTTCCCGGGGACACATCAATGATGGCGGGTATTGATGGGTCTGTTGTATCATATTTAAAGGAAAACCGCACAGGATATGTTTCCTTATCTTTGGTTATAGGATTTCGATTGGGATCTAAATCCCAGAAGATTTCTATTGTATATATGCCTTCCAGTGCTTCGTTCCCCTCTATTTTTAAATCAGGACCTATGATACGAGTTGTATTAAGAGAAGACGCTGGCGGGACGTTTCGGTTTGGATCTATGGCGTGGGGGAAATGCGCTTCTATATTCGGATCACTTGATCCGTTGGGGTCTTTAAATTCGGTCAGATTGATTTGATAATAACCACCTTTGGTCGTCTCCCATTCTATATCTAAATTTCCTTTATGAAAGGCGTTTAAGGGCGGCTTAGGAGAATTAATGGTAATAATGGGAAGGAGACTTGATTTCCACAGGGTAAAGCCGTTAGTGTTAGTGGTGTTACTTTCTTTTGTTCTTTTCGTCCCTAGATAGAGGTACCCGTTCGTTTTATCCGCATATATCCAACACAAATGAGTATCATCAGCCAAGATGGGGTGATTAGCGTCATAAAGAGAGTAATTGGCATCATTGAGGGCGTTGATTTGTTCCGAATCCCCATTAGGGTCCCAATAAGTTAACCGGTGGATCTCGTCGGTGTCAAAACCTAAAAAAAGATAGGATCCCAGACTTTCCAGGGAAAGGGGATTGGTTTGGTTGGGGTCTTGTTGCCACATACCTGAGGGCGTTTCTAAAAATTTATTTTCGTTTTCTTTATAATACCACAGTTGAGAGCCGTCATCGTTCCGGGTGACTGCATAAAGAACATCCCCGGCAACGGCCATGGCCGCTATGCGCCGGTTTCCAATTTCCCAGGAATGTTCCTTAATGAGCGTGTCCGGATAGGCGGCTTCTTTATTGAAACTCCAGACCTCACATTTTTCCAGGGAGTTTTCCGTTCCAAGATATAACTTGTTCCCAGCTTCCTGAAAGCAAGAGATTATAGTATTATTGGCGTCATTGAGTTGTTGGCAATAAATAGATTTCCAGTAAGTGGAAGAAAGTTGATAATCGCCGGAATCTTTAGAACGCCATAGGGCCACTTCTGTGCCTTCGGATGCCCCCAGGTCTGTCACGCCCATATAAAGATGGTTATTAAATTCATAAAGGGCATTGATTGTTCCTAATGTGAGGTCAGGATCAACTGAAGACCATATTACAGTGTTGGGATCTTCAACACCGATTTTCACAGGCGGTAAAAACGCCATAATAAGACCTAACCTAGGCAGTCCAAACAATTTCAACGGTCATATTATTTAACCAAGGAACAGTAAAGGGGGATTGTAGCTTTTCAACCCCTTTAAGAAT
>DAOURK010000029.1 GCA_030625085.1 Pseudomonadota bacterium
AATACATACTGATCTAACTTTTGCCGTCTTTAGGAATTTAAATTTGCCATATCCCGTGCGCAATGAGGCTACTACTTGTATTAATACTTAATTAAATTATAATTTTTATTTTCCTCGGATTCCATAATTAGAACTGCTGGAGGAGACCAGGCCAGATGAAATTTTTGATGACTTTGAATATGCGGTCAGACGGTATGGGGTAGAATATTTCATTATTGATTCGTTAACGAGAGTAGGTTTACCCAATAAATCTGATTTTGAACTATATTCGGCACAAAAAAAATTCGTAGCTCGAATTATGACTTTTGTAAAAAAATATCAAGTTCATTGCCATTTAGTGGCTCACCCTCGAAAGGGGAGTACAGATGATTCAAAACCGGGTAAGGTTGATATTGCCGGAACCGGCGACATTTCATATTTAAGTGATAATGTGCTTGTCATGTGGCGGCCTAAAAAAGAGACTAAAAAGGATGGAGATCCGGACGGCGTGTTATATGTCCTGAAAAATCGTGAATTCGGAGACCTGGGGGGTGTCAGATTATATTTTGATAAGGCATCAAGGCGGTTTAGATGCCAGGATCAACAAATTGAATTTTGGTTATGAAAGGGAGGTGAAAAAAACCAATGAACGCAGTTGAAACAATGCCGGCAGTTAGTAAGCCAATCGATATTAATTATTTGAGCAAACATGGATTACCGGTCAGGTACGGCGGTAAATCGTTTGTTTTATCTGGGAAAGCATTATCAACCTTGATCTTGGCAGAGTTCAAGGCCGTCTTGAAATGTAAACTTAACGCATTATTAAACTGATGTCAAGGACGGCCTTGATATTGGAAGGAGAAAGCAATTGTCTAAACAAATTATTAAAGCTGATGGCTGGTACGCTCTATTCATGAATTGTGAGAGCGGGCAGGAACTAAAGCTTAGAAAAATTCCTTTAACCGGCTGGCAGATCCAAGGAATACAAAATCAGGTGGAAGAAGTAAAAATCATAGGTTTAGTTTTAGATGAAAACGACGGAGAGACGGAACCGGCTGGTACTTATGACGGATTTTTCTTTTATTACCATGAGAGTGAACCCTGGTCAAAGGTGAAAAAAAGAGCTGAAGATATTTATCAGGGACTTTTAAAGGTGAGAAGCATTTAAACATTATTTATAACAGATCTTAAATTATATATTTGAAAAATGCAGACAATAGAGCAACCCAAAATAACTCAATCGGATTTTATTCAATTCCTTGAATATAAAAAATTCAAGGATCAAGGTGGTTCTATTGCTGATTTGACTTATTCCCCCCTGACAGATAAAATCCCTGATAGCGCGCAAAACTATCTAAATAATCTATCAGGGGAGGAACCATGCATGAAAGGGGCAATTCGTAGTTTACAAAGTAAGTGTCCAAAATGTAAGGGGAAATTTGTTGATACTGGCAGGGCGCTTGTCTGTCCTACCTGTTTAGTTATTCCCGAGAAATATTTTGTGGATATCCACTATGAGGGCCAAAGGGTAAAACTTTACCGGGACAAAGAGGGATTTTTATTAGATGCATATCGGAGGGCCAGCCGGCTATTAGAACATATCCGGTATCAAATAGATAATCATACGTTTTATTTGAAGGATTATCTTTCAGTTAATATCAAAGGGGTACAATTTGAAAATAATATTAATGAGTGGTTAAAGAGGCAGGAAATCAGGCTACAAAAAGATGAAATTGCACCATCATATTATGAAAAAATTGTATCCATAGTAAATAAATATTTTATTCCCTTTTTCAAAACAAAAGATATAAGGGATGTTCGTTCAAAAGATGTTGAGGATTTTTATTTAAAACTCCCAACTTTAGCCTTAAAAACTCAAAAAAATATAGTTGATTTATTACATAAATATTTCAATGACTTGTTGGATAGGGAGGAAATAAGCAGAATCCCTAAGGTTCCTAAAATAACTGTTCCTGATCCTCATTGGAATTGGGTTGCAGAAGATCTGCAAAATATGATTTTTGATAAAATATCTGATGAGCATAAGCCTATTTTTGCTTTCATAAAAGAACATGGACTTAGACCTTCAGAAGGACGAGCAATTCATAAAGAGGACATTCACTTTGAGAATGGAACGGCAACAATAAGGCGTAATTTTTCAAATGAGCAATTACGATTAATAACGAAAAATAAAAGACAGAGAATAATCCCGATTCAAAAAGATGTACTTGCTATGCTAAAAAAATTACCCGTTCTTAATGGCTTTTTATTCTTAGATGAAAACGGCAAACGGTATAAGAAAAGAAAATTGGAAAGGATTTATAATAAGGCCAGGGATGCAGCAGGCATTAAAAATCTTACGTTGTATCAATGGGGCCGTCATTCTTTTGCGAGCCAGGCAATAAACAACGGTATACCTGAAAATATTGTTGGGGCATTTTTGGGGCATTCTGATAGCAGAATGACAAAACGATATGCACACACAAATATTGAGGGATTAAAAATAATATTTAATAAAAAAAGTGTCCGTGGATCGTCCGTGGTAAAGATGAAGGGTAAGACAAGTGATTGATTTTATGGAATTAAATTTGATGTTTGCAGGGTTCAAATCCCTGCACCGCCACCATTTATTTTTTAATTAATTCAATAAGTTAACTATATCTATACCCCTAAAATTTATAGCCCCAGACTAGCCCCGGAATTATTATAAAGCTCATATCAAATCAGCGATAAAATCAGTAAAGGGGATAAGGGATTGTGGATAATAAAGCCTTATTATTTCGTCGGTAAGAATAGTTTATATCCCGGATTTTCCGATTTTAAGAGTCAAACAGAAAGTCTGAAAGACTGCCGGGGGTTATTAAAGAATGGAGCCTTACACTTTTATCAAGTCTTCTTTTAATACCTCTTCAAGTTTTGCAATCGTCTTTAGGGTAGGATTCGATTTTGACGGGTTTTCATATCTTTGATAACTCTGGTAGGATATTTTTAAAATATGCGCCACCTGCGTTTGTGTATATCCCTTCTCCTGCCTTTTTTTTCTGAGCCAGATGGCAAAGGATACATTTTTTTCAGGCTTAATATAATAAATATCTTCTCCCTTATGCTTTGAAGGATCGGGTATAGGAAGCTTTCTTGAATCAATGGTTTCAAGGTATCCGGACAGGGCCTCTACTGCATTTGAGATAGCCTCTTCTTGGGTTTGCCCGTATGTCTGACAGCCCGGTAAGTCAATAAATTCAACAAGAAAACATTTATCTACTTTATCAAAATAAATTTTTGCCGGATATTCAATCATTTTAAGTCCGCCTGTTTTAGTATTGAATTCAATGTACCCTTCGGCAGTTCCCTATTTCCATGTACAGGGACCACTACTATCTTCTCGCCTTTAAAGAGAATGTGATGAGAACCATTAATTCTATCCATTTCCCATCCATGACCTTTCAAAAACCGAAGAATCTGTTTGCCAGTCATAATTTATAATACAACTTATATGTTGTATTGTCAATAGATCAACAGGACCACATCAAAGTCAAAGTAAGTATATAATTTTAATTCGTCATTTTTTATACTCTAGTTTACAATTATTACAAATAAAAAAACTGATGGGAAGTCCGTAAAATGATTTTTAGTGGAGGTAAAAAGACAAGTGAAATCTACCCAACTTCAAGACAAAATTCTGTCATTGATCACCGAAAACACCAATTACCCATTATTTGAAATAGGCCAGGCTTAAAACCAACGTTCGCCACTTATAACCAAGGTTCGCCGCTTAAAAAGTGCAGTCTTTTAAACGCCTTGTAAATAAAGGGATACAGAGGTAGGCATTTTTTATTCTACGCACATTATATATTGATAGAGGTAATATCCCTTTCTGTCAGATAATCTGGCTCTACTAAATGATTACAACCTAAAATATCCAATATTTCTTTTTGTTGCTTTGTGACTTGAGTAAGTTTTGAAATAGTGCAGTTTTTACTAAAAAAGTTTTTGTCACCTTTTTTTGCGATATTCGTAATAAGCATCCATATGCACTAATAAGATGATGAGAACAAATCGATTTTTCAAGGAGTTGGCGTCGATAAACAAAGAAAGGAATTTTACAAGCTAAATGTATTTATGAATTTTAGATTTTTTTAATTTTTTTTTATCTATTGCTACTTGATTGGCACTGATTCAGGTTAATGGAAAATTTTATAATTTGAAAAGTCAATACCTTATGATGTCTTCAATAAGTCAATGAAAACGCTCTCTGGTTCTGGTTACCCTCGATTCTCTCGCACATGCGATTGATTAGTAGTTCTATTTCCCTTCAACCTGCTCAGGCAATCGATTGATTTTTAGAAATTTTATTGATCCCATTAAACTGAACCAGTGCCTACTTGATCTATCTAGGCTATAAAGAGGAGAACCAGGTGAATTTCAGGTTTGACGGGCCGAAGGTATGATATGAGATGATGGCCGCTATCCATCAGCCGCAGTATATCCCATGGCTTGGATATATGAACAAGATTGCCACCGCGGATATATTTATCTTTTTGGACACCGTCCAGTTTAAGAAAAACGAATGGCAGAATAGGAACAGGATTAAAACTGCCGGAGGATGGCAATGGATGACTGTGCCTGTTTGCTATCATTATCCGGAAAAGATCTCAGAGGTTAAAATTAATAATACAGAAAGATGGAGAGAGAAACACTGGCAGGCACTCGTCACCAACTATAGTCGAGCCCCTTATTTTTATACTTATGCTGATTTTTTTCGCGATACCTTTGACAGGGCATGGGACCTGTTGACAGATCTAAGTATTCACATAATCACATTTCTGGCCGGCATTTGGGATTTAAAGGCCAATATAGTGAGGACGTCACAACTTGGACTAAACCATGAAGATCCCACAGGTCGGCTGGTGGTCATATGTAAGACATTAGGTGCTGATGTATACCTTTCAGGGAAGGATGGACCGAACTATATGAATATCGATCAATTTGGCGATAACAAAATTAAGGTCTGTTATCAGGAATTTTGTTCTGAAATATATCCTCAGTTGTTTGAAGGATTTATACCGGATCTGTCGAGTATAGATCTCCTTTTTAATTGCGGACCAATGGGGAAAAAGATCATCGAGGGTTATTATGGTAGATCTACAGGGAAAAAGGATTAAAAGGGACAAATCTATAAATGTACTAGTGGGTTTGGCCTGGATTGCCAAAAATGCTTATTACCAAGAAAACGAAGAATTGGGTCTTTTGAGAAAAACTCCTCTTAATCCCTATATTATCGGCTATATTGTTGTTTGCTTTTTTTGCACAGGTATGGGTATGATTGCCGACAGAGTAAATATAAAGACGGGTTTCTTTTTTGTTTTAAAATATTTTGAATATATTATTGTCTATTTTATTTTGGTAAATCACCTCCATCATAAAAAACAGGTTAAAAACTATACTACGGTCATTCTTTTGACCTGTCTGATAGTGTGTATTGTGGCTGCCATGCAAATACCCGGAGGAATGCGCGTTACAGCGCCCTTTGAAGGAGCGCACGGCGAACCGAATACCCTTGGGATACCTGATCCTTATGCTCTCCATAGTCCTCGGATTTTTTTTTACCATGGACTCATTATTCCTGAGAAGTGTTTTGGGAGCATTTTCCATAATCATCACTATTGTCTTAACATATACCTTATCAAGAACTTCCTGGATAGCCGCTGTGCCGGCAATCCTCTGTTTAGTAGTATTACTGAAGGGTACCCAAAGGGTGGTGGCTTTACTCATAATGATAGCTGCCATAACGATTCTGGTCTTAGTTGTTCCGCAAAATGTTAAAAAGAGGGTCTCGGAGACATTCGTCGATAAGAGAGTCTCGTGGGAACAGGAGTCGCTATTTGGCTATAATTTTGATCAATCGACTTCAGCCAGGATATCCGACTGGAAAAACGGTTTAAGAGATTGGCTGGAAAATCATTTTCTATTCGGCTATGGAGTCACCGGTTATTCCTTTATGGATGCCCAGTACGTTAAGGTAGCTGTTGAAACGGGAATAATCGGACTCATTGCCTTTGTATTACTTATCACAGCTATCTTTAAACATGTCTGGCTTTCCTATAAAAATGTGCAGTCTCCCTTTTTTAAGGGATTATCACTTGGCTACATCGCCGGTCTGGTTGGTCTGCTTTTTCATTCTTTAGGAACCAATGCCTTTATCATTGTGCGAATCATGGAACCTTTTTGGTTCCTTACAGGAATGGTTATTATGCTGCCCGAACTGGAAAATAAGGCCGATGAAGATGATTCAGCCGCTCAATACAAGGAGTTACCTTTTTTAGGTTCCAGGTTTTAAGGGAAAGATTCGAGTGAGCGATAAAGCCAAGGGACTGTTATTATGTCATTTCGAGCACATTCACAACGTTCAGTGTAAACTCCGCGAGAAATTTAAAGGGTTCCTCCTTTCTCGTTGAATTGGTTTTTAAATTTTTGGGATAATGTTATGGTAAAAATTACAGCTCTTTTGCCTATGAAAGGACACTCGGAACGTATACCAAATAAAAACATGCGCCTATTTTACGGTAGACCGCTTTATTATCAAATCATAGAAACCTTGTCATCATCAAATTACATTTCAGATATTGTAATAAATACAGATAGCCCGGTAATAGCTGAAAATGCCATCCGGCATTTTGATCAAATAAAAATCCTTAACCGTCCAAAAGAACTTCAGGGTGATTCCGTCCCCATGAATGATATAATCGCTCATGACCTTTCACAATTAAATGGAGAGCATTTTTTGCAAACCCATAGCACCAATCCTTTGTTAACCACAACTACCATTGAAGAGGCAATCAATTCTTATTTCGAGAACCTATATCAATACGATTCTCTTTTTTCAGTGACACGTCTTCAGAGCAGGCTCTATTGGAAGGATGGGCGACCTATAAATCATGATCTTCAGGAATTACTCAGAACACAAGATTTGTCCCCTCTGTTTGAGGAGAACTCTAACCTATATATTTTTTCAAAAAAATCGTTCAAAAGAGCAGGAAACAACAGAATAGGTTTAAAAACCCAAATGTTTGAGATAGACAAATGTGAAGCGATTGATATTGACGAAGAAAGGGATTTCAAACTCGCAGAAATCCTTTACCAAATGAGTCATGCTCAGAAGGAAAGAGTGAAAATAGATCGAAGGAGTAAACGTTACCAATGTCTTTAAAACAAAAACTTAGCGAAAAGCAAGTAACAATAGGCTCATGGATAACCCTTGGGCATCCCTCCATCGCAGAAATTATGGCCAAAGCCGGGTATGATTGGCTCACAGTGGATATGGAACATAGCGCTATAACCTTACATCAGACCCAACAACTAATCCAAGTTATAGAGCTGTCAGGATGTGCGCCGCTTGTTCGTGTAGGAGAGAATAATCCCAATCTTATCAAACGTGTTATGGACACAGGCGCCCATGGTGTAATCGTACCCATGGTCAATACAAAAGAGGAAGCTGAAAAAGCGGTTGCTTCGGTAAAATATCCACCCAAGGGTTTCAGAGGTGTAGGTCTTGCTCGAGCACAGAAATACGGCTCTGACTTTGAAGGCTATAAAGATTGGAACAATACTGAAAGTATTGTTGTGGTTCAAATAGAACATATAAAAGCGGTTGAAAATCTCGAGGCGATATTATCTGTAGATGGTGTGGATGCTTTCATCATTGGTCCTTATGACCTTTCAGGGTCACTTGGCGTACCCGGTCAATTTGACCACCCTGACATGCTGGCTGCCTTGGCAAGGATTAAAGAAGTTTCTCAAAACCTAAAAGCAGTCTCCGGATTTCATGTGATTCCACCGGATGTGGATGCCCTTAAGAAGAAGGTCAAAGAGGGTTACAAATTTATTGCCCATAGTTTAGATATCTTATTCCTTGGGAACAACTGTAAAGAGGCATTAAAAATTATTCGGAGTGAACTGTGAGTGAAATGTCCATATTAATCACCACTTCATCTTTTGGGCGAGAAGATTCAAGTTGTTTGAATACATTAGAAGATTTAGGCTATGAAATAATACTTAATCATTATAAGCGAAGGCTTACCGAGGCAGAAGTTGGTGAATTGATATTCAAGCATCAGCCGATTGGAATGATTGCCGGTGTGGAACCTTTAACCCTGAAGGTCCTGAAAATGGCTAAGAATCTCAAAGTGATTTCTCGTTGCGGAATTGGTTTGGACTCGGTTGATTTAAAGGCTGCTGCGAACTTAAGAATCGCGGTTATGAACACTCCTGATGCACCAACGATTCCGGTTGCTGAGCTAACCCTGGGGATGATATTGGGGTTGCTTCGCCGGGTGCATATTATAGATGCCGGTATTCGCCGAGGTGAATGGGAACGTCCCATGGGCTTGTTGCTCCACGGCAAGACAGTGGGAATTGTGGGTTGTGGCCGGATTGGTTCTTATCTGGCCAGACTGCTCTCCAATTTTGGTTGCCAGGTATTGGGCTTTGATCCATATCTTGATCAACACGAATTTTGTCATATGGTTACCCTGGATGCTTTATTGGCCCAATCAGATATAGTATCTCTTCATATTCCTTATTCGAGGGATAATCATCATTTTATTGCTGCCGAACAGTTTAACATTATGAAAAAGGGAGCTATATTGATTAATGCTGCCCGCGGCGGGCTGATAGATGAAAAGGCGCTCTTTACCGCCTTACAAAGGGGTTACCTATGGGGAGCGGCTTTGGATTGTTACGAGGATGAGCCTTACAAAGGTGAATTAAAGATGCTTCCCAATGTGCTCTTGACTTCCCATATAGGCTCTTATGCCAGGGAAGGAAGAATTATGATGGAACAGCAGGCTGTGGAAAATTTAATCAATGAATTAGCAAAGTGTAGGGTTTAACTTTATGAGAGTTCTTGTGTTTGGCGGTTCCGGTTTTTTGGGAAGTCATGTAGCGGATGCCCTAAGTGAAGCAGGGCATATGGTGACTGTCTTTGACATCAAACCTTCCCCTTATTTGAGAAATGATCAGATTATGGTAACCGGGGATGTGCTGGATATGAATTTAGTCGAGGATGTAATTAAAAATCATGAGATTGTCTATCATTTTGCAGGGATAGCAGATATTGATGAGTGCGCTACCCGTCCAATAGATACCGTAAAGTTCAATATTTTGGGAACAGTACAGATCCTGGATGCCTGTCAAAGATATAAGATTAAACGCTTTATTTTTGCCAGCTCTGCTTATGTTTTCAGCAATTCCGGTTTTTTTTATTGCAGCAGCAAAAAGGCTTGTGAATCGCTTATTGAAGATTATCACAATGTATACGGATTATGTTACACCATACTTCGTTATGGCTCACTCTATGGGGAACGTGCTGATAAACGAAATAGCATATATAAACTCATCAAACAGGCTCTATCGGAAGGAAAGATTACCTATTATGGAACAGGTGATGAACTCAGGGAATACATTCATGTTTGTGATGCTGCGCAAGGCAGTATTTTAATATTGAAACCGGAGTATGAAAATCAGAACATAGTTCTCACAGGCAGTGAAAAAATGCGTTATAAAGATCTTCTGGAAATGATCAGGGAGATGTTGGACAATAGAATCGAGATCCAAATTAAGCCTTCCGAAAGAAGGGCTCATTACAGAGTGACACCATATAATTTCAGCCCAAAATTGGGTAAGAAGTTGATTAACAACCCTCACATTGATATGGGACAGGGATTGTTAAATTGTATGGCCGAGATTTATGGACAATTGCATAAGGAAAAGAAGGTAGAAGTATGTGCCTATTAGCGGATAAGCAATTATGAGTGTCTGGATTTATCTTTATTATCTACCGATACAAAATTTAAACAGGTAGTAATCTGCCCATTGCGGGTTCCAAATGCAGATGGTTCCCCTTGCACTGTTAGCGGAGGTCCTAAATTGAGGTGGCAGGCAGTTTTTTTTGATTTTGACGGCGTAATTGTTGATTCTGTGCATATCAAAACTGAAGCTTTCGCTGAGATGTTTCGGCAATACTGCCCTGATATAGAAGCGAAAGTGGTTGATTACCATTTAGCTCATGGCGGCGTGTCTCGTTTTGAAAAATTTAAATATTATTATGAGAATTATCTTAATCAACCGATTGACGAAAATAAAATTCAAGAACTAGCTCAGCAATTTTCAAATCTGGTAATTCAAAAAGTTTTAAAAGCGGCTTTTATTGATGGAGCTTTGGAAGTTTTAAAGGAGCTTGGATTAAAAGATATTCCCACCTATCTTGTTACAGCAACTCCTGAAGATGAAATACGCTATATTCTTAAGGAAAGGGATTTAGTTAATTATTTTTCAGGGATATACGGCGCCCCAAAAACAAAAAAGCTTATTGTTAGTAATATCCTTCACCAAGGTAATTATAACCCTGCCGAATGTCTGTACATTGGCGACGCGATGTCTGATTATTATGCTGCACAAAAAAATGGCGTTAAGTTTTTAGGCATTGTAAAGAAAGGGGCAAAGTCACCCTTCCTAAAAGGTGTAAAAATATCCTCTCATGTTGCCCTTGAATTTGCTTGACTTGAATAGGCAAAGCATAAAAAGTGGAGGGAATAGAGGAGGTCGTCAATTTTTATGGTCATACAGTGCATCGGATAAAAAGGCGGTGAGTAAAAAGTGAAGAGTAGGCCTAATAGAGAAAGTGAGAGAGTAGTTATATATGAACCGAATCATATCCTGAAGGCGGGGATTCGGGTTTGGTCCGAGATGTTTTACGAATTAATAGACTCTTGGGGACTTGTCTGGAGATTAGTCGTTCGTGACATTAGTGCCCGTTATAAGCAGTCCATTCTTGGAATTCTTTGGACTTTTCTTAATCCTTTAATATTAATGTTCACTTTTATCTGGCTCAAGGGTACCAACGTCCTTCCCATCGGAGAAACAGCAATGCCCTATGCAGCTTTTGTCTTCTTTGGTCAAATGGTGTGGCTCCTGTTTTCTAAAGGCGTGATGACTTCTGCAGACAGCCTGGTTACTGCAGGGACCATGTTGACCAAAATAAACTTTCCGAGGGAGGTCCTTATATTTTCGGCCGTAGGGCAAACAATTTTTGAGTTCTTGATCCGGATACCCTTGTTGTTGATTGTGTTCGTTTTTGCCGGCTTTATGCCCAAATTAAGCATATTGCTGGTCCCCTTTGTTTTATTGCCGCTATTGTTTCTGGTTATTGGATTGGGATTTTTCGTTTCCCTTCTCAATGGTATGATTCGGGATGTGGGCAATATATTGGGAATTATTATGAATCTCGGAATGTTCGCTACGCCAGTGGTTTATCCAGCCCCGACAAGTTGGCCGATGTCCTTCCTGGTCAACGTCATCAATCCCGTCAGTGGATTTCTTAGTGCAGCCCGGGACTTGACTACAGTAGGATATCTTACTGCTCCTATGATTTATGTTTCCTCCGTTATCCTGAGCCTTTTGTTGTTTTTTGTTGGCTGGAGGTTTTTTCACCTGGTTGAACCTAAGATTGCCGAAAGGATATAGGGGGTAAGGGTATAGCCAAAATGTCTGATGTTTTAGTCAAAGCGGAAGGCGTCACCAAGAAGTTTTGTAAGTCCATAAAACATTTGATGTTTTATGGGATGGCGGACATTGGACGAGATATGCTTGGAATGTCCTCAAAGACCGATGAATTGAGATCCAATGAGTTTTGGGCTAATGAAAATATATCTTTTGAGTTAAGGCGCGGAGAATGTCTGGGGCTTATTGGCCCGAACGGCACAGGAAAATCAACACTGCTGAAAATATTGAGCGGAATTATCTCCCCTGACAAAGGCCAGGTGGAAATTAGAGGAAGGGTAGGTGCACTTATACAATTAGGTGCCGGATTTCACCCCATACTCACCGGAAGGGAAAATATCTATATCAACGGCTCGATCCTTGGATTCAGTAAAAAAGAGATAGACAAAAAATTTGATAAAATTGTCGATTTTGCTGAATTACAGGATTTTATTGATACTCCTGTCAAACATTACAGTTCCGGGATGCATGTCCGTCTTGGGTTTGCTATCGCCGCGCAAATGGAACCGGATGTCTTGCTTATTGATGAGGTGCTGGCGGTAGGTGATGCCGGATTCAGGGCTAAATCATTCAATGCCATAACAGAGATTTCGAGGAACGCTGCTGTTATTTTTGTATCACATACAATGCCGATGGTTGCTCGTATCTGTTCTAAGGTTATGGTAATGGCACAGGGGCAGAGTATTTATCAGGGTGAAGATGTTCCTTTTGGAATAGAAGAATATTTTGGATTGTTTCAACAGGAAAAAACCCAAGTTATTGGAAAACAAACTGTCAAATTGCTCAACATCACCATCAATGGGATAGCTGATCCAAAGGCTGTTTCGAAAATATATTATCTGGATGATCTTGTAATTGAGTTGGAATATTTAATGGAAGAATATACTGATGAATACTCAGTAAGTATTGCCATTTTCGATAAAACTTTACGATGCGTTGCGCAGGCCCTTTCACGTGCAGTCGGAAAAATTTTTAAGAACTCAAATAAAAAACAAACTCTTAAAATTATAATACCTCGCCAAATATTAAATGTCGGGACTTACAGCCTTTCTATTCATTTTGTGGCAAATTCCTCCGGTGATGGATACCGAGGAGATAAAATATTAACCCATTTTCAAGCAATAAGAAGCTTTAAGGTCGGCGGGCATATTGTTGGCCATGCACCTATTCAGCTTGAAGCGCATTGGGAACACCAATGAACTGGATAAAAATAGATAAAAAGAAGATCGGGCAAAAGTCATACTCAGATTCTATTTTAGGGGTGCCTTGCAGCCTATCCGGCCTAGTACTGTTCACAAGAGAAATCTATAAAAAAGTATCTCAAATATTTTTTCTGATTCCATTGGATTTACGTAATTACAGAAGCTTTGCCGGCCTAAATCGACTCTACAGCCGAAAAAAAATTCTCGATAGATCTCCCTATAAAAATATCTATCATTGCTGTACTCAAAAAACCGCTAGTCAGTGGTTCAAAAAAATTTTTTCTGATCCCATAGTTTATCAATATACAGGGCTTGAAGTTTTTCCTTTTGAAAGTCTCTTCGATCAACTACAAAACACTTTCAAGGATCAGAGCTTACCTAAATATGTGACGATTCCTCCATTATTATATAAAGAATACCCTATTCATCCGGCACCGCCGATATGCACAATCAGTAGCCCTTTATATATAAGTTATCTTACGTATCTATCTTTGTCGAGAAAGCAAAAGCATAAGACTTTTTTTGTTTTACGAGATCCACGGGATATTGTTATATCATGGTATTTTTCTGTAAAATACTCACATGGCTCAATAGGGCTTATCTCTACATTTCGAGATGACTTAGAAAAATTAAGCCTTGCCGAGGGATTGTGTTATTCCATTGACAAACTTGAAGAAAGGGGAATATTTTTCGGTCAGAGGTCATGGATGAATATTTCAGAGGATAAGGAAAATATCAGAATTTTTCGATATGAGGATCTAGTTTTTGACAATAGGTCTTTCTTAAGGCAACTGTTCGATTACTTAAATATCGTAATACCGGAAAAGCGATTTTTGGAATTGTATGAGCGGTATAAATTCGAAAAACTTTCAGGGGGGAGAAAGCAGGGGGTAACAGAAATAAACTCGCACTATCGTAAAGGGGTGGCAGGGGATTGGATGAACTATTTTGATAATGCTATTATGACGCATTTTAGGCAAGTGACAGGGGATCTCTTAGAAGTGTTGGGATATAGTGAATGAAAAGGAGGGGGGAAGAACTATCCTGGGTACAGGCCAGGATATGGTGTTTTATATTTATGTGTAAAGCTGAAAGAGAAAAGCGATATTGATATGGAAAATCCTTGCAAGATCCTGTGCTTTGGAGATTCGATGACAGTAAGATATGCGCCGATATTTGAACAACGATTCAAACAGTCATTTCCTGACATTGAAGCGACCATAGTTAATGGTGGTGTTTCAGGCGAAACTTCAAGGGATGGTCTGCAAAGACTCCCTCAAATGCTGGCTGAAAAGCCTAATATTGTAATAATCTGTTTTGGAATGAACGACAGGGGGGCAGGGAAAAAAGCGCATAAACGTGTGCCACAATCTGAATTCGTCCAAAATCTCACCCGAATAATCTCGGCCTTTGAGGACATAGGCGCACGTATTCTGTTGTTAACTATTAATCCCCTTGCCGAATCTTCTGGAAGCCTGGGTGATCGTATGATAGATGCCTATAATAAAGCGATACATGATGGCGCTTACAAGACAAAAGTGCGATTAGTTGACATCAATGCGATGTGGAAACGCGAATTCAAGCCCTTTAGCAAAGGTTTAGAAGACACCCTTCACCCTAACAAAAGAGGTATTGAACTATATAGCAAAGCATTGAAGCTTACAGTTCCAAGAAGAAATATTATTGTGCTATGGCAGTATAATGGCAATCCTTGTGCCTGTAATTATAAGTGCCCTTACTGTGTTTATAGGCATGTTCAACAAGGACAGCATTTTCAGGGTACAGTCGAAGGCTGGCACCATGCATTCAAAAAATCTTTTGGAAACCAACATATCGCCTTCTATCTGGCACATGGAGAGCCCATGATTGGGGAAAATTTTTATGATGTTCTTGAAATGGTTGGAAATGAATCCAATTGGGAAATCCGGATGACGAGCAATATATCCATATCATTAAATGATTTGGTCAAAACGCGGGTAGCCCAAGAAGGCAGATTAAATATCAATGCCTCTTTTCATCCATACATGGTTAAGAGAGAAAAATTCCTTGACCAGGCCCTTTTCCTCAGAAAGCACGGTATTGAGGTGCCTATAATCTATGTAATGTATCCCCCCCTATTAAAGCGATTTGAGGACGACTTTAAATTTTTTAATGCGCATAACTTCCTTGTTCATGTACGAAGGTTCCGCGGTACACATAAAGGTAAGGTATATCCCAAGGCATATACTGATGAGGAGCAACAATTTATTGCTAAGTATTGTGATGATGCGACCATCAAGTATATGCTTTTTAACGAGCCAAGTTATGGTAAGCAGTCCTGGGCCGGTGTTGATTTCGTGATTGTAGATAATAAGGGCAACGTGGGGTATTGTGATGATTTCAGACCCAACAAGCACGCACTTGGTAATATTTTCAAAGGCAATTTCAGACGCCATACTGAACCAAAACCTTTCCCAGGCCGTTTCACCTCGGATGGTACAGTAGATGGCGTCGCTAATTTTTTGGAGCTCAATTATCGCCAATTAACTGGTAATAATGTAATTAATTTTTCACGGCAAGGTGGAGTATATCATACCCCCAATGGCATCTATTATAAAAATATGAATGTTGATTTCAATGATAGCAGGGTGAGGGCAGAGTACCACTTTCCGGCACGAAATCTTAAAGATGCTTATGCAATTCTTACCTATAAAGAAGATCCCTTCCATAGACGGATTGCACGTCTTGCCCAGTCAGCATATCCTGATATATTCTATTACAATAAAGTGGTAACTCCAAAGACAGTAGCTGTTTGGATTATTTCACGCATTATAAGGTTTTTTCGTTGTACGAAAATTGTTCAAAAAATTCATCGATTATATCAGTTTGCCCATTCATATATCCCATACTTTTTTCTTTCAGAAGGGGGATATCTATATGCAAAAATAAATGGATTGAGGGGGATTCAATTTTACACGTTTGGCCAGCGGTGTGCTTTTAAGTTTCTACATCTCGAAAAGTTAAGATCTTTTTTAACTCTCCTTTTGAATCCGGTCCCCTTGTTTAGATTTGCTGAGTTTGATTTTGTGATTCGATCTGCAAAATGGAAAGGCAGTATTCGCGTGCTCGATGTGTCATCGCCCAGATTGTTTTCGGCTTATTTATTGGCAACTAATCCTGATTTGCAACTATATATAACTAATCCGGATAAAAGTGACATTACAAACACCCACGCTTTTCTTAAAACATGTAATTTAGATGGTGAGCGAATTGAATTTCAATGTCTTCGTGTTGCTGATTTGTCATACCAAAATGGGTTTTTCGATGTTATATACGCTATTAGTGTAATTGAGCATGTTTTAGAAGAGGAACAGAACAATTTTCTGGCCATACTCTGGAGGTTTCTTAAACCTGGGGGCAAACTTATTTTGACCGTCCCCGTCTCCTCAAAGTATAGGATTGAATATAGAAAAAAGGACGTATACTCATTAGGTTATCCTCGAAATGAAAATGGAGCAATTTTTTTCCAAAGAGTGTATGATGCTGCCTCTTTGAAAAAGCAAATCATCGCGCCTATGAAGAAACTCCAAGGGCGGCCTGGTCCAATTGAAGTTTTTGGTTTAACTGCAGGATGGAAATTCGAGGAATACTTAAAGCGTTGGGAAAATTTTGGAATAGCGGAAACGGCAAAGGATATATATTATGCTTCGAAGTATATACACAAGTTTGATCGGATAGCCCAGTTAAAAGAAAGAGGCGTCTGTGGACTGACCTTTACAAAACCATAAATATAAGGTGCCTATATTGAAAGCACAAAAGATATTAATCGGCGGCAATATATACGGCTGCGGGAACATTGGTGATGATGCGGTCCTGCAAGGTATTCTAAATATTGTAAAAAAGGCTGTGCCCGATGGCCAAATAACAATTGCCACAGCCAATGCCCAGAGGCTGAATTACCTCCCTCAAGATGTTAAGATTGTAAACTCCTATGACTTGGAACAAGTAACACAAGCTATTCGTGCATGTGATTGTTTTATTTCTGGAGGGGGAACAATGATTGGGGATGAGCTGAGCCTCAATTTTCCCCTCATACACAATGCACGGCGCATTGCAACGGCTAAATATTACGGCAAAGGCGTAGTGATGCTGGGAATTGGTGCGAACCGATTGAAGAACCCGGAAGGTATAAAAATTGCCGGAATGCTGGTTCGCTTTTCAGATTTAATCACCCTCCGTGATCAAGAGTCCCTTGACGCATGTACCGTTTTAGGTGCGCGACGCAGGCACACATTTGTGACAGCAGATCCGGCCTTTTTGTTAGGAGCGAAAGAAACTCCAAGGACAAGGACGCTTAAGGCAAGAATTCGAGCCTATGGCAAGGTGATAGGGGTTAATATAGTTAACGAAGCATGGGCTGATTTGAGAGGATACAAGTCAGCCGTTGCGCAGGCCTGCGATGCCCTCTCAACACGATATGGTTACTTCCCGATCTTTTTCTCAAATGAAATCCGCCCAGAAAAAAAATATGATTTTGAGGCCAATCGAGAAACAGCCTCCTTGTTACATTGTGATCACGAGATCTTAGACCCTGTTTATTATAGACCTGAAGAGATGATTGATATTATTTCATCCTTTGATTGCATCATTGCAATGCGTATGCATGCCTTGATTTTTGCAGCGATAACAGGAACACCCTTTGTAGCGGTTTCGCGTGTGGATAAAGTAGATAACTTTATGGAATTTTTTGGTTTTCCAGTTAGCGGAAGGGTTAGTAAGTGTCAGCCTGAAAAAATCATCGAAGATACAAACCACGTCCTTAACCAGTGGAGCACCTTAAGTCCTGAGGTTGAAAATAGGGTTGCCAGGCAAAAGAGTAAATGCTGGGAAAATGTGAATTTATTACGTGATGTGTTGCATAATCCTAGGACATACCGGCGCAAAGGAAATAGAAGCTCATTGGGCTATCTTTCTTTTTTGAGTAGGGAAAACCGCCTAAAGCGCAGGCTAATCCATATGCTGACCAGGAAAATGACCATAACACAAGCCATGAGTAAATTTCTCACCAAGGTAAAAACCACGCAAAATAGAGTTTAATATAACGAGTTTACTATCATGAGAGTTCTGGTTGATGGGCATATCTACGGGATGCAGTCTCATGGCGGCATTGGACGTTGTTTTACTGAATCCCTTGCTCGTATTGGGCAACAAATGGATGACCTGGAGGTAATTGTACATTTACCCGGCAGTCCAAAGGGAATTGTGCCCATGGGGCCGAGGATTCGCCATATTAAAAATTGGAATATTCGGCCCGGCAGATTCTTTGCCCCTTTCTGGTTTCATTTAAATATGGCCAGGATACGGATGTTACGACCACAAATCTTTCATTCTACTTATTATACATTGCCTTATTGGCCAAAACTCAAGTCTGTTGTCACAGTTCATGACTTTATTGATGAGAATTCCTTCCAAACCATGTCGGGGAATTACGCAGGGTTTGTAGCCCATAAAAAGAAGGTTATAGAACAAGCGGATGCTATTATCGCTGTTTCACAGGCCACTAGGCAGGATATACTCAAATATACAAAAGTAGAACCAAGTAAAATTTCCGTCATCTATCATGGAATCAATGAAAACTTTGCGGCTCCGTTTCCATCTACTGAAGAAGTTAACCGTTTTCGTCAGGAAAACTGTATTAAGGGGCCTTATTGGCTGTTTATCGGACGCCGCCTCCGATATAAGAATTTTGGGACGATTTTAAGAGCATGGTGCAAATTTAGACATGAGTATAAGATAGATAGTTATCTTGTGGCTGTAGGTCCTCACGATAGCTTGGAATCATGCCAGATAGATTTTCTCATCAAAAACCGGCTTGAACAGCGCCTGGTCTTATTATCCAGGCTGGATGACCGAACCTTGAGCGTGGCCTACCATGGCGCGCAGGCTTTCATCTTTCCCTCGCTCTTTGAGGGCTTCGGCATCCCTCTGTTGGAAGCCATGGCCTGTAACACGCCTATAATAGCTTCGGATATCCCTGTGTTTCACGAAATAGCCGAAGAGGCGGCATTGTATTTTGATCCACACGATGAAAATGCCTTAGCCGAGACAATGGCCCGCCTCATGGACAGTCGGCTGCGTAAAGATTTGATCGGCAAAGGACAGAAAAGAAGTCATCAATTCTCATGGGACAGAAGCGCTTGCCAGATTGCCGGGGTGTATCGAAGCCTCAGTTAACTAATAATCGAGGTTAGGCCTCGATTTATCTTTTAAAGATTGCAAAACATATGAATGGAGGGCACAACTATGAAAGTATTGGTGACTGGCAGTAACGGCCTCATTGGTTCTGAGGCTGTTGAATACTATGATAGCCACGGTCACACGGTCACTGGAATTGACAACAATATGCGGGCTGTATTTTTTGGGTCTAAAGGTGATACGATCTGGAATTTACAGCGGTTACAGAAAACCACTAAACGATTTACGCATTACGGCCTTGATATTCGTGATCGAAAAAACATATTTGATTTATTCAGGGAGAATCGCTTTGATCTTATAATCCACTGTGCTGCGCAACCATCCCACGACAAAGCAGGAGAGATACCTTTGTTGGATTTTGAAATCAATGCTCTAGGCACGGTGAACCTTCTGGAAGCGACCCATCAATTTTGCCCGGAGGCAGTGTTTATCCATATGAGTACCAACAAAGTCTATGGAGATGCTCCAAATGAACTATCACTGATTGAGTTAGAGACTCGCTATGACTACGCCCGTCCTGAAGACGTTCATGGCATAAATGAGGAGTGTCGAATTGATCGTTGTCTACATTCGGTTTTTGGCGCATCGAAAACAGCGGGTGATATTATGGCCCAAGAGTATGGCCGGTATTTTGGTCTGAAGGTTGGCATCTTTCGGGGTGGGTGTTTGACCGGACCTTCACACTCCGGCGTCGAATTGCACGGCTTTCTTAGCTATCTCGTAAAAGTTGCCGTTACCGGCAAGTCCTATTCAATTTTTGGTTACCAAGGCAAACAGGTGAGGGACAATATTCACAGCTATGATGTTATTCAGGCTTTTGAATCGTTCCGGAGCGATCCACGCCCCGGCGAAGTTTACAATTTGGGTGGAGGCAAAAGAAACAGTATCTCTGTTTTAGAAGCAATTAACAGAGTGCAAGCTTTGCTGGGGAGGAATGTGCAGTACAGGTATGAAGAGCAAAATCGCCTTGGGGACCACATTTGCTATATCTCCGATTTGAGAAAATTGCGTACACATTTCCCCCAGTGGAATATTACGCGATCGCTGGATGACATTCTTACAGAATTAGTGCAAACGGAGTTGCGTTGTCAACTAGTAGGAGTATAATTCTTGAAACTTCCTCGCGTCTTGGTGGTATCTCCTGTTAGATTCAATCAGCAGGCCGGTGGAGGAGTCACAATGGGCAATCTTTTTCGAGGTTGGCCGCTTGATTCGATTGCCCAGATATATTCCAGTTTATATACCAAAGCTGATCACACCGTTTGTACGAACTACCTATTTCTTCAGGCCACGCGGGCTCGCCGGCAAATATCAATTCGTCCAAGAGATATGGCAACCTTAGCCAAGCAGATTTTTCACTTTGCACTTGGTCAGCAAAAGAGGCTAGGGCATTGGACAGGTATGAAAAAAGTTTTAAGATGGAGCCGGCAATTCAGACCGGATATAATTTATACTCACCCTCAAGATACCTACCCATTTTATTGGTCTTTTCCCCGGCAATTGGCTCAAATACTGGGTATACCTTATATTACGCATATCATGGATGATTGGCCTGCACGATATGAAGCCAGAGAGGGCTTCATAAACAATTTTTTCCTGAAGCCTTTTTTACGGGAAAATTTGCAATCTCTGTTTGACGAAGCAGCCTTTAATATAGGCATTTCAGAGGAAATGGGTAAAGCCTACAGAAAAAGGTATGGCCGCACCTTTGTGCCTTTCCACAATTGTATTAATGTCTCTGAATGGTCCTCTGTGAAAAAGTCTTATCATATGGATGGGAAATTCCGGCTTGTCTATCTTGGTGTTGTTACTGAAGATAAAGAACTTCAAAGTCTTATGGATATTCGAGATGCAGTGATATCCATCGGGCAAAAAGGATATCCAATTAGTATGCTAATCTATTCGGCGCCACAATGGGAAAATATTATCCGCAAACATCTGGAACAATCTCCATGGGTAGTCTATAAGGGGTATGTCTATCCTGCTGACTTGCCAAAAACACTCAGCAAAGCCGATTTGTTGATCTTGCCCATTAATTTTGATAGCCGCAGTCTAACGTATGTAGGATATTCCTTGCAGACAAAGGTTCCTGAGTACATGGCCTCAGGAACACCCATACTAGCCTACGGCCCGCCAATGAGTCCCAACATCCGCTACGCAGCTCGTGAGGGCTGGGGCCGGGTAGTAGACCATCCCGATAAAACTGTACTTGGTAATACAATTATGAGATTGATGAAAGATCAAAATTTGCGAGTTAGGCTGGGACAGCGTGCTCGCGATTTAGCTTTTCGGAATCATGATGCAGCCGTGATTCGCCAAAGGTTTCGCCATTTGATAAGTAAAGCGGCCTTTGGGTCGTTCACGAATAGTGACAGAGCAGATAGGGGAAATAGGATGCTGAAAGTGGGGAATCTGCAAGCATGATTCTAAGGAGCAGTCTGAAAAAGATAAAACAAATAAGGAATAATATTAAAACGAGCCTATACACAAAATTAGGCACACCGGTTATTGTCTATCAAATGGGAAAAGTTGGATCTACCTCTTTGGAAAAATCTTTAAATGTATACAAGATTAAACCGGTTTTTCATGTCCATCGAATGAATCTTGAAAATATTTCTAAAGTTCATCAAGAATATTTAGACAAAAATCTAACCCCACTTGATGAAAGCCTCAGTGCAAGATTATATAAGGATATCGTTAAAAAGCATAGAAAGGCCAAGTTTATATCTCTTGTACGAGAACCAATCAGTAGAAATATCTCAGCTTTTTTTCAAAATCTCGACAGATTCATTGGTACTAGTTGCGAAGAGGCGGATTTTGTAACCGAAGAACTTGTTCATATATTTATCAGGGAGTATAAACATTCGGTACCATTAACCTGGTTTGACATAGAAATGAAACAAGTATTAGATATTGATGTCTATGAATATCCGTTCCCGAAAGAAAAAGGATATCTATCAATAAAAAAAGGAAATTTTGAGTTACTAATTCTCAAGCTGGAAATTGATGATTCAGTCATGGAGAAGGTTATCAGGAAGTTCTTGGATATAGAAGATTTTAATCTGATTAGAAGTAATAGTGCCAAAGATAAAATCTATTTTAGGACATACCATGATTTTCTCCAAACAATCAAGCTTCCGAAGGCATACATAGAAATACTATGCAATTCAAAATACACAAGACACTTTTATAGTGAGAAAGAAATCAAGTCTATTGAGTCAAAATGGTATAAGAGAATTCCGGAGGTAAAATTGCCGATGGCTGTTTATCAAGATTTGTTGAGGCATCGATAGAGTAATCGAGTGATTTTGAATTCTATAATATCGGGGTGTAGTCCTATGATCGGAAGGACTCTGGTTACAGATGTAAGGGAAAAATGAGGGTAGAAAAAGAATGAGTTTCTTAATACGACCATTATTCAAGACTTGGGCACATCGATTGCTCAGTGATCGTTATTATATGCCTTTATTGGACTCTTACCGTCGTTATGGCGAGAGCGCCAACCTTTGGGCTGATAACCGTTGGGTACAGAGTGTCAAACGTTTACAAAAGTATAAAAATCGACACCAAGGTGAGCGATGTTTTATCATTGGCAACGGGCCCAGCCTCAAAAAAACGGATTTGTCATTATTAAAGGGTGAAGTGACTTTTGGTTTGAATCGAATATACTTATTATTTAATGAAATTGGATTTCCCACCACATATTATGTCACGGTGAATAAGCTGGTGATTGAGCAATGTGCCGGTGACATTGAGAGATTACCTTGTCCTAAATTTATTAAATGGCACTCGCATAATATTATTAATTTCTCGTCCAGTATGTTTTTTTTATATTCTGGTTATTCTGATGGAAACCATTTAAAATTCTTTACTGATATTACTAAGGGGATCGATGAGGAGCAACGGTAACCTATGTAGCCATGCAAATTGCTTATTATATGGGGTTTGAAAAGGTCATTCTGATAGGAGTTGATCATTCCTTTGAAACAAAGGGTAAACCACACACGATGGTGGTATCGGAAGGGGACGATCCTAATCACTTTGATCCTTGCTATTTCGGTAAAGGTTTTCGTTGGCAGTTGCCTGATTTAAGAACTTCTGAGTTGGCTTACCGTATTGCCAAATATCACTTTGAAAATGCTGAAAGAGAAATCTTAGATGCTACAGTAGATGGCAAACTTCAAGTATTCCCTAAAGTAGATTACTATCAATTGTTTTAACCAATGAATTAAAATTTAACCGCATTCATCTTTTTTGTGATTTCCGGTAATACCGGTAATATATGCTCTTTCCTACATTCAAGGAACTTCCATATCTTCAGCCAGAGGAAAGACAGGCCCCTCGGACAGAAGAAAGCCCACAGTTGCCGGATACATACGTGATCGGTTAAGACGTACTCAAATACCCACAAAAACCATGTGACCTGTTGGTATAATGACATAATGAGCATTTCTTTGAAAAATTAAAAAGTAAGTAAAAATTACTTGACATACCTATATATATAGTTGTATACTCCTTTCATAAATAAAATGAAAGGAGGTGTACATGATGGATACATTCGAAAAACTGCTTGAATTGCAAAAGGAATTGCTTCAGGCTCAACTTAAAACCATTTATCGATATCAACAGAAAATCCCTCTCCATGATAAACAATTAAAACGTACATCCAAATTAGATATTGTTGAAAACATACTTTTATCTGCTGACCAGCCGCTTCATATCTCTAAAATAATCAAAATCGCACAAGATGATTACCAAGTGACCCTGGAAAGAGATTCCATTGTTTCTGCTCTTATTAAAAAGATTAAAGCAGGCATACGATTCGTAAAAGTTGCTCCAAATACCTTTGCTTTAAAAAAAGACCACCACCAATAAAGGAGGTATATCTTATGAGCTTTACAGTAAAATTAAATCAGATAAAAAAGGTCTTGGGAAAAGATGAACACTTTCAACGGGAAAAAAAATTCCTCTTTTTGAACTTGTTGTTTCTTTAGTTACAGCTTTTTCTGTTACCACAAAGAAGAAATCCATTGCTGATGCTCATAGAAATTTTATAAAACATACCGGAAAAGAGATTTCCCGAAGCAGCTTCTGGGATCGGCTTGCCGGTGATAAACTTGCTGATTTTCTGGAAAAAGCCATTTTAACATTTTCCTTCCACTTCCAACAAAAAGCGCTATCCAAACTCTCGTGGCTATCATCATTTAAAGATATCTATATCTACGATGCTTCTCCTATCCGACTGCCGGCAGCACTAGCGAACAAATTCCCGGGTAACCGGACTAATCATAGTCCTGCTTGCTTGAAATCAAGTGCCTTGTACAAATTGAGTGTAAGAGGCGTTCAATGGTTAAAGTGTACAGCTCAAAAGACCCACGATAGTAAAATTATTCCAAATCTGGAACAACTAAAAGATTCATTATTTTTATTTGATCTGGGTTATTTTAGTCATACTTTTTTACAAAAATTGGATGAAATCGGCGTTTGGTTTGTTTGTCGTTTGAAGAATAACTCTATCCCGATCATTACCCGTGTAGTCAAAGGTGTTGCCAAACGATATATCGGATGTCCTCTTAATAATAATCTTAACCTGAGAGGGCCCATTGTTGAAGTCTGGGCTAAATTATTGCTTCCGGGTAAAGGATCCATTGAGGTACGTCTCATTGGATTGCGCTTCCCCAAAACTAAACAATATCGTTGGTACGTTACAAATTTGCCGAGTTTAATGCTCTTGGCTGAATGGATATACCCCATATATCGATTAAGATGGCAAATTGAACTTTTTTTCAAATCAATCAAGTCAATCTTAAATGCTGATCAAATAACTTCTGAAAATGAAAAGATTGCTTTAGCCATTGTTTACAGTTCTATTCTGGCTTCCCTCATTGCAAGTTCCATAATAATTGAAGAAGCTTTGGTGTTTGCTCATATTGAACTGAAATCTATCACCGCTCAAAGGTTAATGATAGTATTCTCTGTTGTGGCGCAGAATTTAGCTCAGTGTCTCATCTCAAAGGAGATTACCAATAAATTCTTTCTGAATAAATTAAAATGTCTCTCCTTATCACTCATCTGTCCCAATAGAAAGCATCGCCCAACATCGTTAGAAAGGGTTGTGATGTTAGAGAGATAGAAAAGGTGTTTTGCTTATCCGATCACATATGTATGAGCCTATAATTTTTGACCTTGTTTTAACACCTTTTGATAATATCAAAATGTTATGAGATTTTTAAAAAATTAACCGGACAGCAAAATAATCCGATGAGCAGAAGGACACAGTCCGAATAATATATATATTATATATATTGAACTTTGGCCATTCCTTAAAAAACAATAACTTATGAGGGCGGTTTATAAATACCGGGCCTAATAAAATCAACAGGTTATAGATCCAGAGGCCAGGTTATCAGGCAAAATGGCCAAAGTCGAGATATATATATAAAAAAATATTTGTATTTTTCTAAATTTTGCGCTATTCTATTGCATAATTAAAAAAGCAATTCCTTATCAATTCATCAATCAATTTAAAGGCCTGCGAATACATGAAGCAAGTAAGTTATGGATATAGAAAGTTTTACCGAATTTTAGAAAAAATACCTTTCCGGTTTTCATTTTTACTGTTGGCCTTTTTTTGTTTGCAAGCTTGTTCACCTGGTTTTTTTCATCGCCCCCAAACCTTTCCTGATGATTCCATGTATTTCGATAACCTAATTGCTGAAATTACCGAGGAATTATCCATAATTTCTCCCGAGGAATTTTCCCCGGGACAAAAACTTTTTATCGCCACCTTTGTGGACTTAAATAATTTGCAAAAAACCTCAGCCTTTGGCCGTCTTCTTTCAGAAAGGTTAATGACTTCTATGGGCAATCTGGGTTTTTATATCATAGAGCCTCGAAAAGGCCCTAATATTTATATTATTGAAAAAAAAGGAGAAATGATTTTAACCCGAGATAAAGAGAAAATTCCGGATAAAATTCAGGCCGGCGCTATTATCTATGGAACTTATGTGGTCTTGGAACAGGAGGTTTTGGTTACCGCCAGGATGGCCCGGGCTTCAGATTTTATGATTTTAAAAAGTTGGGATGGGAAAATTCCCAGGGTTTCTTTTGTGGAGAATCTTTTAGGGGATCGGCTCTTGGGGGTGGATGTTTATGAGCGTATGCCGAGGACAGAATAGATATAAGAGAGGATAGATGAAAATAATTATTAAAAAAACATTAGCTCTGATTGGCGTTATTTTGATGTTAGGCGGCTGCTCCCTGTTGGGTTTTAAAAGAGCGGATATCGGACCGAATCTTAAGGTCATTATTGCTCCCAGAACTGCTTCTTACCGCCGGGATCGGGCCGCTTTGATTTTTTTTGCTCCCTCCCGGCAATCACAAACCCTGACGGCAGAATGTACAGCCATATTTCAAAAGGCTTTTTTAAAACATAAAGTGTTTAAGATTATCGAGCCATGTTCCGCTCCCCGGGAAACGGAAGAATACCTAATGGATTTAGCCGAAGAAAAGGGATTTGATATTTTAGTTGAGGGTAGATTGGCTGATTTTTATTTAGCCCATGGTGCAGAAAAGGCGCGGGCTGCAGTTTCCCTGAAAGTATATGATCTAAAAACCAGGGTGACCCTTTGGTATATTGATTATGCTACCCAAGAGGCAGGACGGGAAGCAGAAGATTGGATAGTATGGAAAAGAGCGCAAAAAGATCCTCCTTCCCCTTATTTTATTTTGACCCGAATAGCTGAAGAGATGGCCGTGATGATGGTCATGGAGAGATAGGAGAGAGCACGTTAAGGGGGATATCGAGATAAAAAAAGTAATTTTTGTCTTTTTGATATTAATATTATATATGACTGCTTATCCCGGCAGCGGTTTCTGTGCAAAGAAGGAACTGCTCGTGGACCCTTATTATAGTGAAAGTTCAAAGAAATTTACCATTCATCTCTTATATGGCGGCGTGAATTCAAGTACTGCTAATAAAGCATTAAATGATGTGCGAGGAGGGGGTATAGAATTTGAATTTGAAAAAATGAGCGCCTCAGGTTTTTTTTCAGGAGTAATTGGCCTGGGGTATATTAATCTTGATGATAGTTCTTCTTCCCGGGAACATTATCTAAAGAGTCCTTTCCTTAAAGGCGGATTTAATTTCTTTGCCTTTTCTTCTCCCCTGTTTATGAATGTAAAATTAGGCCCTGATATTCGATTAACTTCAGTAAGTGTAACTAATAAAAATAATGAAACCGAATCTCACTTCGGATTAGGGTTTGGGCTGAATTTGGCTATCGATGTCTCTATTAAGCCGAAATGGTTTGTTGGGGGCGGGATTCGGGAAGGGATCCTGAACTTTGGTAACGAAGAGCTTACGACAAGATATTTATTTCTTAATCTGCAAAGAACTTTCTAACAGTCAGCCTGAATCATATCTATCCTATAGTTTTTCAGACCTATAGATTTTTAGACCTATAGATTTTCAAATATTACATTTCATCCTGTAGCGCGGGGCTCTGACCATGCCTTTTCGCAGGCCGGCTTACTTTTTTTCATAAATAGGTTTTACTATCCGATTTTTACTACGATTTATTTAGGGTGAAGGTGCCGATAAAAAAGACAAAGCATAATTTTTATGAGGAATTATTAGGAATAAGAATGAAGGTTATTAGGGCTTTACCTTTAGTAATCAAATCGAAAATACCTGCCTTGATTCTCCTGTTAATGTTTTTTGGGTTTTTCCTTGGCGGTTGTTCCGGATGGCTTGATCTTGGCAGAACAAGTAAAAGGTATTCGGATCTGCCGGTCTTTTCATCACATCCGGTTCATAATTACCCAAATTACTCAGGGGGACGTTTTAAGATTTCCTTTCTGGCTGAGCAGATTACCAGAGTTTTAAAGGGTAAGAATATCAAGGAAACCCCTCTTCTTATTCTTCCCATCCAGGAACTGGATAGATTAAATGTAATCAGTTCCTTTGGGAGGTATTTTTCGGAACAATTAAAAACTGAATTGTATCTTAATGACTTTCGGGTCCTTCGCCTGGGGCAGGAGATGGAAGAGCAACTTTTGATTCAGGTGGCCGGAGATTCGAACCGGTTTTTATCTTCTCCCCGGCGCAATCAGTTAATTAACAAGTTATCCCCTTATGGAGTAGTATCCATTATTTGTGGCTCTTATCAGGTGGGGGCTGATAACATCTATGTAAATGTTCAGATAATCTCTTTGGAAAATTTGGAGATTATCTCCATTGGAAGTTGTGAATTGAAAAAGAATAAAAATATTATGGGCCTGATCAAAAAAAAGAAAATCGTAAAAAGGCTGGAACATCTTGAAGATAAAGATCAGACAACCCAAGATTTTTTGGGATTTGCTGTAAAAGGGGGAGATGATTTTTGAGGGCATGACGGCTGAAAATAGTTTTTTGATAAAGAGAAAAACAACCATTCTTTTTATATCCGTTCCTGTTTTATTTTTTCTTTTATTAACTGTTTTTATTAGCTTTTCCCATGCCACAGTTTCTATTTTAATGGATTTTGAGTCAGCAGAGACAGATCCTGAAAAAAAATATGTAATGCCCGGAGAAAAGTTCACTCTTTCCTTTAATCTGGTTGATGCTGCTCAGGAAATGATCGGGGGAATTGTCATTGACCTTGATTTTGATGATGAGTTTCTTTCTGTTTCTCCCAATACGGATGTCCAAATATCCTCAGATATTCAAGATAAAAAAACCCTGTATAAAAATCTTATCACAGATGGTAGACTGAGGGTATTACTCATTGGTTTTAATGATATAACCATCCCAAACGGATCAAATCTTTTTACCGTCATGTTTAAAGTAATTAAAAAACCGGTGCTCCTCCCCGGAACAATAATTTACAGCCATGCTTCTTCCTCCACTATTGGAGGGCAAAGAGTAGCTACCATAGCCAATTGTCTTTTTATACCTATTGTAGAGACATCCGCTCTCCTTTCAGAGATTTCGGGGAAAGTAATTGATTCCCAGACAGGGCAAGGCATCCCCGGTGTAAAGGTGGGGATAATTTCCGAGATTAAACCGGATATTTTTTATCAAACCCTCACTGACATTTTTGGAGGTTACGGCATTTCGAACGTAATAGAAGGCACTTACACTCTTTTAGCCTTGAAGGGGGGATATAATGCCTTTACAGAAAAAAATTTTGTCTTTGCTCAAGGAAATCCCCTTAACAAGAACATATCCCTCAATGCGGGAGTAATTGATTTTGACTTTGTTTATCCCGCCACTTCAGACGGGGGGCCCTTTTTAACCTCTCTTTCTGCGATAACGCTTTATGGGACATCTCCTGTCGACGCCCAATCTATTTTAATCAAAGGCGAATACCTGGCCGGTTATAGCCCCGGTGATTTATTTTGGACCAATCGGATTGCCCTTAATATAGGGGACAACCTGATAACCGCCCTGGCTTATGATGCCGCCGGGAGTATCCTAAATAGCGCCTCTATCATAATCAACAGGACTTCAGAGAGCAATTTTAAAATTAATATTCCTACCGGCCTGGAAACCTATGAATCCTCACAGTCCAGTGTTTCAGTCGGCGGGCTGACCACGTCTGATACTGTTTATATTTATTTGAATGGAGCTCAAATTTCAGATTATCAAGCCGGCGATACTACCTGGGGATCTTTGGTAAACAACCAGGTTGGCGTAAATTACCTGAATTTTACCGCCAAACGGCTGGACGGATCATTGGTGGGCACTGATTCCATCACCATCCGATATAATCCTTCCGCCCCGGCAGAGCAATTAATTATCACCTCACCAACATTGGGCGATTATTATAAAACAGGGCAGTCCACTGTCAGTATCGGCGGACAAACCTTTACCAATACCCATTCCTTGACCATGAATGATGCCCCTTTATCCGGCTATACCGCCGGGTCTGCCTCATGGCTGGTTACGGGGATAACCCTGTCCGCGGGGGCGAATAATTATTTTACTTTTAAAGCCTATGATTTAAACAGCGCACTCCTTGGGGAAGCGAGTATCACCATAGAGTATGAGGCGGGATACATCAATGAAGAGGATTTTACGATAAAGATTCCCACTGAAAATGATACCTACACAGCCGAAAGTCAGACAATTACCATAGGTGGGGATACTCCGGCCGGCACTGCAGTAATTCGGTTTAATGGGGTCCCCATATCAGGCTATCAACCGGGGAATACAAGCTGGTCAACAGGTTTTACCCTTGAATCGGGCCAAAATCATATAATAGCCGTAGCCTATGATGCCCAGGGCCTTGAGATTGGGGCCGATTCAATTACCATCACCTTTATTTTAAGTTTTGGAGAAATGAGAATTACCCAGCCGGTAAATGCACCCGAGTACCAGACAAAAAAAAAGACCATTCATCTGGGAGGCCAGACCTCTCAAGATACGTGTGAGATTATGGTCAACGAAGACTTGCTGGCAGATACGGATTATCAGGCCGGCAACTCAACCTGGTCTTACGATACTTCCATATCCCTGGGGACATACAGCTTTGTCTTCACCGCCTATGACATTGATAAAGAAATCATTGGTCGGGATGAAATTGTCGTCACTAATCCAGGGGTCCTTCAAATCACCAAGCCTTCAGCAACCGAAGATTATACGACAGAGGGGGGGGAGCTTCTCATGGTCGGGACTATTTCCTGGTTGCCTGATGACCCTGTCACCAACACCATTGAAATCAATGGGCAGGCGCTGGCTGGTTATAAAGAAGGGGCTCCCCTTTGGAGTTGTGAAACGAATTTGAGCTACGGCGAAAACGATTTCTATGTGCTCGCCTATGAAGCTTCATCCACAACCCCGATCGGCGTAGATTTTATTAAAATTATTTACAGGGAAAAGGAAGTCCTTTCAGATCGGCCTATTTTTCAGATAAGGAACCCGGCTGCAGATCAGGTGATATTTCAAGAGAGTATCATCATTGTCGAAGGAGATTCCCCTTCTATAACTCAAAAAATATACCGGAATAATACAGAAATTTCCTTTACCCCTTACGGCACTTTCTGGTCGGATTCTATTGAACTTATGATTGGAGAAAATTATTTGGAATATAAGGCGGTTGATGAATCGGGGCAATCTGCCGGTCGTGATGAGCTTTTAGTTATTTATAATGGGGTTATGAGGATTATCGAGCCTGTTTCTGAAACTATTTTTTATTACACTGAGGAGGATGAGGTTACTATTACCCTCCGGATTACCTCGCCGGGGACCGGCCTGTCGGTAAATGATCGTCCTATGGCCGGGTATGCCGGGCAATCGACAATCTCTTATTCAGCCGGTATTCAGGATGGGGATAATGTTTTTGTTTTTAAGTTGATTAACAGTGAGGGTACCCGGATAGGGTATTCAAAAGTAAATATTATGAAGCAAGAAATCAACAAATCAAGTGTCGGTGCAGGTTTTTGTTTTATTGATTTTTTATAAAGTAATTCATTAGAAAATTACCCTTTATTAAAAAATTACCTTAATCTAGCCGGCATTATATTTTTATGCTTCTTTTTAATGCTTATTAAATAAGAGCTTTTGGCATGGATTGTATTTTTTTTTTAAAGTTTGAATGAATTTAATCGATAAGTAAATAAGAAACGGAATAGAAGTTTATTCCGGTCACTGATCACTGTTTTTTGGCCGGTAAAGGAGTGAAACATGAAGACTTTGGTAAAGATCTTCAGAGCGAGTTTTTTCATTTTTTTCATTTTTACCTCTCTTTCCCTGCAGGTACATGCCGCCCCTGCCGCGGATGAAGTGGGCTTTAGTCTTCGATCTGAGGATATTACAACTCAATCCGGACAGGTTCGCCGAGTTTATTTCAATATACAAAAAGGCGCTAATGCCGTGCCGGTCAGTTTGACCACTACTCTCGGATACGCCCCGGAGCTTTTTACCGCTGTTCAAAGTACGGATGTAGTGCCTTCCGCTGGCCTCAATAAGGTAGTCAGTCCGAATATTGACCAAAATAATCCCGGAATAATCAGGCTGAGCGTGGGGGTGGAAGATTATAACGGCGAGGCTTTGCCTGCCGGCGAGCTTTTTTATATTAGCTTCAAGGTCATGCCGGGCGTTGATTTGGAGGCGAACTCTGTTGACTTTAATTATGATATCAATTTGGGGCCAAATCAGGCAGGCACCAGGGAGGCGACTTTATTAAAGGTCGTTAATGAGTGGAACATTGACTTTGATAATGAAAACACTGCGGCTGGTGGGGATAAATCAAGTGAAGTAAAGGCCCATAGCTGTTTTATTGGTATGTTTTATTGGTATGTTTTATTGAACCTGTGGCCGGAGTGAGGGATTAAGCGCAATTAACGGAATAGTATAAAATTTTTTATTTTTTTAGACCGACGGCCTATTGCTTTATCATCCCTGCCGGGAGATGAACTCAAGCAGGGACCTAATAAAAAATAAGAAAAGGTAACCCGAAATGCGAAAGAAAATAAATTCTTCAAAGTTTATAATTTTGTTTGTTTTATTTTTTGGCCTGGTTTCCTTTGTGCCGGTAACGAGCGCAGTGAATCTACAGGCTATTCAATCTTCAGCTCATTTTGGCGGGCAAATATATTCCGTAAAGGTTTATGCCCATAGTGATTTGTCTACTTACTATTTAGTTGGAAGCGAGTCGGGATTTCAAATTTATAACAACGAAGATCCTCCTGTATGGCAGGACGATTTTCCGACCTTTCCCACCGCTTACACAGGCGGAGCTTCGCGATTGGGAATCACTAATTTTAGGACCGGCCTGGATGCGGCCTTCATCGGTAGTAAGGATTATGCTTTTTATGCGGACGGTCAGGACCTTTATGCCCTGGATATTTCGACCCCGGCCGCCTTAAGCTCCACAGCAGCCGATTCCGTACCTATAGCCAATGTCAGGGCTGTTAAAGTCGCCCAAATTAATTCTTACCGGTATGCCTTTGCCCTGGCCTATCAATCCGGATCGCCCGGGACCACCATGTTGTATATCCTGAATATTGATGACCCTGCCAATATGATCACCCTTCAGACAATTGATTTGGATAAGGATCCCGGTAACCCGAATAATAACGGCGGATGTGATCTTGAATTTATCGCCGATTTGGATGGAAATGGAACAGCGGATGATCCTTATCTTTTTATTGCCGATGGAGCGGAAGGGATCAAAGCGGTGGATCTTTCCGACCTTTATCCTGATGCCGGCGGGACCTTGCCGGATACAGGCGATGTAACAGCCACCGATACCTATGGCACTGCCACCGGTATTGATGCGGCTTGGTTTGGCGGTATACTTTATGCCTTTGTGGCTGACGGTTCTGAGGGTTTAAAAATTTTTGATATAACAGGCGCCAATATGCCGGCGGACTATGCCTGGAAGGGTTATGTTGAGTTGCCCCACTCGGGGAATGCTTATGATATAAAACTTTTTGGGACAACCGCCTTTATGGCCAATGGCGCTGATGGTGTTAGGGTGGTGGACGTGTCCGATCCCACCAACCCGGTGGACATTACCTGGGGCGAGGCGAAAACTACGCTCGCAGATTTGGGCTATATTGATTCTACCGACCTTTACAATCGATTAAACGGCACTGCCTACGGCCTTGACTTTGATTTTGATACCAGCACCGCCACTAACCCCCAATTGATGACCATTGCTGCCTGGGGCGAGGCCGGCCTGATCAAAACAGATATCAATCTGTCAGAAACCCCGGATGGAACCACAGGCGTCCTTGGGGGTGCTCTTTTAAGCGCCGTCTATGGCGGGAATTATATCTGGCTGTTGACTGCTGATGGGGAGCTAAGCAGGATCACCCCTGGTGGGGATTTGGGAGGCACCGGCATTATTACCACCACTAATACCCCTTTTGATACAGTTGGAAACATTGTTTATGCCGGCGGCTATATTTATGGGATTAGAAATGGAGCAACAACCAATATTGCCCGAATTGACGCTGCTGATTTTGATGGCGATACTCCTACGACACCCGATATAGAAACCTCGAATAGCACTGCAACTAATGACGGATCGGTCGCTGGTGGCACTAACGCGATTTCGAAAATCTTCACAGACGGAACAAATGTTTTCTTCCTTGATGATGACAGCACTAATAATGATGAACATGAAGTGCACCGTGTAGATACTTCTACGAACTTTGGTGTTGGTGCAGATATAATTGCAAGCGGTTCAGCTTTTGTTAATGCAAACATTTGTAATAATCTGGCTTTCGATGATACTTATATCTATGGAATGAGTTGTACATCCGCCACCTCAGCAGCGCATACGATACAAATCACCGGTGGTCTTGCCGAGGGAGATACTATAGTAATCTCGTTGGGTGGAGTAGACGAGACATATGAATTTGATACTGCAGCCGATCCCGGCAACATAATAGGGGGTAATATTCGTGTTAAAGTTGACAATCTCAATGCGGACACAGCGTTGGCTGCATTGAGATTAGTGATAAATACTACTACCCCCTCAGCATTTGTAACTGCAGCAGTAGGTCCAATACCGGCTAGTGACATAACATTAACGGCAGTTGATCCTGGGATCTATGGTAACAGTATCACAATAGCAGACGGTATTGATACTAATGGTGTATTCGATTATGTAACCCCCCTCGTCGGTGGCGGCCTCGACAACGGTAAGATCAGCCGTATCTCTAAAGCTTTTATTGCTGATGAATCTGTTGCAGGCACCTCCTTCACCGCAGTGACAGGTGACATGGATGACATAGTCTTTGCTAATGACGATTATATGATTGCCTTAGGTGGTACAGGGTGTATCGGTCGATTGACTACAGGTGCTGGTTTTGGCAGTGATCCGGATATTCTCAACACTATCGCTACCGTATTCAAGGTTGCCTCTCCTCTCAAGATCATAGGAGATTATATTTACGGAATCGATAATACTGATGTTTCCTACCCTGCCCGAATTTCTCTTGATTTCGGAGCAGGCGATAATGCTACCAACAGCGCAACTGCCTGCATCAACAGCATTGCTAAAATGGCTGCCGGTGAAAACGAGCTGTATGTTCTTGATGATACCGACGGTCATGTGAGTAGATATCTTCCTTCCCGATGGGAGACAGCCCCGGACGCTATTGCTACCGCCGTCGCAGAGTTCGATCCCGCCTCCCCTATCCTGACAGTTACTGGTGACGGCTATATTTTTGCCAAAACGAATGGCGCTGTTTCAGGGACTATGATAAATTTAGTCGGTGCGGAGGGTGATCATAAAATTGCCGTCAACGCCGCCACGGACAGCCACTTTGCCGGCTATGCCAAAGATATTGTTCTGTTTACAGAGAATGATGGCGGCGATGATTACGCCTATATGGCGGATGGCGAAAAAGGCATCGTCATGTTTATGGTCAAGGACCCAACAGTCACCACCGCCTGGGCCTCGGTAGTTTTGACCGATATCGCTGTCGATGGAGATGTCACCGACGATGAAGACATCCAGGATGCCCGCGGCATTGATGTTACTGATAGCACTGAAGGCGATACATTGGTTGCCGATAAAGTCCTGGTCCTGGTGGCCGATGGAACCAAAGGGGTCAAATTAGTCGATAATACAGGCGACACTTTCGATGATCTGCATGATAATGGTGGTGCCCTAGCTGACGGCGTCGGCTATATAACCCAGACTCTGCTTGGCGGTGGCACAGCCGAAGACATCAAATATTTTGAATTTACGAAGGCTGGCGATGCCCTTCACGAATACGCCATAGTCGCCAATGGAGCGGCCGGGGTGGTCATCCTCGACATCGATGCTGATGACGACGATAATCTTGGCGATATGAGCGTAGTAGCCACAGTAGACACAGACGGCTACGCTTGCGGTGTGGCCGTTGATACGGAAAATAACCATGTTTATGTGGCTGACGGATCGGGGGGGTTAAAGATTATAGACCTGGACCCGCAAGATACCGGAAATGACCTTTCCTCGGCCCAACTTTTGAGTGGCGGGACCTATACGATAGGAATTTCCTATAATTTAAGGTCCGTGGTTTTGGATAATCCCGGCCATCCCAGTTATGCTTATCTTGCCTATGGAAGCAAAGGAGTAATCATTCTTGCCATTACCGACCCGACAAACCCGTCTGTAACCGATACCTATCCCGGGACCGGTCTGGTGGACGGAGAGGCTTTTGATCTGGCCTATGTTCCCAACGGCCTTTATGTAGCCATGAGCTACGGCGCCATTTTGGCCCTTGATATCATTGATCCTGATAATATCGGGCTGGTGGGCGGTCTGGATACCTATGGGAAGGCCCTTGGCCTTGCCTACGGAGATGTGGACGGTACTCCCGATGTAGGCCCCATTGCTCCTCATCTTTTTATTGCCAACGGCCCCGGAGGATTTTTGACGGCCTCAATCAAGAACCAGCCGCTTGTCATCACCGTCATTCCCAATATTCAACCGGTAGGGGGTGGCGATATCATTAAAGTTATCGGTTCCGGGTTTGAAGATCCCGACCTCATTCCCCCCGGCATGACCATCGATGTTTATAATGATGATGGTTCGGAAACCATTTCCAATTATACCTATATTTCCGAGTTTGAGTTTACCTTCACTGCGCCAGCTTCGCCCACCGGGCTGCCGGGGCAATTTAATGTCAGAGTAACCTCCAGCAAAGGTGTTTCAAACAGCTTATCAAATGCTATTGAATACCTGCCGGAAGGAAAACCCATTGTCCTGATGTCCGCTGATGAGGCCGGCCAGGGGTTAGCTTCTCCCGGAGGGCTGGTCCCTATTAACCTTATCCTACACTCGAACGGGGCCGGTGAGATTACCTCCGTCACCGCCAGAATCAAATATAATGTTAGCCAATTTGAGGTTTTAACTAATGAAGTTGGAAACGTTGATTCTTCAGTCTTTGATCTGAACGATAATTTGGAAAAGATAGTCTACATGATGATTACCGACAGTGACCCCTATGATGACTACAAGACTTTAAATATCATTATCTATAGTGAGGATACAGGAGTAAATACACTCATTCCCGACGGCAGCAGCTTAGGGACGGTTTACCTGACCGTGCTGAAGGAAAATCCAACCGATATTACCTTAACTTTAGACAGTAGTAGTAAGAGCGGCGTAATACAACAGGTATCAACATTCCTGGGCGATTATGTCTATGCCCATGGCAGCGCCATTAATATTTATGTGAAACCGGCCCCTCAGATGACCTTTAATGTAGCTGCTTATACGGACAGCACCAACATGGCCGGTTCTAGCGGCACTTTTGGAGATTATGAGGTTACTGTGTCCGAATCCCTGGATTCAAGCGCTTGTATTGAAAATGGGGAGATTACCTTTAGCGTACCGGCTAATGCCCTGGCCAGTGCAAATGATCCGAATATTCCTGCGGTTGATGCTTTTACCATATTAAAGGGGACCTTAAGCACCGGCAATGACTGCTCCATTACAGTTCTCACCGATTCATCCGGACAGGCGGCAGTTACCCTGAATGTGGGCACAGTGGCCGGTGATTATACTATGACTATTAGTGGTGAGTATAACGGTTCAATTATAAACGGATCTCCCACCACCCCCATTTATGCGGATTTTACGATCACTGCGGAAAATACTCCCAATGATCCGAATGATTCTATTACCTTGTCTAATACGCCCGAAAGTCCGACAACCGGCGGAACAGTTGCGATTACAGCTACTGCCTATGATAAATACGGCAATCTCTTAAGCGGTGAAACAGTAACTTTCTCAACAGATCAGGGCACATTGAGTTCACTCACCGGCGTCACAGACAGTAACTGCCGGGCTACTGTTCAACTCAATCTGGAGAATGCGGTTATTGATCATACCATTACGGCCAGATATGATACCGCCACTACGGCCACCATGATTATTGCCCCAGCCGGCCCGGATGTAAATGCGGACGGAGTCTGGGAGTCTTCATCAGACATTCAAACAGCCATCAATTATCATCTGAACTGGACAGATCTTTCCACTGCTCCCAAGACTGAAGGCAAAACCTATGTGCCCGGCGATACCAACCAAAATAATCGCTTCGATTTAAATGAGGTTATCGCCATCATCAACCTGGCCCTGGGTATTTAGCTAAACTAATCCTGCCGGTATCCCGATAATATTCTCTGTGAGCATCATTACCTCTTCACTATTGTTAATTACTATGCCAAAAGGCAGATTATTTTCAGTTATAAATCTTTTCAATGAACTCAACTGCTTGAGCTTAGCATCCATTCCATACTTAACTTCAATGGGCAAAGTTCCAAAATTACCTTTTATAATAAGATCTGCTTCTGCAAAATAAATTTTTTTTTCGACAAATGCTGCATCTTACACTATTTAGAATTACTTAAATGTTGCTTGAAAATCCCACCAAATTGCCTAATGTCTTGATAGCCAGTAGTTTTTAAAGATTAAAGTCCTTAATAGCCTAAAAATACTAAAGAGAAGAAATATCAATAAATTTAATGCGATTCGGTATAAAAAT
>DAOURK010000054.1 GCA_030625085.1 Pseudomonadota bacterium
GAATAGAAATTCTAAACAAAAAAAAATGATAAAAAAAATTCAAAAAATTATCAAAGATGTATATTTTCCAGAAAAGTTGATAGATATCTTTAAATTTAGATTAACTGCTTAAAATCCAACGGGAGTTTTTTTCTATAGGCAAGACCTTAACCAACGACGTGTATATCAAGATTAAATATAAGGTCCAAAGTGCAAAGGATTACCCCATGCGAGATGGTGAAAAACATATTCCCCGTGCTTATTCCCTTTATAAAAGAAAGAGGGGAGGACCTTTTCCAGCATCTGCTCATAGCTTGCGTGTGGGCAAAACAGCATAACCTTCCCCTTGAAGGCATCTTCCAGGCCTTTGATTGTCATCCCCCACCGGATTTTCATGAACATGCCTTCGGCGAAAAGTGCCAAAAGGTATTTGACGCTTTCAGTCGGCAAACAGGAAAAGATAGAGTGCCTTTTCTTGAAGACACGGAACAATTCATCCTCACCAAAGGGATCAGCGCCAGGCTTTGTGATTTAATAATAAAAGAAGCCGGGGAGGAGGAGCTTTTACATATGCTCATGCATGAATCCCACTTTCTTTTTTCAGCCAGGGAGATGACCGCGGTTCTTATGAAAAGATTATACAGCGAAAGGGACGGGGCGAAAATAAAAAAAATGCAGGCCATGATTGGGCAATGGATGGATGCCGGCGCCAGGCTGCGGAACAAAGAGGCATTGGCCGCCCAAAGAGTGGACAGCGCTCAATATATAGCCTTGCTGAATAATTTCAGCCGGATACTGCTTGCCCTGGAATGGCTGTCCGATGCAAAGCCTGGTGATTTTGAGGCAATTGGGTGGGAAAAGGCCTTTATAGAGTATGGCGCTCGGTTTGAGCTGTTAACCGAGCTGGTATGCAAAGATCTTCAGGATATGAATATGGTCGATTCCATATCAATAAAGGCCTTAAATAAAGAAAGAGATTGGTTTCTCTCACAGTTTCAGAAGGGTTTTTCCGAATACATTGCCAGGGAATATAAATCTCTGATCGCCTCATCAGCGCTTGTTCATGCTTTTTCTCAAACGCAGACAAACCAAGACCCCGGCCCACGTTTTGTTCATTCCATCAGATACCATTTCTATGAAAAATATAAAAAAAAGTTAAAGCCTGCCAATACCTATTTTCTGCTCATTGACGCAATGAGATGGGACATCTGGGACTATTGCCGTCACGATTTGATGGGGGCTTTACATGACACTTATAGGATTGTAGATCAAGTGCCTCTCTGGGTATTTTTACCCACAACCACTTCTTCCCAGATACAACCCTTTGTGACCGGAGAGCCGCCTTCACCCTATATGATAAAGGATAAAGAGATAATCTCACGTAAGGTAATGGAAGAGCACCGCGCTTATAATGCAGGTGCAACAAGTGCAAGTAAGGGGAGAGAGAACGGACGGTTTTTCGAGCTTCTCCCTGAAGAGGATGGTATATTCACCTGTAAATATAATTTCATTGATGATAAGCTGCATACCTCAGGCGAAGACCTTCTTACCATTTTCAACGAAATTAAACTTAATCTGCAATCTTCATTGGCTGAGTATATGAACAAACTGCCGGTGAAGAGTATGGTAATCCTCTTCTCCGACCACGGTTTCATCAAAAAGAAGACTTTTTCCAAAAAGGGGCCTAAGGCCAGTCTCTATGCGCACGGCGGAACATCGCCCTGGGAGATGATTGTCCCCCTGGTGGTTTTCTATAAGTGGCGATAGTATTAGAAAAACTATTTTTACATTTTAAATTATGTCAATAGTAGCGATAAAAAAAATTAATGTCCGCACCTGATTGCGGAGCGCGAGTAGTTATTGAAATATTTACTCCTCATATGATGGAGATATTGTCATTATTAATAAAAGGGTGACTTTTATTTGGTTTTCACTTTAACCCGTGCAGCCACATTCTCAACAACGTTGAAGATTTCATCGGGGGTAAAGGGCTTGGGAATGAAATCTACTGCGCCGAGTTTCATCGCTTCTACAGCAGTCTTAACTGTGGCATAACCGCTGATGACAATGATGGCAGTGTCGGGGAATTTATCATGTATGGTTGAAATCAGTTGGAGTCCCGGCATCCCGGGCATTTTGAGATCAGTAAGTATTATATCAACGGATTTTTCTTCAAGAGTATCAAGGGCTTTCTCCCCGGAGGAAACTGTGCTGATATCATAGTGATTGCTCTTTTCAGTGAAAATATCGGCGCAGCTCTGCTGTACTACCTTTTCGTCATCAACAATAAGCAACTTAATTTTCTTCATTATGATTCTCCTTTTCAAAAGGAAGATGAATTATGAAAGTAGAACCTTCCCCAACTTTACTTTGAGCAATGATATTTCCGCCGTGGCGCTTAATAATGCCAAAGCAGATTGAAAGACCGAGTCCTGTGCCAACTGTGGGGCCTTTGGTCGTAAAGAACGGATCGAAGAGCCGCTCCATATTTTGCTGAGGGATGCCGCAGCCGGTATCTGTCAGCGATATTTCAACAAAATGTCGGTCATCCGCCACTTTTGATTCAATAGTATGTATTTGCGACTTGACTGTCAAAGTTCCTTTCCCCTCCATAGCATCAGAGGCGTTAATAATAAGGTTTGTGATCACCTGGTAAATCTGTCCACCGTCAACTTTCACTTTAGGAAGATCGGGACTGAGCTTTTTGATAATTTCTATATTATGGAAGGATTCCTTATGTTCCATCAATAAAATAGCCCTTTCGATAATATCGTTCACCTTGGTGGAAATTTTTTCCATACTGGATTTTCTGGCGAAATCGAGCAGGCCGGAGACAATGTTGCGACAACGTTTCGTTTCATCAACAATAATGGTTAACCAACGTTTTTCTTTAGGCATTTTTGCCTTTTCGAGCAATAGTGAGCTGTAACTCAAAACAGCGGTTAGCGGATTGTTTATCTCATGGGCAATGCCGGCAGAAAGCTGACCAAGGGAGGCCAATTTCACTGACCGAACGAGTTTCATATGTGTTTGGTCACGGATCTGTTCATATATTTCCTCAAAGGAGGACCCTACCCCATTATTGCTTGCTCTTGCACTATTTTTGGTTTTCGTTTCATCTTCTTTTTGTTCAGGCATGGCATTATCATAAAGAAGAAGTTTTCTGTAGCCCATTTCCTTGCTGAGTTTTTTCACCATATTGTTAAATGATAGGGAAAGACGACCGAGCTCGTCATGGCTATAGACAGGTATCTTCGCCTCGAAATTTCCGAGAGATAAACTTCGGACTCCATTTAAAAGAGCATTTATCGGACGAATGAGGAAATAGAAAAGCATTATTCCCAGATTGATTAAAATAAATAAAAAAGATAAAATGCTGATAATGATAAGTCGCCGTTTGTTTTCGGCAATCTTTTCATCTACATCCTTCAGCGACATAGTTACTTCAAAAACGCCGAGCACCTTCTGTGATGAAGGATGGATATTGTGGCAGCGGGTAGAGCAGCTTTCTTCATTGTAAATAGTGTGGGTGAGGCTGGCCATCCTGTAGTCGCCCTTATCCGGTCGTATAATATGAGTGTGTCTATCTTTTTTCGGAGTTTTTAATGGTACACCGCTAGTATGGCACAGGGAGCAATGGCTTCGTTTATCAATTATTTGTCCCCTTTCTCCTGCCACCGTCGTTTTTCTGATTTTACCCTTTTTATCTAAAACCCTGATCAGTTCGATTCCTTCAGTGTTTTCAACAATGTAATTTATCGTTTCCTGTACCTTTTCTTTTTTATTTTCAAGCATATGTATTTTTGTAGAGTATTTCACTGTTTGCGCGACGTTATTGGCCCACAGGAGGACTTCTTCTATGAGTTGCTGCTCTTGAACGTAACTATTATACCAAATGTTGGCCCCCAAGAGAAATATCAACATGACCCCGATAAAAACAAAGATTTTGAATCCGAAGCTGCGATGATAAGGCTTTAGAATTTTATATTGCTGTCTATGCAAGTCAAATTTTTTGAACATGAACGGCACAAACCTTATATTCGGGTATTTTGGCGATCGGGTCCAGGGCATCGTTCGTAAGGCGGTTGATTGGTGCCTCGCTGAAGTGAAATGTTGAGAACACTACGCCGCGATCTACGCTTTTCGTTATGTGGACCTTTATTTCAATACTTCCCCGGCGGGATGAAAGCCTGACTGAATCGCCTTCCAGCAGGCCGAATGTGGCGGCGTCTTCGGGATTGATATCCAATGCCGGTCCAGACGCCAAGGTACTCAGACTCTTGCACCTTCTGGTCATGGTCCCTGTATGGTAATGAAACTGCATACGTCCTGTAGTAAGGAGCAAGGGATAGTCTTTATCCGGCAGCTCAACGGGTGGTTTGTAGGCTATGGCCGTCAGAAGCCCCTTGCCTCTCTTAAAGCCGTCTTTATGCAGATACGGCGTGCCGGGGTGATCGATATCCGGACACGGCCACTGAATGCCTCCCTCCCTTTCAATTCTTCCATAGTTTATGCCCGCATAAGAAGGCGTAGTCCTCCGGATTTCATTAAATATCTGCTCCGGTGTGGAAAAATTTATATTGGCCCCCATCAATTGTGCTATTCGCTGTATTATACGCCAGTCTGCGAAACTGCCGCCTACAGGGTCAATGGCAGCTCTCACCCTTTGAACACGACGTTCGGAATTGGTGAAGGTTCCATCCTTTTCCGCCCAGGATGCGGCAGGCAGCACAACGTCTGCTAATTGGGCTGTCTCTGAAAGAAAAATGTCCTGAACAACGAGAAAATCTATTTTTTCAAGGGCTTCCTCAACATGGCTTGCATTGGGATCGGATAAGACCGGGTTTTCGCCCATAATAAACATACCCTTGATTTTTCCTTCACCTATGCCGGGTATCATCTGTGTCATGGTTATGCCGGGTTTATCCGATAATGATTCAGTGTCCCACACCTCGCGGAATTTTTTCAGCGCCTTAGGATCACTGACCGGTTGATATCCGGGGAAAACGTTGGGCAGCGCCCCCAAGTCGCAGGCTCCCTGAACATTATTCTGGCCGCGCAGCGGATTCACGCCGGTGGCATATCTTCCGACATTGCCGGTAATCATGGCCAGGTTGGCCATAGATTTAACATTGTTGGTGCCTGTTGTATGTTGGGTTATTCCCATAGCGTAAAGAAAAGTGGTGCGATCCGCCCTGCCGATAACTTCTGCCGCAGCCTTTAAATCTTTGGCCGGTATGCCGGTAATCCCCTCAACATATTCCGGTGTATATTTTTCCACTTCCGCCGCAAGCTCATCAAATCCTTCACATCGCTGGGCAATGTAATCCTTATCATGAAGGTCGTTTTTTATAATCCAATGCATAAGGCCGTTTATCCAGGCAACATCTGTGCCGGGTCTTTGGCGCAGCCAGTAATTGGCTTGATCAACCAAGTCGATGCGCCGGGGGTCAACTACAATAAGCCGGGTGGTGCCGCGCTCTACAGCTCTTTTTATGCCCTGGGCTATTATGGGGTGATTTTCTGTAGTATTGGTCCCGGTTATCAGAATGACATCGGCGTGCTCAATTTCTTCTATGGAGTTGGTCATTGCCCCGCTGCCAAACACTGTGGCCAGACCGGCCACCGTAGAGGAATGTCAGAGGCGTGCGCAGTGGTCAACATTGTTTGTGCCGAATACTTGTCTGATAAGCCTTTGGAAAAGATAGTTTTCTTCGTTAGTGCAGCGCGCGCTGGAGAGTCCGGCCAGTGAATCAGACCCATGCTCTTTTTTTATCCGCTTAAACTCACGCGCCACATGGGTAAGAGCAAAAGTCCAGGTCGTTTCTTCAAGTTTGCCTTCCCGGTTTCGTATCAGTGGTTTTGTCAGTCGATCTTCACTATGGATAAAGGTATAACCGAACCGGCCTTTAGAGCAAAGGCGGCCCTTATTTACACCTATACCATCACGAGTGGTAATGCCTACAACGCGGTTATTTACTACATTGAGATCCAGTTGACAACCTACGCCGCAATAGGCACATGTTGTCAGCACCTTTTTTGTCTCCCACGGTTTACCCCTCACACCGCCCATGGTCTCCACGATGGCATTCACAGGGCATACTCGCATACATTCGCCGCAGGAAATACATCGAGAAGTCGCTTCCTCATCAGCCATCACCGGGTGAATCATCGCTTTGGCGCCTGACCCTTCCATAGTGATGGCCCCCAAACCTCGAATCTCAGTGCATACCTTAACGCAACGGCCACACAGTATGCATCGTTGCGGATGATAATCCAGGATAGGTGTTGAAAAAGGCTTCCAGGGAAATTGCTCAGTTTCAATCCGGTATTCATTAAAATCCGTGGCTGCCAGATCATATTCATAAGCCAGGTCCTGAAGCTCACAATCACCGTTCTTTGGGCATGGCGCACAGTTAAGTGGATGATGGGCAAGAATCATTTTGATAACCTCTCGCCTGAGGTTGAAAAGCCTCTCAGATCTGGTGGTTACCTTCATTCCTTCCAGAACGTCAGTGTCGCAAGCAGTGGTAGGCCGATCAATTCCATCAATTTCAACAACGCAAATTCTACAGGCTCCTATAGGGGATAAAGCAGGATGCAGGCAAAGCGTAGGGACCCTGATCCCTGCCTGGCGTGCCGCTTCCAGAATGGTTGAGCCGTCAGGAACAGTGACTGTATGCCCATCGATGACAAGATTTATTTCTTTTTTTATTGTGGATTCTTTTTCCATTTTATTTATGCGGTTTCTCAGTTATGATGCATTCGTAAAAAGTCGATTTTGGCATATTTGTCATTTCCGCCACATTCACTACGTTCAGTGTAAACTCCGGAAGAAATCTTATATTTTTCAGCACATTGTATAATAAAGATTTCTCACATTCGTTCGAAATGACAACTTAATGAGACTTTTTACGATTGCATCAGCTATAGATTTTTAGAAAAATAATTTTTTAATAGATATTCAATCAAAAGTAGCGCAGGGCTTTAGCCCTGCATTTTGGCAGGGCTGAAGCCCTGCGCTACAGTATAAAATTTGCTATCTGAAAATTTATATTTTATTGTAATTGTTTAGACCCCATAGGCAGTTGTGTCCTTTGTGCCTTTGTGGTTAATATAAGATGCTGTGTTATTTCTCTGTCACAAACATCGCGATTCGGTAACATCTCAAGCAGCGCTCCGCCTCGCGGATAGCTTCCTTGGGCTTATATCCACATTCTATTTCCTTAAAATCCGCAATTCTTTCCTCTACGGGCCGCGCTTCAAGATTATATCGGGATTTTTTACCGACCCGATTTACCGGCGATTGCTGAAGGTCCATGGCCTTTATAAGTCGAAACATACGTTCATTTTCCGGCATATTCATTTTTTCACCGTTCAGATATTGATCAATGCAATGCGCTACGTGCAGTCCCTGGCTCATAGCGTCAATCAGTGCCTTTGGGCCGCTAACGCAATCACCACCGGCAAAAACACCGTCTACGCAAGTCATCATGCTTTCCTCATCAGCCACGATAGTTCCCCATTTTGTTGTTTCAACAGGGGAATCTTCATTGAACAGTGATAGATCAGTGACCTGGCCTATGGCTGGAATCACGATATCGCACTTGAGTAAAAATTCCGAGCCTTTAATTTCTATAGGCCTGCGGCGGCCGGATGCATCGGGTTTGCCAAGTTCCATTCGCACACAGGTCAGTCCGGTAACTTTCCCATTCTTTATTTCCAATGCTTTTGGGTGCGTCAGGAAATTAAACTCGATTCCCTCTTGCTCGGCATCATGAATTTCTTCGGCATCTGCGGGCATCTCTTTTTTCGTGCGGCGATAGACAACACTTACTTTTGGATACCCCAGACGCTTTGCGCTCCGAGCACAGTCCATGGCCACATTGCCGCCTCCGATCACAACAAGGTCGTTTCCTTCCGGCGGCTCAAATTTTCCAAGGTGATGCAAGGTATTAAGGTCCCGCAAGAATTTTACCCCGGGTATATACCCATCCGGGGCTTCTTCCTCGCCGTCCATGCCGATGTTCTTGCTTCCATGTGCGCCAAGGGCAGCAAGCACAACATCATTTTGGCTGCGAAGGTCTTTTAAGGTTATATCCCGGCCTATACGCACTCCATATTTAAAGACCACCCCCGTTTCAGCCATACGGCGAACTTCGGCTCGGATTACCTCGCGCGGCAGCCTATAGTCGGGGATACCAATGGCGCTCATGCCCCCGGGTTCAGCCAACTCTTCAAAAACCTCGACTTGATACCCCTTTTGTTTGAGATAAAAAGCAGCGGTCAACCCGCATGGACCTGCGCCTATGACGGCTACCTTTTTATTGCTGATGACCGGTACAGCCTCTGCTTGTTTCGAGCGAGCGGCTGCATAGGATAGTATCTGGTCATTGACGAATCTCTTTAAATATTTAATGGAAATGGGATCATCCAATTCCGACCGCCTGCATACAAATTCGCACGGTCGCACACAAACGCGTCCGCAAATTCCGGCCAGCGGGTTTCTTCGAGCGATGATGGCCAGGCTCTCATAATAATTGCCGCCACGTATAGCATCAATGTAACTGGGGATATCCAAGTGGGCAGGACACTCTTCAATGCAAGGCGCAGTAGCTATAGCATGGTAGGCGCCTCGCTGCACCGGCCTCCGTTCCTCTATAGCTTTCTGGAATTTTTCAGGCATCAGTTCCATTATTTTCAAAAGCGCATTCATTGACGTGTGCCCCAACTCACACATTGATGAGTCCCTGATCACGTAAGCCAGCCTTCGGATGGTTGCCATGTCTTCTATGCGGCCCAGGCCATTGGCAATGTCACGCAATTTATCGGCAACTATTTTCGTACCTACTCGGCAGGGAGTACAATATCCGCAACTCTCCTCCTGTACTTTCTCAACGTATGCCCTCATCATATCTATTACCGGGGCATTATCATCGAAAAGAAAAAAACCATCCCATCCAACGAATGCCTTAATTGGGTTACCGCTTTCAAAATTCTGCAAATGGGGGAAAGTATCTTCGATTGATTGTTTTTCTTTACGGCGGTTGTTGATCAGTTTGTCTAACCATGTGCCAAGAATTACTTTTGCCATAAACTACCTTTGATGCATTCGTAAAAAGTCCTTTTTGGCAAATTTGTCATTTCGACCTCAGGGAGAAATTTTATGTTTTTCAGCATCTTGTGCGATAAAGATTTCTCACAGGAGTTTACACTGAACGTAGTGAATGTGTTCGAAATGACAACTTAATGAGACTTTTTACGAATTCATCACCTTTACCAAAAAATAAACTACCAAATTTCCGATTCAAGTCTTTGCACCAGCCAGACCATCTGTTTTTCAGTAAGTTTACCTACGTTTTCTTGTATCCATTTTAGATCACCGCTTACAATGGCTGCTTTTGCTTCCGGGCTGATATCATAATCCTTAAGCGCTTCCGACCCTTCAATATAGAGGCGGTCACAGAATTCGGGGTCATCTGCTGTGCGATCAAGTATTTGTAAAACCAGTGTCTCCCTGATGGCCTTTTTTGGGTCTTGCTTGTTGATTGCCTTTAATACTGTTTCGCGGAATTCTTCAGGGGTAAATGGTTTTGGGATATAATCATATGCCCCGAGCCTCATAAATTTTCGCGCTGTATCCATAGAAGGATATCCTGTTATCACCACAACAGTCAGATGAGGATTGCTTTTTCTCAAACGCTTCACAACTTCTACGCCATTGAGTTCAGGCATCATTATATCGGTCACAAAAAGATCTAAATTCTCAGAAATGGCAAGGCCAAAACATTCTTCTACCGAGGTTGTGGTAACTACCTCAAGACCAGTTCCATCCAAGATATCCCGGCAGGTATTCAGAATCACCTGCTCATCGTCAAGAATCAAAACCTTTTTTGTCTCTAGCTCCTTAACCATTTCTATCTCCTGCAATGAAGGTTTCATTAAAAATTTTTGTATCAGATTGATTTAAGAACGCCATTATAGTAAAGAGCAGACCCCAGAGGGTGGTTTTAGGATAAGCCCCAGAAGGGAATAAAGCCTTTTCCCTCTCATCCGGACAAGCCTGAACCAAAAGATTTCTAACATTATTTGCCTTAGAAGGGACTAAGTTTAGGATTAAAAAACTAAAAAAAGGCCGGCTACCATCATATTTATGATTGTAATCCAGCCTACACTTTCAATCCGCACCCTTTCCGGCATAGCTGGGGAAGATGCCCTTCTGTATTCTTATATATATATGTAATGAATATATATGATATTTATAGGTAATGTCAAGTTAATTGCAGCAATTCGCATTTCAGCATTTTTATGTAGCGCAGGGCTTTAGCCCTGCTAAAAAAATTGGTTTTAGCAGAGCTTAAGCAGGGCTAAAGCCCTTGCGCTACAGTGAATTTTTTAAAGAGGGAAGTTCATTCTAAATATGAAAAGGAGAGGAAGGTTGGGCTTCAGCGAACATTTTGCCAACTTTCATTGGAATATGGTCTATAACAAAATTGTTGAGTTAAATAAACCTTGACATGGAGCAATTAGGCTATTAATCTATTAGTAGATTAAAGGAGGCAATAAAATGGCAACTGCTACAATCAGGATTCCCGAGGAAAAAAGGGATATTTTAAAGATAATTTCAAGCATTGAAAAAAGGGACTTAAAAGATATTCTTACAGAATTGATAGACGAATACATTGCAAGGCATAAAGAAACCTTGGCACTGCTCTCAAATCCTCACTGGATAGAGATTATTACTCAGGGCAAAGAAGAGGTCAAAAAAGGGGTAAAGGGCAAATCAATTCATGAATTGGAAGATTGAAGTTAAGCCGAGTGCTGAAAAGCAATATCTAAAGCTTGATCAAAAAGTAAGGAAACGAATAAAAAAGGAATTGATAGAACTAGAAAAACAAAATAATCCTCTATTTGCTCCCGGAATAAGACAACTTACTGGAAAACTGAAAGGAGATTATAGATTAAGAGTAGGTAAATGGAGGATACTTTTTACACCTGACCGAGAAAAAAAAGTCTTGCTTATGTATGCAATTCTTCCCAGAGAAGAGGCTTATTAATTGATTGATTTTCAAAATAATTACCTGTTTAAGGTCTTCCAATAAATCGGTATTTACCGAAAATGGCAAGTTGCCATTTTCGGTAAATGATCTAATCACTGAGCTTGACGGCCGTGCCATAGGCTAAAAGTTCAGCCGCACTCCCCACAACACTAGTGGTCATATACCGAACATTGATTATGGCATCAGCGCCCATTCCAGCAGCCTGGGCTATCATTCTATTGGTAGCAATTACCCTGGCCCTTCCCATCATATCCGTGTATTCAGTCAATTCGCCGCCAAGGACCAATTTGACTAAGGCCGATAGATCTTTGCCAAGCCATATGGCGAATACCGTATGACCCTGGACGAGACCAAGAATTTTTTTGATCTCTCGCCCAGGGATTATATCAGAATTTAGGAGTAAAAGCGTGCGATCCGGCTCAACAGGCAGCAACTCCTCTTCTGATGGTTTGTTTTTCCTTTGTTCAAGGGCAACTGTCAGAGGACCACAAGGATACCGCCCAGAAGGCAGAAAATCGATATCCTGAGCCACCAGGGTATAACAGGATCATCGGCAACCATCACATACCAAGGCATCCCGGCAAATAGTGAAGTGAAGAGGCCCAGCACAAAGGCCAGCGAACCAATATTTCGTAATGTTTTCATAACTCCCCCTTACTTTGCTCATTCAATTCGTTTTCTAGTTCTTCAATGTGTGGGCCATTTTCGTCAATCATTAGAATCGATAAGTCTTAGTTAAGTCGATGGAAGTAATACTTATCTACCTTAATCAACTTTTTCAAAGACATTGCCGCTGACAATAGAAGAGATAGCGCCTTCCTTATAAACAATATCATTCCAAAAAGCAAGATAGATATGGACAATAATAAAGAGAACGAAGCCCCAGGTGAGCACATGATGAATGAAGCGAACCCCGGCTAGGCCGCCTAACATACATTCTACAGGTCGAAGAATTCCATAGATAAGAGCGGCCATTCCTGCCTGGTGCAGAGCGCCATAGAGAATCAAGCCGGTAACTACAACCAAAAAAACCAAAATCAGCAAGAAGCCATAAGCAGCAGATTGTAACGTGCCATATAGGCCGGTGTGCTCAGGCAAGTCAGTTGAGATGAGGGTATAGAACTTAATCTGTTTTATAACATTCTTAAAATCGAGCCAGGCAAAAAAATCTTTCCAATCAGCATGAAATCGCGAGAAAAAGGCCAGGTACATTCGCCAGATAAACATCGTCGTTAAGATAAGACCGAACAGAAGGTGAACCAAGCGAACATTAGCAGTAAAGAATTTTTGCCAGGTCTCCCCTGCCCCAATGGTAAAGGGCCGGCCAATGTAAAAACCGGTGATAATCAAAAGCAGAATGCTTATAGCCATAGCCCAATGATTGATACGCATGGCTATGGTCCATTGTTTTTTAGCCAGACGATTATTTGACATATCATATCCTCCCTATATAACTTTCATATTCATTTTACGACTATATCATTCTGTAAGTTAACTATAGTTTTTTAGATATTAAATTTCATACACTAATTTTTTTATAACTTTAGCGCAGGGCTAAAGCCCTGCGCTACTATTGACTGAATTTAAAATGTAAAAATAATTTTCCGAAAACTATATAAGCCTCCTTAATCAGCCTCCTTATTGTACCCTGAACTTTTTAATCTCATTTGATCGTGGATTAATAATATGAACAGCACAGGCTAAACAAGGATCAAATGAATGAATGGTTCGGATAATCTCTAAGGGCTCATCTATATTAGCCATTTTAATGCCAATCAATGATTCTTCATAGGGGCCTCTCTGCCCTTTATCATCCCTGGGCGAGGCATTCCAGGTTGAAGGGACAACAGCTTGATAATTGGCGATTACGTTATTTTCAATGCGTATCCAATGCCCCAGCGCTCCGCGAGGCACCTCGGTCATGCCTCTTCCCTCAGCGGATCGAGGGATATCGCATCTGGTCCATGTCCTTTGATCACCGCCCTTAATGTTGGTTACCAGTTCATTGATCCAGCCTTCTATATGGTCGGCCACCAGTTTGGCTTCAATACAGCGGCTTGCAGTCCGGCCAAGGGTTGAAAAGAGGGCTTGTGCGGTAATTTGTGCCTTATTGAGCACATGCTCAACCAGGGGTTTAATCTTTTCATCTCCTTGGGCATATCCTACCAGCATACGAGCAAGGGGGCCTACCTCCATGGGTATATCATCATACCGAGGGGCCTTGACCCAGCTATATTTTTCATCTCCCTTGAGATACCCTTGAGCATCAAAGCCTGTATAGTCTGGTTTAGTCTCTCCTTCATAAGGATGTGCAGTGCTCCCCTCATACCAGGAATGGGTTACCTGTTCCTTTATTTTTTCCTCATCAATATCGTACACTTTATTCAGGTTAGCGCCTAAAACAGCCCCGCGGGGAAGCAGGGTTTTGTGCCAATCATCATCAAGGGGAAATCCCCCATAGGCCAGGTAATTTTTTACTCCCGCCCCAATGCCTGCAGCGCCCTCATCTTTATAGTACCGGGCAGCCAGTAACACATCAGGAAGATAGGCTGTTTCTATAAATTTTTTCACCGTTTTTAACCTGTAGAGATATTCTCCTAATCTATGGGCATCCAAAGCATCCATAACACAGGTCACCCCGCCGACAACCAGGGTTTGGGGATGGGGATTTTTACCGCCGAAAATAGCCATCATCTGGGCTGCCGTGCGCTGCACCTCTAGAGCGTCAAGGTAGTGAGAAGCAATGATTAAGTTTGCTTCCTGCGGGAATTTATAGGATTTATTTCCCCAGTAAGCATGAGCAAACGGCCCTAATCGGCCGCTTTTGACAAAGGTAGTAAGTCGTTTTTGTACTTCCTCATAATGGCTTACCGAACAATTGTATGGAGAATCGGAGAAACTGCGGGCCATGTCCTCGGCTTTTTTCGGATTTGCTGATAAGGCGCTGACAATATCCACCCAGTCCAATCCGTGCAGGTGATAAAAATGGACAATCTTATCATGAAGAAATTGTGAGCCTTTAATAAGATTTCTTACCAGGCGTGCATTTTTAGGAGGAACTACCCCTATGGCATTTTCTACAGCCAGAGTCGACGCCTCGTAATGAGAGTAGGTACACACACCGCAAATTCTTTGGGTTATAAGGCCCGCATCCCGTGGGTCTCTTCCCTTTAAGATTACCTCAATTCCCCGCCACAGGGTTGCCGAGCTCCAGGCATCAGTGACCTTGTTGTTGGCATCTACTTCAACCTCAATCCGAAGATGCCCCTCTATTCTGGTAATGGGATCTATAATAATCCTTCTGGACATGAATTCTTCTCCTTTTTGAATATGAAATTTTTCTTATGGCATTTTTTTTTCAGATTATTATGTATCTTCCTTTTCTTTTCCAACCCCCCTGATAACACTGCCTACGGCGTGTACACCGATCCCGGCCACGGTGGCTGCTGTTAAACCAACGCCAACTTTATCAATAGTTGCTTCACCGCCTAATGAAAACAGAGCCTGATCAGCAATTGGTTTTTCTAAGGGGGCCATTTTATCCCAAAATTTGGGCTCTGTGCATCCCATACAGCCGTGTCCGGCCATAACCGGCCATGACACACCCTGGTTGAATCGCACGCGGCTGCAATTGGCATAGGTATAGGGGCCCTTGCATCCCATCTTGTAAAGGCACCAACCCTTTTTCGCGTATTCATCTCCCCACTCTTCCACAAATTCCCCGGCATCATAATGTGGCCGACGCTCGCAAAAATCGTGGATCCTTTTTCCATAAGCCCAAAGGGGACGTCCAATATGATCGAGGGCCGGAATTGCCCCAAAAAGCATATAGTGCAAAAGCGTGCCCACAAAATTGACTCCATTGGGTGGACAGCCGGCAATATTTACTGTTGATATATTCAGTGCGTCTTTCACGCCGCGCGCTTCGGTTGGATTCGGGCTGGCAGCCTGGACGTTGCCATAAGAGGAACAAGAGCCAATACAAATAACCATAGCCGCCTTTGAGGTGACTTCTTTGGCTATTTCATATCCTGTTTTCCCTTTGGCCCCTATAGTCAGATACTTGCCGTCCATACCCATGGGTATGGCGCCTTCGATTACACAGATAAATTTTCCTGGGAATTTTTCCAGGGCCTCTTCCAGACATTCTTCAGCTTGATAGCCCGAAGCCGCCAGGAGGGTCTCATGATATTCTAGGGATATGGTTTCCAGAATAATAGTATCAAAATCAGGATAAGAGCTTCGTAAAACCGATTCAGTGCACCCTGTGCATTCGGCAAAGTTGAGCCAGACAACAGGGATTCTACTCACTATTTCAGCGGCCCTGGCTACCTTCCCATTAAAAATTGGCGGCAGCATCAAGGCGGCGGTCATAACCGAACACCATTTGAGGAAATCTCGTCTTTTTACACCCTTCCAGCGTAAAGTATCTTCCCATTTTTCTAAAGATGGTGGAAGCTCCTTCTCCATTTGCTCCAGATGAAGATCGCACTTTTTCATAAGTGCGTCATAATAGGCTTTTGTTTGTCCTTTCTTGGGATGTATATCTTCCAATGACATAAAACTCTCCCCCTTTTTTTGTTATAGATTTTCAGAAAAATAATTTCTCAATCCATATTCAGACAGAATTAGCGCAGGGCTTTAGCCCTGCGCTACAGTATGAAATTTACTATCTGAAAATATATAGGTTATGATCATATTCTCTTTATTTCTATGCTTAAATTTTTCATTTCTTTTAGAACCAACCTTTCTACTGTAAGCAAGGAATCCTGCATGGTTGAACTTAACTTCATTTCTACTGAATGCATGTCTTCAGGAATAATGGCAATGATCGTTGTTTGTGGAGCATCACCCATCATCTCTGCTTTCAGCAGTAAATCTAAAAACTCTACCTCGTGAGCGCTGACTGAATATTCTAACTGGGACGGAATAGCCTCGGGATGGAAACGATAAATCGAGCCCGGCTTGTCATTGGCTTTTACCGTGTCAATAACCAATAGATGTTCTGTTTGACAGACAATATTCATTAATGCATAGCCAAGTGTGCCTCCGTCTATGATACGTGCATTATCAGCGAAACGATATTTTTTTTTAAATTGCCGAACAAAATGTACACCAAAACCTTCGTCTTTAAATAAAATATTACCTAGTCCTAAAATAGTTAATTTATATTTTATGTCCATTATTCTTTTTAAACTAAATATTGTTCGGCTAAAAGGAATAAAAGATTTTATAGATAATTTAATCGTTTTGTTTCAGTTTATTAAATGCAAAGCCAAGGAACTCATTCGATTATTATTAAGAAGGAATAAATAAAAATGAAGAAATTTTGATAGAGTTTTATTTTAATATACTATTATGAAATAGTTTTTTATGTTAAAATAGTAATATCATGGTTTATGAATAGAGGTCAATGTTTTTTTATGGTTTTAATCATTCTTATCTTATGCAATACATCATCTAATTCTTTAATTTTATATGGTTTAGTAATTACTCCTTTAAAACCATATTTTTCATATTCGGACATTATGGGATCATTTGCATAGCCGGAGGAAACAATTGTTTTAATCTCAGGGTCTATTTCACGCAGTTTCCGAATGGCTTCTATGCCTCCCATGCCTCCCGGAACAGTTAATTCCAGGATAACCGCCTCAAATCTTTGGCCCGATGCTTTTGCTTTTTCATACACTTCGATTGCTTCTGCGCCGTCGATAACTAATTCAACCTCATAACCAAGATAAGTGAGCATATGTTCGACCATATCCCTGATATTTTTTACATAAATGACATTATTATTCTCATAATTATCAAAATTATTAGTGGCTGCTTGGAGAGCCATGAATGTTTAATTCGAAAATAGACTTCCTATTTTCATCATTCGTGGTGCCGCGAAGCGGCATGAATGTCTGTTTTAAAAGCCGCCAGGGCTGAAACTATCTATGGGGCAAATAATGGATTTAATTTAATATGATATGTTATGATAATTAAATAGATATTGAAAATTCTTCTTTTTAATGCTACCTTAATTAATATACGCAACTAAAACTAAACAAATAGAGTCCTTTAAACCCATCTTAAGAGGTATTTTAAAAATGCCAACAACAAAAGATTCTGTAATTTCATTAGTAAAACAACTTCCCGAAAATTCTACATTGGAAGATATCATGGAACATTTATATGTGAAGCAAAAAATATTGAAAGGACAAAAAGAATTAGAGTCAAATCAATTCTATACTCATGAAGAAGCAAAGGAAATAATGAAAGAATGGCTAAAGTAAGGTGGTCAAAAGGCTCCATTGAAGCTTTAAAAGAGATTTGTAGATTCATTGCCTTAGATTCTCCTTTTTATGCCAAAATATTCAATGACAGAGTTTTTGAGATGGTAGAACATTTAGAAACATTTCCGGAAATGGGCAGAAAGGTTCCGGAATCAGATGACCCCGAAGTGAGGGAATTGATCTATAAGGGCTATAGAATAGTTTATCAAAGGAGAGAGAGTTATTTAGAAGTAATTACAGTTATTCATGGAAGTAGATTATTAAAATTATAAATAAAAGACAGGTTAGCCCCAATTTTTTCCACTATTTTTATGGATTCCTCCCTAAAAAATTATTTTGATCAAAAGCCTTAGTTCAAATAGGATACATGAGCTATGGGCTATGAGCTATATTACCTTGATAATGCCGATATATATAAATCAGAAATATTCACGTAAAATACATCAATAACTATCTGATGATGTATTCGTAAAAAGTCGTTTTTAAAAAATTTGGGTTGCATAAATTCAACAAGTTATGTTGTACATATATCCCCATTTTGGACTTTTTACGAGACCATCATCTGATAGTATATATTTTTAATTTCCTTTATATCGTATATCAGCTTGCAGGCGTATATGTTTTTACAAAATATGTTCTTACAAAAATAATTACCTCCACCTACCCTCCCCTATTAAAGAGGAGGAATAAAGAATTGGGAAACTGTAAATGGGGGAATACAAATGTTAAAAATTGGAATTATTGGCGGTTCAGGATTAGATGATCCTAAGTTATTGGAAAGCCCAAAAGAAATTTATTTGGAAACCCCCTATGGTGAGCCTTCTTTTTCCATAAAAGAGGGAAAGATACACGGGGTTGATGTTGCGCTCATAGCAAGGCATGGGAAAAATCATACAATACCGCCGACACAGGTTAATTTCAGGGCCAACATCTTTGTTCTGAAACAATTAGGTTGCACTTATATATTGGCCACCACTGCCTGCGGGTCATTAAGGGAGGAAATAAAAAGAGGAGATCTGGTTATACTCGATCAATTCATTGATTTTACCAGGCATAGAAAAATAACCTTTCATGAAGAATTTGAGCCGGAAAAGGCATTGCATACACCAATGGCAGAGCCTTTTTCAAAAGAGTTAAGGAAGGTATTAATTGCTGTGTGCCGGGAATTGAAGGTTGCACATCACGAGAGTGGAACGGTAATAACAATTGAAGGGCCCAGGTTTTCAACAAAAGCCGAAAGCAAGATGTTTCGGTCTTGGGGAGCGGATGTAATCAATATGAGCGTTGCCCCGGAAGCTATTCTGGCCAACGAAATGGGCATACCCTATGCCGCCATAGCTATGAGCACTGACTACGACTGCTGGAAAGAGGATGAAGAGGCCGTGTCCTGGGATGAGATACTCAAAATATTTTCCCGGAACGTAGAAAAGGTTACCACTGTAATATCCCGGGTTATAAAAAAAATGAAAAATACCACGCCCCACATGATTAAAGAAAAAATCAGGACCGTGCCCCATTGGCCAAAGCAAGGAATTATGTTTCGGGACATTACCACCTTGCTGAAAGATGGTGAAGGATTTAATCATACTATAGATTTGCTTGTTGATCGGTATAAAGATATGAAAATAGATCTTGTTGCCGGAATTGAAAGCAGGGGGTTCATTACAGGGGCTGTGCTGGCTAACAGGTTGGGAGTTGGCTTTGTGCCTATACGAAAACCCGGTAAACTTCCGGCTGAAACTGTTTCTGAAGAATATGAACTTGAATATGGCATGGATAAAATTGAAATTCATACTGATGCCATAGATAAAGGAGCGCAGGTTTTGCTGGTGGATGATTTGATCGCCACCGGGGGCACTGCGCTGGCTGCCTGTAATCTCATTAACAAATTGGGAGGGGGAGTAGTTGAATGCAGCTTCCTTGTTGATTTGCAAGATATAGGCGGCAAAAAGAAATTAATGGATGCAGGCTATAAGGTATTTAATCTGGTTTCCTTTGAAGGTGATTAGTGCGGCTGTCAGAGAATTGATCAAAGTTGTCATTTCGAGTGGTTTCCTTTGAAGGTGATTGATTATTGCGGCGCTAATTGCTTGATTTTATCAGGCTTAAAAATTCCCTTCTCAGTTATAATGCCCTTAATATAGTGAGCGGGGGTTACATCAAAGGCAGGATTTTTAGCCCGGCTCTGATTAGGAGTAAGCCTTACTCCTCTTACCTCTAAAACCTCTTTTTCATCTCTTTCTTCAATGGGTATGGCATCTCCTGATTCACAGGTAAAATCAATGGTAGAAAGAGGCGCCGCCATGTAGAAAGGAATATTGTTTTCTTTGGCCAAAACAGCTTTTTCATAGGTGCCTATCTTGTTGGCCGTATCCCCATTCAGCGCAATTCTGTCGGCCCCGGTAATAACAAGATCAATTTGCTGTTTTTTCATATAATAGCCGGCGGCATTATCGGCGATAACAGCATGAGGTATCTTTTCCTGAGAAAGTTCCCAGGCGGTTAATCGTGCGCCTTGAAGTCTGGGGCGAGTCTCATCAACAAAAACAAAAAGTTTTTTCCCTTGCCTTTTGGCTGCATAAATTGGCGATAAAGCAGTGCCCCAGTCTACAAAGGCCAGCCATCCTGCATTACAATGGGTTAATATTTGAGCGTTATCTTTGAGTAAAGGCACTCCAAATTCACCTATTGTTTTGCATGCTTGCGCATCTTCATCTGCAATTTGCTGGGCTATGCTCAGCGCTTCTTTTTTATCTGCGGCTTTTAAAACTTTATCTACAGCATAAAAAAGGTTTTGAGCGGTAGGCCTGGTGTTTTTTATCACTTGGGCTGCTTTTTGGATATCTTCATCAGAAAGATATGCCTGCGCAATGGCATAACCGGCTGCAGCTCCTATGGCCCCCGCCCCTCTTACGATCATGGTCTTAATTGCCTCGGCTGTTTGTCTATAGTTTTGACAAGAATAGATTTCAAATGTATTCGGCAATAACGGCTGGTTAATAAGCTTAACAACCCCGTCTTCCATCCAGACTGTCCGATAATCTTTATCGTTTACCCTCATCTATATATCCCCCATTTATATATCCTATATATTTTAAAAAAATAATTTCACAATCCATATTCAGATAGAAGTAGCGCAGGGCTTCAGCCCTGCCATAATGCAGGGCTGAAGCCCTGCGCTACATTATAAAAAAATTAGTGCGTGAAATTTAATATCTGAAATACTATAGTTTAATCTACCCTGCCCTCTTTTTAGATATCCCTATTTATCAAATACCCAACTTTTTCCTAATTTTTCACTATAACAAATTTTAGGGCTGAAATCGATAGAAAGACTCACTATACGCCAAAATATTATGTGGTGAATAATCACTGATACAGAAAAATTTTTTGACTCTCAGAAAAATAATTTCATAATCGATATTCATCATATATAAGACTAAGGCAGAATTGCAGCCTTGCTCTGAAAAAATCTCTCTTGATGTATGAATAGATTTACTATATATTATAGTAATTATTGCATAAGAAAATGAAACATGGCAGTTATTTTCATTATATTATTTTTTAAAGCAAATAATTATGCCCAGCAAAAAAATTGATAGTGCTATGGAAAACAAAAAGGAGAAAACACAATGGCAGACAAGAAAGCAGACTTAGCCGGCCCGGGCATTGGCGATTATGACGAGTTGGAAAAAATCCTGCCCCAGGATTACAGCGCGTTACTGACACCGAAGGAAACACAGATAGCCATCTATGCGGCGAAAAATTACATCGAGGAGAATCTATGCAAAGAACTTAATCTGATGATGGTTACCGTTCCTTTGATTGTAGATGTTGAGAGCGGCGTAAACGATTACCTCGATCGCGACGGATCACGTTCTCCAATTCAATTCCACATTTTAAATGATTATGATAAACACCCTATTGATGCTCAGATTGTGCAGGCGGCTACAAAGTGGAAACGTGTCGCTCTCAAGCAATTTGGTATGAAGATAGGAGAGGGATTGTGCACTGACATGCGTGCCGTGCGCAAGGACTACTTTCTTGACCATGACCACAGCGCCTATGTGGATCAGTGGGACTGGGAGCTGGCCATAACTGAAGAGCAGCGTAATTTAAATTTTTTAACCGAAGTGGTAAAAAAGCTTTGGAAGGTCCTTAAGGGCGCAGAAATTCATGTGCAAAAGCTTTTTCCCCAATTAAAGACTGATAAGTATCCCGATATGCCTGAGGAACTTACTTTTCTTCATGCTGAAGAGATCTTAGACATGTATCCGGATTTGCCGCGAAAAGAGCGTGAGACAAGAATTGTGCAAGATTACCCTGCCGTTTTTATTTATGGAATCGGGTGGACATTACAGGATGGGTATCCTCACGAAATGAGGGCCGCAGATTATGATGACTGGGTAACAGAGACAACTTCCAAGGACGGCAAGCCCATGCATGGTATTAATGGGGATATTCTGGTCTGGAACCCCGTGACCAAGCGTCGTCATGAGCTGACATCTATGGGTATACGCGTTAATGCGGAAACGATGAAAAAACAGTTGGAACTTACTGACCAGACTCATTTTCTCAAAATGCCCTATCACAAAGCTGTTGTAAACAACGAAATCCCGCTCAGCATTGGCGGGGGTATCGGACAGTCGCGTACCTTCATGCTATTGCTCAAAAACGCTCATATCGGAGAGGTGAGTGCCACTGTATGGCCAAAGGTACTCAAGGACATGTGTAAAAAGAAAAATATCCATGTCATAGAGTAAGCTATACCACAGACTGGTTTAGTCTATCTTGGCTCGCAGGACATTTTGCATAATCCGCAGGGCTGCCTCATGGTCTTCAGTCGCCAGACCGGCTACACCATCACCAACAATTTCAATCCGGTATCCCCTGATGGCTGCCTCATAAGCAATAAACATAACACAAATATGGGTCACACACCCTGTAAAGCGCAGCGTATCTATACCAAGGCTCTTCAAGGCAGTATCAAGTTTTGTCTTATAAAATCCGGAATAGGTTGTTTTTTCAATAATACTGTCGTTTTGGGAAGGTTTTAGTTCGTCAATAATATCGGCGCCGGACGTGCCTTTGACTCCGTGTGAAGGCCATCCGAAATGTTTAAACTCTTCATCATCGGGTGCATGAGAGTCACATATATAAATCACCATGTCACCCTTTTCATGTGCATCTTTTATCTCTTTTTGAATAGCCGGTATTATTTTCCTGGTATCAGGGACCTCAAGAGATGCTCCCTTTTGAACAAAATCATTGAGCATATCTATGATAAGCAACGCCTTTTTGTCCATTTTCGTTAACCCCTTTTTATGGTTTTTACGTTTTTCATATTTTTCATATTTTTCATATTTTTTATATTTATCTATTGTCCCCTAATTTTATAATCAGTGCCTCAACGAAAAGCCATGTTTTTGTCATTTCGACTAAAAGCAGAAATTTTTTAACTCTAGCATTTACAGTGGCTTAATATTTCTCGCGGAGTTTACACTGAACCAACTGAATGTGCTCGAAATAACAATCTTGGTTATTTTTCGTTCAGGCACTAATCAGAAAACAACGTAACCATTCAGTCCCCCTCAACTCCTCCCCCTTGATGGGGGTGGCTTAAGTGGGGGCGAAATAAAGCATCACCCTCCCCTAAGCCGGACAAGCCGGAACCAAAAAGGTTTTAAAATTTTCTATCATAAAAAACACGAAATTCAGAACTAAGTGCCTAACCCCTCCCATCGAGGGAGGGGGACTGAATGGTTAGGAAAGAACGAGTAACCCGGGGATATCGGAAAAATGGGTATCTCTGGTAAATAATTTTATCCCATATTGAAAGGCCACGGAAGCTATCCAAATATCACCGGTAGGTATTGGCTTGCCAAGTTTTTTCAGCTCATTTAAAATGACACTATAAAATTCAGCAGTGTTTTCATCAATGGAATAAAGGTAAACCCGGGGAGAGTCTAAAAATTGATTCAATTCCTCTTTTCTTTTTTTTTCGTTTCCACTGCCTTTGAATCCGGATAACAGTTCACCCATACTCACAGAACAAATCCCTATTTTATGACATCGCTGCAGAATAGAAATTATTTCCGGATCTCCTTTCATAGCATGGGTATAAATATTAGTATCAATCAATAATTCATTCATACCACAATTCCTTATCAATTTTTCTGTCGTGGTTTATTTTATTTTGAATAGTCTTAAATTCTTCTTCACTCCAGCTTCCAAATAAATCATCGAGATCATTAAAAATTTTGGTATATTTTTTTTCTTTTTGAATGCCAAAATTGTTCCTTAAAATATCTAAAAGCAGTTGGTTAAGGCTTTTAGATTGTTCAGAAGCAGCCTGTTTTAATTTTTTGGCAAGTTCGGGATCGATTCCTCGAATACTGATGGTTTTCATGATATATTACTCCTATCAGATGCTATTATTTTATGACCTCTTCTTGCAACTATATTATAGTATCGTTTTAATGCTGTCAATTTTTGCCGGGTCATCTTCATACATTTTTTTGGTTATAAAAAGAGTATGGAATAAAAGGGAAAACTAACGTACTATTTAATTAGATAGGGTCAAAAGGATTTATGAGATTTTTTTATCCTGTTCGTCCAGTTAATCCTGTCAAAAATAGCAGCCGGCAACTCCTATGAGTAAATGAAAACTAACGTACTATTAAATGATGAATAAACAACAACAAAATTTTATAAAAATCACCAAGGCACATCAAAACAATCTCAAGGGTTTTGATGTAAACATCCCTTTAAATCGGATTACGGCCGTAACCGGAGTGAGCGGGTCCGGCAAATCAAGCATGGCTTTTGATACCTTATATGCAGAGGGACAGAGGCGCTATATCGAAACCTTTTCCCCTTATGCGCGCCAATTCATGGACCGGATGGATAAGCCAAGGGTTGAAAAAATTGAGGGAATACCTCCGGCCATAGCTATTGAACACGGCAATCCGGTGAAAACATCACGTTCGACCGTGGGCACTATTACCGAGGTTACTGATTTTACCAAACTGCTCTTTGCAAGAATTGGTGAACTGCATTGCAGCGGATGCTCGCGTAAAGTCATACGCGACACTCCCGAAACAATCCGGGAGGACCTTAAACAACAAGACCCCGAAGCACGCATGGTATTGGCCTTCCCCTATCCAAAAGGAGACTTTGATCCGGAGGTGATTAAGCAGGAAATTTTACGTCAGGGTTTTTACCGGGTGCTGGAAGGCGATATTATTCGCGATATTAAAGAGCCCGATCTTGATCCGTCTCGGCTATCAGTTGTTGTCGATCGCTTTACACTCAAGGCAACTGAAAAATCCCGGATTATTGATTCCATTGAACAGGCCTTAAGATTCGGTCAGGGACAAGTGCTGGTACGATTACTTGGGGAAAAAACCCTTCGTTTCAGCACCCATCTTCACTGTCCTTATTGCAATCTTTCTTATAAAGATCCGGTCCCCAACCTTTTCTCATTTAACAGTCCCCTGGGAGCTTGTCAAAATTGCCGGGGTTTTGGCCGGATTATTGATCTTGATCTTGATCGGGTTATCCCTGACCGGAATCTATCACTTGAACAGGGTGCAGTGAAACCATGGGGTGTAGATCGTTATGAATATTTTGATCTTATAAATTTTTGCAGACAACACAGCATCCCCACCAATATTCCTTTTCATGCCTTGGATGAACAACAGCAGCAAGCTGTTATAAATGGCACCGCAGATTATTATGGTATTCGGGGCTTTTTTAAACGGCTTGAGGGCAAAGCGTACAAGATGCACGTTCGTGTGTTTCTGTCTCGATACCGGGGTTATTTTACCTGCCCTGAATGTTATGGTGCACGCCTTAAAGCCGAATCACTTCTTTATAAAATCAATGGGCTTGATATTGCTCACCTTCATACTCTTTCCATAGCTAAGGCTTATGATTTCATAACTCATCTGGGTGATGATTTATTTGATGAGGCAACCAGGATGATTGCAGGTGAAATCACCAGTCGTCTGAGGTATCTTAATGATGTTGGTCTTTCTTATTTAACCCTGGACCGACAATCACGCACCCTTTCAGGGGGTGAGGTGGAAAGAGTCAGTCTTACTAAAGCCCTTGGCTCTTCCCTGGTAAATACCCTCTATGTCCTTGATGAGCCCAGTATTGGCCTTCATCCCAGGGATAGCCTTCGTCTGGTAAATATATTAAAAAAACTCTCCGAGCAAAATACCGTGGTGGTGGTAGAACATGATCCTGAGATTATTCAAGGCTGCGACCATCTTCTTGATCTTGGTCCAAAGGCAGGAGAAGCCGGCGGAAATATTGTATATTTTGGCCCCTTTTCTCAAATCAGTCGGGCCAAAAATTCTTTAACCATCGATTATCTAACCGGTCGAGTTCAGATTCCTGTTCCGAGAAAACGCAGAAAACTTGACTTGAGAAAATCCATTCGCCTACATGGCTGCCGGGCTCATAATCTTAAGAATATCACGATTACCATTCCCCTTGGGCTTATGGTTTGCCTTACCGGCGTATCAGGCTCAGGGAAAAGCACATTGGCTGAAGATATTCTTTATAAGGGCACAGAAAAAATAAAAGGGTATGCAGTTGAAAACCCTGGAGAGTATAAATCCATAGAAGGCTTAGAGCACATCGATGCTGTTGTTTTAATTGATCAAAGCCCGATCGGCAAGACCCCTCGCTCTAATCCGATCAGCTATATTGGGGCCCTCGATCCTATTCGGACATTGTTTGCCAAATTGCCTTTAGCCCGCGAGCGTAACTATAAACCCGGCATGTTTTCTTTTAATGTGGCCGGCGGACGATGTGAAACGTGTCAGGGAAATGGTTTTGAAAAAGTAGAAATGCAATTTTTGTCTGATGTATTTATTACCTGCTCTGAATGTAACGGCCTTCGGTATAAAGAAGAAGTTCTTGAGATTATCTACCAGGGGAAAAATATCAGCGATATTCTTCAGATGACCTTTACTGAAGCCCGGGAATTTTTTCCCGTGCCGAAGATAAGAAACAAATTTCAACCTCTGATTGATGTGGGCTTGGGATATCTTCGCCTGGGGCAGCCAATCAATACCCTCTCCGGGGGTGAAGCCCAAAGGCTGAAGTTGACCAAACATCTGGCAGTCACCTCTCGAAAACCTTCTCTTTTCATATTTGATGAACCTACCACTGGTCTTCATTTTGATGATATCAAAAAACTTCTTGGGGCTTTTCAGCGACTCATTGAGGCGGGGCATTCTCTTTTGATTATAGAACATAATATGGAAGTGGTGAAATGTGCTGACTATGTTATTGACCTTGGCCCTGAAGGAGGAGACGAGGGGGGTAATATTGTGGCCGAGGGCACACCCGAGGAGGTAGCCGGCATCTTCAATTCCGCTTACCTGGTGAGGGAGGCCGAGATGGGGGGATTTTCAAAAAAAGTCTCTTCTATAAACAAAGAGAATATATCCTACACTGGAAAATTTCTTCAAAAATATCTCAAAGCTGCTTGGCCTTCCGCCGAAATCAAATCACCCTCAGCAATTTATCAAACAGGAACTTATCAAACAGGTGCTTATCAAATACCTGCGCAAGTAAAGTCTGATCAGACCATTTTTGATCCTATAGATAAAATAATTACTAATGGTGATAAGGCCATTAATGATAATAAGGCCATCAATAATGATAAGGCTACTAATAATGATAAGGCAATTAATAGTGATAAGGTAATTAATAAGGCCATTAAGGATGATATGGCCGCTAAGGATGATAGGGCCGGTAAAGATGATAAGGCTGGTAAAGATAATAAGGCCATACATATAACCGGCGCTCGGGTACATAATTTAAAAAATCTTACTGTAACTATTCCTCGTGACCAGATGATTGTTATAACCGGCCTCAGCGGTTCGGGCAAGTCCAGCCTGGCTTTTGATGTTCTCTTTGCCGAAGGCCAACGCCGCTATATTGAAAGTTTGCCTACCTATATACGCCAATATCTTAAAATTATGGAAAGGCCTGATATTGATTTCATCATCGGCCTTCCTCCCACAGTGGCCATTGAACAGCGGATGAGCCGATTGCAGAGACGCTCTACAGTGGCCACAGTCACTGAAATTTATCATTATTTACGGCTTCTTTTCAGCAAGACAGGAATCCAGCATTGCCAATGCGGTAAACCCCTTTCCGAGCAAACCGAAGAACAAATGCTTACAATAATCATGGAAGTGTATAAGGGAAAGGAAGTGTTATTCCTTGCTCCCAAGATTAGCCGGCGAAAAGGCATATACAAAGATCTTTTTGAGCTGGCCATAAGGAAGGGATACCAGTGGGTGAGAATTGACGACCATTTAACCCGGCTTGATGATGTACCCCAACTTGAGCGTTATAAGGAGCATACTATAGATTTAGGGATTCAATGCATGAAGGTGTCTTCAAAGAATAAAAAAGCGCTGGCCAAGGCTATTGAAAAATCTCTTTTAGAGGGAAGAGGGGTATTTTATGTGCTTGAGGCGAAAACCGGACAGGAGGAAATCTTGAGCAGGAAGGGTTTTTGTCCCAAATGTAATACAGCTTTTGAGCCATTAGACCCGAGACTTTTTTCCTTTAACAGCCGCTATGGGGCCTGCCCTGCGTGTAATGGGCAAGGCTTTAATCCTGACAGCGGCAAGGTATGCGATCAATGCCGGGGAAAACGGCTGAATGAGCAAGCCCTGTTGGTTAAGATTGCTGACTATACTATCGCTGATATGGCTTCCTTGAGCGTTGACGAGGCTCTAAAGTTTTTCCCTTCCCTTCACTTTTCTAAACGAGATAGCGTTATTGCCAAACTCCTTATTCCTGAAATCATTACTCGCCTTGAATTCCTTAGCCGGGTCGGTCTCCCCTATTTAACCCTTGACCGCAGCGGTAATACACTTTCCGGTGGGGAAACTCAGCGTATTCGTCTGGCCGCCCAATTGGGATCAAATCTTCGCGGCGTGTGCTACATATTGGATGAGCCGACTATAGGGCTTCATCCCAGGGATAATGCCATACTTCTTGATACCCTATATCAGCTTAAAACCAGAGGTAACAGTGTCGTCATTGTCGAACATGATGAGGAAACAATTCGCCGAGCCGACTGCGTTATTGACCTTGGGCCTGGAGCAGGCCGGCACGGAGGCCGGTTGATAGCCCAGGGAACAGCGACCGAGATCCAAAAGGAGCCGGCTTCACTGACAGGAAAATCACTCGCCCTGCCCTGCCGTCGAAAAATTACCTCTCGCGGCAGGCAGGCCAAGGAGGGACAGCGCTTAATAGTTAAAGGCGCTCGTTTATACAATTTAAAGAATATTGAAGTAACCATACCCCTTGGCGCACTGGTGTGCCTCACCGGCGTATCCGGTTCCGGCA
>DAOURK010000088.1 GCA_030625085.1 Pseudomonadota bacterium
AAGTGACATCCCCTTAGAGGCTTTAATTTTTCTCAGGCCAATAACCTGAATACTACACTTGTGACACGTGTCACAAATATGGTTTCTCCGAATACTACACTTAACTAATGTTATAAGTGGAGAAGCCTAATCCGATTTTATGACGCGCGTCATAACCAATGATATTTGGGCAGGTCTAATATTCTATCTTGCATACTGTTCATTTGTACAGTATACTCCGGATATGTCAAATACAGTATCCGGAGTATATCATCCCAGGGACCCTACAGCATCACCATTGTGGAATCTGCTCAATAATCATTTTGATGATTTTGAGGAAAGTTATGAGCAAAAGTATGAGAGAAAGTATGGATATTTTCGCTCGGTAATCAAGGAAGTGGTTGAGGAGTATCTGCAATGTGGTGATCTCAAGGATGGTTTTGCCAGGGTGCGATGCCAAGATTGTGGGCATCAGTACCTTCTAGCATTCTCCTGCCAAGGGAGATGGTTTTGCCCGTCCTGCCATGCCAAGAAGGTATTACAGTTTGCCGACAATGTAAAGGAAAATATCCTCTATCCTGTTCCCCATCGCCAATATGTCTTCAGTAACCCTATTATCCTGCGGGTATATTTCAAGTACGATCGACAGTTGCTTACTAAGCTGTGTCACTGTGCCTATGAGAGTCTGCTTGAATTTTTTCGAACTACTATTGGATTGTCCGAAGGCGTCCCGGGTGCAGTTATGACCATACACACCTTTGGCGAGTATATGCAAAAGTATCATCCTCACCTCCATGCTCTTGTATCCGATGGCCTTTTTCGAAAATCAGGCACCTTCTATGTGATGCCAAAAGCAGATCTCACACCCCTGGAGGAAATCTTTCGGGCCAAAGTGTTAAAGATGCTCAAAGCGGAGGGTAAGATTGGCGATGCGCTTATCAATAACCTCATGAGTTGGAAACATACAGGATTCAGTGTGCATAACGGAGTACGAATTGCCAGAGATGATGAAGAAGGCAAGGAAAACCTGGCCCAATACATTATCCGCAATACCTTTTCTCTTGAGAAGCTCAACTACGTTGAAGAAACCGGCATGGTTATCTATCACTCCAAGATGACACCTGGTAAAAATAAAAAAAATTTTGTAATCTATAAGGCCGAAGATTTTATCGCTGCCATTTGTCAGCACATACCGGAGAAATTTTTTCAAATGGTCCGCTACTTCGGTTTCTACAGTAATAAATGCCGTGGAATGAGGCGAAAGGAGGGCATCCTAAGACCAGGCGATGAACCACTTCCGGAAGTGCCGGCAGATGTGGACATTATTGATGTTTCACAATATAACCCACCCCGTATCCCTTCTAAAACATGGCGAGAATGTATCAAGAAGATCTGGAAATTTGACCCCCTTCAATGCCCAAATTGCTCTGGGCAAATGAAAATCGTTAGTTTTATTACTGATCCACTTTTAATAAAAAGGATACTTAAACATCTTGGCATCTGGAAACAAAAATCTTCAAGAGATCCTCCCAACTTACCTGAAAATGGACCGGCAGAACGTGTGTTTGAACCCTTTCTTGATGACTGGCCTGCCTACCACGTCCCCGATTGATTCCCGATTGATTCTTTTTGTAGGTCAATTAGGCTTGAATTTATAGATAACGTCCGATAAAAGAATCCGCATCCTTGATATTATATTCATAACCCTGTTCGCATAAAAATAACTGACGTTTTAAGGCAAAATCCTGCTCTACAGTATCACGTGTCACCAGGGAATAAAAATGGGCTCGGTTTTCTCCTGATTTGGGCCTTAAAATCCTACCCAATCGTTGGGCTTCTTCCTGCCGGGAACCGAAGGTGCCGGAAATTTGTATGGCCACTGAGGCATCAGGTAAATCTACGGCAAAATTGGCCACTTTTGAAACCGCCAGAATAGTTATTTTCCCTTCCTTGAAATCCCGGTACAGTGCATCTCTTTTGATCTGGGATGTTGAACCGGTTATCAAGGGAATATCAAATTGATCGGCCAGCTCTTTTAACTGATCAATATACATGCCGATTAAAAGTATTTGTTTGTCCTGGTGCAAGGCCATAATATGACGAACAACATGTTGCTTGGCCGGATTTTCCGATGAAATACGAAATTTTTTCCGCTTATCGGCAACGGCATAAGGCATTTGCAGATCTTCAGGCAAAGGCATGCGGATTTCACAACACCTGGCTTTGGCAATCCACCCCTGGTTTTCCATTTCTTTCCAGGGAACATCCATTTTTTTGGGGCCGATAAGAGCAAAAACATCATCCTCCTTGCCGTCCTCCCTTACCAGGGTAGCGGTCATGCCCAATCTCCGTCGCGCCTGCAAGCCTGCTGTAACCTGAAATACAGGCGCCGGCAACATATGTACCTCGTCATAAATAATCAAACCCCAGTTGTGGTCATTAAAAAGCGTTAGGTGGGGGAACTCCCCTTCCTTATCAGGACGATAGGTCATAATCTGGTAAGTGGCTATGGTGATTTGCTTAATCTCTTTGCAGGCACCGCTGTATTCGCCGATATTCTCTTCAGCCAGCGTGGTTTTATCCAAAAGCTCGGTTTTCCATTGCCGGATGGCCGTAACATTAGTGGTTAAAATAAGCGTCGAAGTCTGGAGTTGATCCATACACGATATGCCCACAATGGTTTTCCCTGCGCCGCAGGGCAAGACAATAACACCTGCTCCGCCGTATGCGGAACCGCCTGCATAAAAAATTTCCGCTGCCTCTTTTTGATATGGACGCAGTTTGAATGGTTCTCCGGATAAAGTAATCTTGCGCACGGCAAAATTAGCCCGCTCCCCTTCGATATAACCGGCAAGATCTTCTGCGGGAAAGCCGACTTTTATAAGGGCCTGTTTAATCTTGCCGCGGTCAGCAGGCTTAATAAGAAATTCAGTGGCTGAAAGACGATCCGACAAAAGATCAATACATAGTTTATTATGGACGATTTCTTCCGCCAAGGTTTCTTTGTCGGCAGAGAGGATAAGGCCTTTAGGGCCCAACAATAAACGAAGGCGACCATACCTGGAGGCGAAATCACCCACTTCAACCAATACATGGGCAGGGACCGCATATTTTGAAAACCGGCATAGCGCCCCGGTGATCTCATCAGCCAGAATACCGGCCGCACAAGCGTTCCAGATAGAAAGGGGCGTAATACGATAGGTATGAACATGCTCGGGGGACTTCACCAATTCGGCAAATCGAACCAGCACATTCCTGGCCTCCTTATAACGAGGGCTGTCAACTTCAACCAAAATAGTGTGATCGCTTTGGACAATCAAAGGATTAGATGGTTCATAGATAGTGGTCATTTGTCTATATCTGCTCCTTAAAATGACACGCCATGTAGCCGATATTCGCCAAGGCCTTTATAAAAGTATTTTCCATTCCCGGCAAGACGACTATAAATCTGTCACCAGCGGCCATACAGGTCTTTGATAAATTTGTATCGCAGGTAATTAATTGAACAAGCACAGGATCTGCGCACTCAATTATGTGGGCCCTTCCCGAATACTTAAGATGAGTTGAACGTTTTTGAGCATCATGTAACAAAGTAACAACCGTCTGCGGAATCGGCACTGATGACCTGGCCTTAAGAAATCGTTGAACTTCGTCCGGTGCTGTTCCGTCATGAGCTGCACTCAGTAAAGTCTTAAGACTAATTCGCCATAATGATGAAGTAACCATCTCACCAATTTTATCTAAAAATAATTTATCGGCCGCAGATAAAGCGCCTTTATCGGTTATAACAATTTCATGATTGGGCAAGACTTTTAAAACAGAGACTGTTTCGATTACCGGCTGCGCATATTGATCGGCCAGACCCAATACATAAGCCCCCAGAGAATTGATGCGTATATACATAAGTCCGTCATAACGGCTGAGAAAATCCATACCGTCACTTCCCCAATGTTGATAATAATCCGGACGTGCTCCGGCAGGATGGGTATAAGCCACATCAATCAAACCCAGAGTTGCTGCATATTCAAATAAAAAGGCTAAAAAATAGCGTCCTTCAATGAGAGACCAATTTCCATAATCATCGAGATGTCCATATTGGGGATCACCAATATAAAGCTTCCAGGCATAGCGGGCAACTTCAAAGTCAAGCCCTTTTGAATGCATATATCGATTTAACTCTTCCACAGAGATCCATTTATCCGGTAAACATTTACGAAGCAAATTGTTGATAACCGGTCTTCTTGTTGAGGGGAGCGTGAGGGTTCGTCCCCTGGAGGATTTTTGCCCTTTTATAGTATCAATGCGGCTGAATTCATCAATAATCTTGGTTTTTTCCCACTTCTTCCAGGCAGTTTTAATGACCCCCGGCAACTTTTCCTTGAGTGCTTTTTTGCCTGCATTATTTAAGCAAAGCGTACTGCCTTCAGCTTTGGCTAGTCCTGCCCCCTGCAAAATTATCGGCCAGGCAAAGGCCTGTATAGGGCCGATTTCCTCATAAAGGTCCGAAGCTGAGTCTTTATACCAGTCGCCGCCGGTTAAAACCCCGGATAGACTTTTTAAGGTTGCCTGAGTGGGACGGCCTGTTTTCCCGCTTACCTTAACTTTGCCGCTATCTATAAGTCTCAAAACTGTCAGCAGATTATGCAAAGCAGCAACGGCAGTTTCCCTTGTTTTAAGCGGCAGTTTTTCCTCTGCTTGCTTATCCGGTTTAATCGACGCCGGCAACTTGTCAACATATTTAACATTGTCTGATTTTGGTTTCGGAATAAAGGTTTTCAACTCACGACGAAGATCAGCAGGCACTTGTCTATTAATGATAAACAGATCAATAAGGTGCCCATCGGCCCTGAATCCTGAACTGCGCCCAAGTTCAGGGGTCTGCAAATATTTTGCCCTGAATTGTCTGTGATTAAATTTCCCCTCAGGGGCAAAAACAGCTTCGGCCACAGCAGATTGCTCAATTTTAGATAATCTTTCAAATAACGTCTTGAGATTTGCTCCCCTCATGGCCGTTAAAATTGCTTCAATCAATTCAGCCTTTCTTATTGGGACATGCTCACAGATCAATTTGGCCATTGCTTTGAGGGGATCTACATTGTAATAATCATTTAAGGCTTGAGCTTCAGTCTGATAAACTACATCGTCATTATATCCAGCCATACTTAACCTAACACCGCCTTTCCGGACCCATACTAAATAATGGGTCAAATACTAATGATCTTTCATATGCTTTTGGAGTAAAGCAAAGAAGGTTATTAGAGGACCTCTAGTATTTCAGATATTAAATATGCATTAATTTTTTTATAATGTAGCGCAGGACTCCAGGCTTGCGCTACTTTTGATTTAATATCCATTATGAAATTAGTTATCTAAAAATTTAATTTAGGAACAAACATTTATGCCTCGTTAAAGGACGTCGCGCATACTTGAAAAGGATTTAAAGGTTGTCATATTATACTTTAGATAAAAAATATTTCAAAATTAATTTCACAATGAACAGCATATCGTCATTGTACCCCTTTTTAATACTTAAAAAAATTGGAATAGAAAAAAATCAGCATAGAATCGGTATTTGGCGGATTTGCTGACATCAGCATTTCCGCCAAATGCGTTTCTAAGGCTGCACAGGAAATGCCCTAACCCCTCGGCAATTCTGGCCTGCGGGTCCCCAAGCCAATGCATAGGAAATATCTAAAGATCGGGGTTCGTGTCAATATGTTAATCAGGTCCACATCAAAGAAAGATGAACCCGGGGATCAGAATTTTATTCATTAAGGATCAGAGTGAAGATGGGAAGGAAGCTGGACGAAAAGAAGATTGAATGCGGAAGTTTGTCTGTTTTTTTTATTAAAGACAAGAGTAAATGACCCCATAAAGGCAAAAAGTCAAACAAGATAATGAACAAAAGGAAGTTCACTGGCGTAATTATATTAATCACTGCGGTTTTTTTGGCAGTCAGCCTTTTTTATTATTTTCATTTTTTTCGCAGACTTGATCATATGGTATATGATGGCGCTGTTAAATTAACACGTCTTAAGGAAACAACCGCCGATAAGGTAGTGGTGATACTTATTGAGGAGGCTTCCCTGGAGGCATTGAATCCGATTCTCGGCCGCTGGCCATGGCCGAGGGCAATATATTCCGATCTGCTTGACTTTCTTTCCATGGGTGAACCCGAGGCTGTTCTTTTTGACATACTTTTCACTGAAAATCAAAAGGATTTTAATTCCGATGAACTGGGTCATGACGACGGCCAACTGGTCAGGGCCACGCAGGAAGCCGGAAATGTCTTCCATTCCATGCAGTTACTTATTGATAAAGAGATGAATAAGTGGCTTCATAATCGTCCTTTACCCAGGGATTTTATTGAAAAATTTCCATTAAATGATGTGCAGGCTTATTCCGGTTACAAACATGGATACACCAATTACTGCCTCCCTTTTAAAGAACTGTATAGCGCCTCTTATGGAATAGGAATCGTTGAATTTTTAGCCGACCCTGATGGAGTATTCCGCCGGACCAAACCCCTCAGGGAGTATGGAGGGGAATTTTTACCCGTAATGGGGATTGCCCCTTTTGTTGATGACCGGAGGGTAGAGATTGAGAAGAGCAAGATATCCATAGGGGAGAAACATATTCCTGTTGATAAAAAGGGGAACTATATTTTAAATTTTTACGGCAAGTACAATACCTATTCCATTAGCGGTATTTTCGCCTCTCTGCAAAAGATAATGCAGGGAGACATTGAGGATATTATTGTTGATCCTATGGAGTTTAAGGATAAGATTGTTTTTATCGGGGCCAGCGCCGTCGGCGTTGAAGACCTGAAACCAACCCCCATAGCCACCAGGACCCCCGGGGTTTTTCTCCATGCCACCTTGGCCAGTAATTTTTTGCTTGATGATTTTCTTGTTGCGCCGGACTGGAAAATAACGCTTTTGGCCATATTTCTTTTTACCATACTCTGTATAGCCGGAATCATCTATATTCAACGGTTCTGGTTAAAGATTGTTTTTCCCTTCGGGGCGTTATCGCTATGGATAGCCTTTTTCTTTTTTCGACTCAACCATAATGTACTGTATGAACTGGTGCCTCCTCTGGCGGCGATTATTTTTTCCGGTATGCTTTCTTTTGGTTATCTTGTAGCCACTGAGGGCAGGGAAAAGCTGAGGGTGAAGAGGATGTTCTCCCAATATGTCTCGCCTGAAGTAGTGGCTGAACTTATGAAAAATACTGATTTTTCTGTTACTGATAAAGGCAGGAAAGAAGACTTGACCATACTCTTTATGGACATCAGAAATTTTACCTCATTTTCTGACAGTACCTCGCCGGAGCGGGTAGTGGAGATGCTTAATTTATTTTTTTCCAGCATGTCCAAGGTGATTTTCAGCAGTCAGGGGACCATAGATAAATTTATCGGCGATGCTATTATGGCCTTTTGGGGCGCTCCTTTAAAGCTTGCCGATCACCCTGATCGTGCGGTGGAAACAGCGATTAATATGATTAGAGAAGTTGGTTTATTGAATGCTAAGTTCAAGGAAAGGGGATTTGATTTAGACTTGAGGGTAGGTGTCGGCATAAACAGCGGCGAGGCTATATTGGGCAATATTGGTTCTGAGAGCAAGCTTAATTATACAATTGTTGGAGATACGGTGAATCTTTCCTCACGATTAGAGGGATTAACAAAAACCTATGGCTGCCAGGTTATCATCTCGGAATCCACCTATAAGAGATTGCAAAGGGATATTCCCTGCAGGGTTATTGACGAGTTGCAGGTACGAGGGCGGCACGAGATAACAAAGATTTATGAACCGCTCAGCCTGAAAGGCGCCGGCAATTTCGAGAGGGCCAGGGAATTATGTGATCTGACCAACCGCGCCTTTGATCTATACCATAAGGGTGATTATCAAAGTGCGCAGGAGATTTATTCTATGATAGAAGATGGAAAGTTAAAAGATATTTTTATAAAAAGATGTAAGGGAAAGCTAAAAGATAATAGGGGAAAGCTAAAAGAGAACAGGAGGGAAATGGTACACATATAGATTTTCAGATATTAAATTTTATACTGTGGCGCAGGGCTTTAGCCTTGCAAAAACACGTTTTATGGGGAGTTCGGCAGGGCTAAAGCCCTGTGCTACTTTTGATTGAATATTGATTTGGATATTGATTAGATATTGATTATGAAATAATTTTTTTGGTTTAAATAGGAGCTAACGTCAAAAAATAACATGAAAACTATATGGAGGGGAGAAAATGAAAAAAATATTATTTTTTATGTTGATTATAAGTTTTTTTACCGGTTCGGTTTATGCCGCGGATGCATTGTATGTACAAAGTGTAAAAGCAAAACTGCTGAGCGGTGCAAAGTTTAGTTCCTTAGCAGTGGGAGAGGTAAAAAGAGGGGATAAGCTCGAGGTTATAAAGTCCGAGGGCAGGTGGTATCAAGTAACAACCGGTCCATTAACAGGTTGGGTAAATAAGCTTTGTGTGGGAGAAAGACCGCCAATGGCCAAGATATCGGTAATAAAAGGGAATAAATTTAATTTAGAGGACAAAGCAAGAAAGAGGGTGTCTTCTTTTACCTCCGCCGGTGCGGCTAGAGGTCTTACCCCTGCCGAGAGGAAGAGGTTAAGCGGCCAAAGCCTGGCAGATTATCAATCCCTCCGCGAGCTTGAGGAATTGGCCGGCAAAATAACCGAGCACGAGATTGAGGCGTTTGTGCTTTCCAGGGAGGGTAATTTGAGATGAAAAAGTATGGTTCACTCATGAGCAATTATTTTATTCGTTATTATTTACCATTATTGATCGCTTTTCTTCTCTTGCTTCTCTCTTCCCCTGTTTCTGCCAAAAACCCAAGGGTCCGGGATCATCAGATAATAAAAGATATATCAGTCGATGATATTAAGGCAGAGATTGAATTCGGCAGTGAAGTGGCTGCGCGTATTATTGGGAAGTATGGGTTGTATCAGGATGATGACCTTGTCAAATACGTTAATTTGATTGCCAAGTCTTTAGCTTCAGCCGCCAATAGACCCGAAATCCGGTTTACCGTAGGTATTCTTAGCACAAACACCATCAATGCCTTTGCCGCCCCTGGCGGGTTTATTTTCGTTACCAAAGGGGTGATAGATAATGTAGATGATGAGGCCCAACTTGCGGCGGTTATCTCCCATGAAATAATACATATCGTGCAAAAGCATATTGTAAAAGAATTAAATATACGCAGTTTTGAATCCTCTGCGGTCTCCGGGTTAACACATCTTATAAGCGGAACTACTAATACTGTCAGAGTTGCCTTTACTAAGGCGGTTGATGAGACGATAAATATTCTTTTTGAGAGGGGATATAAGAGAAGAGATGAAATAGAAGCTGATACCATGGGAGTTGTGCTGGCTTCAAGGTTAGGTTATGACCCGGTTGCCCTGGCCTGCTTTATTGAAAAAATCAAAAATTTAGGTGATGAAGATATTTCATCTTATAGAAATCTTTATCCCCCCTTTGATGAGAGAATAGAACATATTAACAAAACAATCGCCCAAGAGGGCTTAACCACCGAAAATCATATAAAGGAGAAATTAGTTGATTATCAAGGTAAGCAAAATTAATAGTATTATTTTTATTTTCATCGTCCTTTGTCTTAGCTTTTCTCCCTGTTCGCAGGCAGACCCTTATCATTACAATAATATGCTCATAGGCGAAAGAGCAACAGGAATGGGCGGCGCTTATACGGCTATAGCAGATGATCCTTCAGGCCTTTATTATAATCCGGCCGGAATTGTCTATTCATTAGGCTCAAAGCTTTCGGGCAGTATGAATGCCTTTTACAATGTAAAAAAACGTTATAAAAAAGCCTTAGGGAATAATGATTGGGAGAGGAGTTGCTCAACACTTCTGCCGAACTTTTTTGGCGTTATTCAGCCGATCTCGGGAGGGAAATTCGGGTTTTCCTATGCAGTAACCGATGCTATGATCGAGGACCAGGATCAGAGTTTCTCTAATATTCTTACGACCATTGAGAGCATTGAAGATCCCAACTACCCCAAACGTGCTCAGAGTGATATTATAATTAATTTTAATAATGAAGACCGCACATACAACTTCGGTCCTTCTTATGCTTGGAGCATATCGAAAAACTTGGCTATTGGAACTACTCTTTATATCCACAACCGAAGAAAACAAAAGATACTAAACCAGTATTTTACTTTGGAACAAGGGGACGGAAGACGTTTGCAGGAAAATGAGTATTATGAATTAAATGAATGGGGACTAAAACCCATTATAGGATTAATGTGGTCACCTGAGGCAATGAAATACTCTTTCGGGGTAACCCTTTCTCGTACCTTTATATTTGATTCCAAGACAGAGCTCCAGTTTACCAGACTTGGTTCCGAGCCAATGAAGGTATTCGATCCGGACCCTAATAGTCCGGATGAATTAATAAACCTTGGTATTGTTACGTCTTCAACAAATGAAAAAAGGGAATATCCTTATATTTTTACTTTTGGCGCTGCCTATTTCCCCTCTCCTTCACTCCTTTTTTCAGCAGATATATCTTATTATACCGAAACAGCGAGCACAATAAGCGGAAGAAGGGAGGAAAGGAGACCTTTTGTTAACCTTTCTCTTGGTACAGAATATTATTTTACCAATTCAATAGCCTTAAGGGCGGGGGCATTTACTGATTTGGCCAGCACCTATAGTATTAAGGAGGGTGTCAGCGGGCAGGGTGAACACGTTGATATGTATGGAGGGGGAGTTAACCTGAGCTATTTCACCAAGGGTTCTACCCTTACAGTGGGGATATTGTATAAATATGGCACTGGAAAAGCCCAGATAAAGGGAGGGGAAGAAATCCAGGATGCTTCGATCTCTACTTTAATGGGGTATATGGGTGCATCATATTCTTTTTAAAATATAAGATTTCTCCCTGTGGTCGAAATAACAAATTTGCCAATACCGACTTTTTGCGTGAGCATCATTATTGATGCAATCGTAAAAAGTCGTTTTTAGAAAATTTAGGTTCCCTGAATTAAAGAACTTATGTTGTACATATATCCGCATTTTGGACTTTTTACGAGGCCATCATTATTGATATGTATAAATGATGGGAGGTATGGTATTTTATAATCCTTGCTAATCGATTATCATTTCCCTTGCATTCATCTCTTAACTATGATATTTTATCATACAAGTATCTGTTTCCTTATGTCGAGTGGGCTTAAGCCCGCTTTTTGTTTTATACGCCAATGTATTTTATATACTTATAAGGGGAGGCTGCAATGGGTAACGATTTGATAAAGGTTATCCAGCAGGTGGGGAGAGAAAAGAATATCAACCCAGAAGTACTGATTGAGGCTGTAGAGTCCGCTTTTTTGATGGCCTCAAAAAGGAAATTGGGAGCGCAGAACCTTGCCTCTCATCTCAATAGGGAAAGCGGTGAAGTAGAGCTGTTCAGTATACGAAAAGTAGTAGAGGCGGTAACGGATAAAGAAAAAGAAATTTTTTTGGACGATGCCCGTAAAGTGGAAGCTGAGGCCAAGATTGATGATACTGTTGAGTTGAAAATAGAAGCAGAAGGTTTTGGCCGGATTGCCGCTCAAATGGCTAAACATGTTATTATCCAGAAGGTTCGGGATGCAGAACAGGAAAATGTATACAATGATTTTAAAAACCGAAAGGGTGAATTGATTAATGGTATTGCTTTGCGACATGAAAAGGGGAATATAATTATAGATCTTGGAAAGACTGAAGTTGTTATGTTTCCCAAAGAGCAGATCCCTGGAGAAAATGTTCGGTATGGGGATCGTATCCGCGCCTATATTGCCGATGTTTACAAAACCGGCAAAGGACCGCAAATTGTCTTATCTCGTACCCATCCCGGGTTTGTAACCAAGTTGTTTGAGGTTGAGGTGCCTGAGATATATGAGGGTATTGTGGAGATTATGGGAACAGTGCGAGAAGCAGGTGAGCGGACGAAAATTTCGGTATTTTCTAAAGATAAAGATGTGGATCCCGTGGGCGCTTGTGTTGGTATGCGTGGTTCCCGGGTGCAGGCAGTGGTTCGAGAACTTCATGGCGAAAAAATTGATATCATTCGTTATTCTGAGGACCCGCTTGCGTTTATCACTAATGCGCTTAGTCCGGCTGAAATCCTTAAGTCCGAATTCGATCAGAAAGCAAAATCAGTCAAGATTGTTGTCTCTGACCAACATCTTTCATTAGCTATAGGTAAACGGGGGCAAAATGCTCGTTTAGCATCTAAGTTGACAGGATGGAAAATTGATATTTACAACGAATCGGAATCCAAAGAAAAAAAAATGCTATTAAATAAAAAAAGGGAAATGTTGATTAAATACCTCTCAAATTTTCCCGACAGCACTTTGGAGGTGACTGAAAAAGTTACCAACAAGGGGATAAATTCGTTGGAAGAGTTGGTTGCCCTTTCGGAGCAGGAATTGATTTCAATATCCGGCGTAGATAAGAAAGTGGCCCGAAAAATTATTAAAAATGCGTCGAAAATATTAAAAAAACAGAATGCCGGAGGTGATGAAGTTTGAAAAAGTATCGTATCCATGAAATCGCTAAAAAATTGGGCATACCCAGCAAAAAATTGGTGGAAGAAGTTCAGAAGCTGGGAGTAGATGTAAAAAGCTACCAGAGCACCATAGATGAGGATACGACCGAAAAAATACTAAAAATGTTCGCGCCGGCGGAACCGACAGCACCGACAGAAGCGACAGAAGAAGAGGCAAAAGGAAAGGGAACCAAAAAAACAAAAGAGATAAAAAAGTCAAAAGATCAAGATATAGCTGTGGGCGTAAGCCAAAAGGATATATCCAAAAAATCTGAGGAGGCAACAACAAGGCAGCACCCTTCGGCGAAAGAGCCTAAAGAGCCTAAAGAGCCTAAAGAGATTAAAGAGATTAAAGAGATTAAAGAGTCTATAGAGCCTATAGAACCGGAACCTCCCCAAAAAATTCAGTTGACAGAGGCGGTAACAGTCAAGGAATTGGCCGAAAAAATGGAGATAAAGCCTAATGAACTCATTAAAAAATTAATCCAAATGGGAGTTATGGTATCCATTAATCAATTAGTAGATATTAATGTGGCCATGTCTGTCGCGAAGGGTTTTGGTTTTGATGTGAATATGGTTTCACTTGAAGGTGAGGAGAATTTGGAACTTGGCGAAGAAGATTCCTCCCAACTAGTGTCTCGTCCTCCGATAGCAACTGTTATGGGGCATGTTGACCATGGAAAAACGAAACTATTGGACGCCATCAGAAAAACAAATGTAGTGGCCGGTGAATCTGGAGGAATTACCCAGCACATCGGGGCTTATAAGGTCAAGTTAAAGGGTGGAGATGTGGTGTTTTTGGATACGCCGGGTCATGAGGCATTCACTGCTATGCGTGCCCGCGGGGCGCAGGTTACCGATACTGTCATTTTGGTAGTGGCCGCCGATGATGGAGTTATGCCCCAGACCATTGAAGCCATAAATCATGCTCGTGCAGCAGAAGTGCCAATATTGGTAGCTATCAACAAAGTCGATAAACCGGATGCCGATATTGAAAAAGTGAAACGTGATCTGGCCAAATTAGATTTGGTTCCGGAAGATTGGGGCGGCAAGACCATTGTTGTGGAAGTCTCGGCCAAGATGGAGAAGGGGATTGATACGTTGTTGGAAATGATGCTATTGGAAGCAGAAATGCTGGAGTTGAAAGCCAATCCGAATCGTTCGGCCAAAGGGACTATCATTGAAGCCAAACTTCATAAGGGCAAAGGGCCGGTAGCAACAGTACTGATTCAAAACGGCACCTTAAGGGTGGGAGATCCATTTGTAACCGGTCTGCATTATGGTAAGGTGCGTGCCTTAATCAATGATCATGGCAAGAAAATAAAAGAAGCCCCGCCTTCAACTCCTGTTGAGATTTTAGGCATCTCGGGGGTACCTCAAGTTGGAGATTCTTTCACTGTGGTAAGTGATGAGCGCAAGGCCAGACTGATTAGTTCTATTCGTTCTACAAAACAAAGAGAAGAGGGATTGCGCAAAACCATCAAGGTTACCTTGGAAGATTTTTATGAGTTGATAAAAAAAGGTGAGGTGAAGGAACTCAAGATCGTTTTGAAGGCTGATGTGCAGGGCTCTGTCCAAGCAATTTGTAATTCCCTGGAGCGTTTGAGTACCCCGGAAGTCCAGGTTAAAGTTATCCACAGTTCAGTAGGGGCCATTATTGAAACCGACGTAATGCTTGCTTCTTCTTCTAAGGGCATAATCCTTGGTTTTAATGTACGACCTGCGCCTAAAGCCGCCGCCTTGGCTGAAAAGGAAGGGCTGGATATCCGAAATTATACCATTATTTATGATTTGATAAATGATGTACGAGCGGCCATGGAAGGGATGCTTGAGCCCACTTATAAGGAAATCGTATTAGGAAGGGCTGAAGTGCGGCAGGTTTTTACTGTCCCTAAAATTGGCGCTATATGCGGTTCGTATGTTTTGGAAGGGAAGATTCTCAAGGGATCGAAGCTGCGTTTATTGCGAGATAATACAGTGATTTATGAAGGGAAAATTAGCTCTTTACGACGATTTAAAGAAGATGCCCGTGAGGTCCTGACTGGGTATGAGTGCGGCATTGGGTTGGAAAATTTTAATGATATTAAACCCAATGACATTATAGAAGATTATGAGTTGCAAGAAGTAGAAACCAAATTGTAAATGATTTTTTAAACACTGCCATCCTTTTTCCCCATTTTTTATTCTCCCATTTTTTTATTTACCATTTCGAATCAATTTTGATTTTTTATTCTTTTTATTTGAATTCTGTTTTGACAAATTCCTTTGTTTACTAATCTAAACAGTTAAGGGGGTAAAATTGAGCAGAGCAGTTTGGATTTTGTATGGATCTTCACACGGGGAAAATAAAAATGGGCAAATTTTTAACTATTTATTCGGCATTATATTGGCGGCAGTGTAAATAGTTGGCAATAGTCTATTAACCCGGTAATATTATAATTTATTTATACTTGGTTGCTCGTGTGGATATTTGATTATTCTTGATTGTTTTTAATAATTTTTGTGGAAAATGTGAACCGAGTTTATATTTTTTTATAGGTCTATTTTTTGGCGTTGATATGAGCTTCTCTTTTAAGATACGATTCTCATCTTCTAAGTCTCGTATTTTAGCTCGCAGATCAACATTTACACCTTTATAATGTGTCAGGTCCTCCTCTAAAGAGATATTTTCGTTTTTCAATAGAGCGGTTGAATCATAGTTTATCATAAATTGACCACCTCTTTCTATTATAATATGTTAAGCTAAAAGCGAGGTTTACTGAGGGTCTGTAATCCTGATGTCGCTGTCAATGGAGAAAGAATGATTTTTTTTAGTTACACATATAAATTAATCAAAAGCTGGGGACTGGATTTTACTATTCGCATCTGTAAACCTCGTAAGCATTTAATAATTTTTATTGATTAATTTAGTCGACTTTAATAAGACTATTAGTCGATAATCCATTGCCTTTTTTATATTATACTACCATATAAAATAAAAAACAATCTTTTACTTTTTTAAATTACATCACCTTTTTTTTCAAGGAGATAACCTTACTAATTATAAGCTGGCAGAATTTATTTTAGCGGGGAAATAAATACGAGAATATATTATATTTATTTTTTAGGTGAAGGGTTTGCTTCTTATGGGACTAAATAAAGCAACCTAAATTACCCATTTTTTGAATTAAATGCCGGGGAACGGAATCGAACCGCCGACACAGGGATTTTCAGTCCCTTGCTCTACCGACTGAGCTACCCCGGCATTTTTCAGCATTCCTAAAATTACTATCTGAATTTATAGTGGGGGAAATATATCATGTAAATTATTCCTTGTCAATACCATTTTGGACGCTACTTTGGAATTGAAATACAATATTACGAGCAAGGTGGGATTTTGATCTTTTATTCTTTTCATATAAATTCTGTTTTGACAACCTGTAATTTATCGCTATATAATATCAATCTACTGTTAGTGAGTGATTCTCGGTCTTCAAATTTTGTCGAACATAGATGATGAGGGCCTATTTAAAGGCAAGGGCAAAGCCTTGCGTTACAGCATGGAATTTAATAGCTAAAAATCTATAGGATAAAAAATAATTTATGAAAATTCCTTTAAAATATCCAAAGAGAAAGCTTCCTCCAGATTTTAATCAGCATGTTGAGGAACTAACAAAAACCGCAGATCAAATTGAGGGTTACCTTACCCCGCAAGAAGTTAGGTTCCTTTGCTTACTAGGCGTTTTTCAAACAGCATCGGGTGAGGTTTTAGAAATTGGTAGTTTTAAAGGCAAGTCAACTGTTATACTGGCCAAATCTGCCCAGCTAATCGGCGAAGATAAAATTATTGCTGTGGACCCACTATCCTTGCCCTCCGAGACTGATCCCTTTGTGAGAGATTCTTCACTGGTAGTCAAAGATTTTAAACAAAATTTAAAGGAACACAATGTAGAGCATATGGTTGAATTTCATCAAATGCTTTCGCAAGATCTTGGGGCGAAGTGGGATCGAAAACTTAGACTGCTTTGGATTGATGGTGATCATACTTATGCAGGGGCTAAGCTGGATTTTGATATGTTTTCTCCTTTTTTAAGTGATGGGGCAATAATTGCGATTCATGATGTTTTACATCCGCATAAGGGGCCTATAAGGGTGTTTATGGAAGATATTTTACTATCTACCAAATTTGGTCCTTGTGGGGTATGTGGATCTATCGGCTGGGCACAGTATCTCAATGATTCTCAAAAGACTCAGTCGTATTTTGATCACAAAATCCATCTTTATAAAAAGTTGAGTAAGCTGGTCCCTCATATTGCTTTAAATCGACGTTTTGAAGGCTTCAATAAGGTTTTATACAAGCTAAAACGTTCTCGTGTACCGCACGAATCGATCGATATAGCTAAATGGTGTCAAGCAATTCAAACTAATATTTAACTACTGCCTCTCAGTAAATATTTTTCACTAATTGTATTTTTTTATTAGTTCAAATCCAATAGCGGAAGATATGCTTATAAGTGGTTGAAATAAATTCCCTTCTCCTTCGTTATCAAGAGGATCAATAGGCCGAAATTCAATTTCTAAAGCGCGATCTTTATCATGCATACTAAAATTAAGGACTTTTACAAATAAAAAAGATTCAGATTGGTATACATCAAAATTATATATTTGCTCTTCTTTATGTTTTATTATAATTTTATAGCCAAAATTTTCATTATTTCCAGCAAAGATTCTTAACGCAATTAATAAACGTTTGCTCTGGGAAGGTAAAAAAATCTTACTACCAGAAATATTCGTTGATAAAAAAGTAATATTGTTTTCATTCTTGCCAAATGTCCAAAATGCATTTGGGAAAAAGTTATGTAAAATTTCAGGTTTTGATGCTTGAATATTCGGTATTATAGAATTATATTTAATTAATAAATCGTTAATTTTTTCAGGGAGGCAGTACAATATTCCATTGTATTCTTTAGGTTTTAAATAAAGATCGTTATTTGTGCTTTGAGTATATTTTTTTTTCTTTATCCCCATTTTTAAATTAAAATGAGCGAATTTTTCTAATAGGTTATTATGAATTTTTTTTTTGTTATCTGATACCGGGAATTTTTTTTGAGCAATGATCCTAACTTCAGCACCAAATATTTCACCAAGTTTTATTCGATAATTTGGATCATACTTTGCGGGTAATTCAATAATTAAATTTGCTATCTTGTATGCGAACAAATTCACTTCCTTTTGAGAAGGAAGGCTAAATCCAAGGCCAGCGTCTTTTTTTGAATAATAGGGTGAAATTATGTCTATTTTTTGGTTTAAATAATTTTGGATATAATTTGCAAGATTTGAAAGTGGTAAATTTTTTTTACTTAACCATTCTCTCTCAGGTTCTTTTATCATGATATCTTCTATTGCAAGACTCAGTTCAAAAATATCAGCGTTATTTTTTATCTCTTGTAATAAATCATTGAGAGGGATTCGTTGATTTTCAATTATTCCGAATAGTGTTTCAGGTCTACTGCCTAAATATGGTTCACCAAATGTTTTTAATAAATCCATATCGAATATTTTTTTCTCAAAATCTGTCAATGCAGCTACACGATTTGTTCTAAATTTATAAAAACAGGCTTCTCTTTTACAAGGTTCTCTTTCTAATAATAGTAGTCCCCCTGGGGCAAGAACTCTTATCATTTCTTTCACTACTTGATTATAATCCCATGTATGATGAAGTGACGAACATATAAAAACAACATCAAAAGTATTATCTTCAAAAACCAGATCCTTGAAATCACATACAACGAGGCGGGGATTTTTCTTACAAACATATAAATTTTGTGTAGCAGCGATTTTTTTTCCTAATGTTAACGTATTTGAGGAAATGTCTGTTAATGTCACTTCTGCCTTATGTTTTTTTTGTAGCAAATACCCTGTAAAATGTGCATAAGCTCCAACTTCTAATATTTTTAATCTATTGATAGAAATAAAATATTTTTTTAATATATTTTTTAATAATTTGTAGTGTGCTTTACTTATATTGTCAATTGTGGAATCTGCAGTTAAAGAATGCCACATCGTTTCTCCAAGAATCGCACTGTATTCTTCAATTAATGGTGTCTTTTTCAAGTTATCTTTTTCCATATCTATTTTTTACACCGCTATAATAAGCTTAAAAATTATTTTTTTAATTTCCTGAAATAGCAAATTTAGGTTGATTTTTCTCTATGCTCTCAAATTTAATGTGCTTAGCCAATAACAGATTTTTTGGATAAATTTATTCATTATTTCTTTAATGCAAATAGCCCTTTGATTGTTGTGCATTTGGTGCAATAAATATAAAACTGGAGAGGGGAGCTAGAGGAAGATAATATTATTTTTTTTTATTTGTGATGTATCAGATAATTATTAATTATATAATTTTTAGGAAAGTGTGGTCAATACTTATTTCATTATACAGAATACTAAGGTGGACGGGTTTGTCAAGACCATTTTTTACCTTTTTTTAGATGCATTCCATTATGTTTTAGGGGTAACTGAAGGAGCCCGTAGGGCGACTGGAGTTACCCCTGGGCGGTTACGCAACCCATTGTTTTAATTGTTTATAATTTAAAATCAGTAAGTTAACCATTTATTTAGTTACTCTCACAGTTTCCATAATGTACTTCATAGGGGGTCTTATATTTCAGCGCCTGATGATAGCGCCGATTGTTATAAAAT
>DAOURK010000094.1 GCA_030625085.1 Pseudomonadota bacterium
AACACTTCCTGAAAATATCTGCCAAGATATTGAAGGCTGGCAGCATCTTGATCGCGTCTTAGAGGTAGATCATTCCCCCATAGGCAAAACGCCCCGCTCAACCCCCGGAACATATATAGGCTTTCATGATGAGATTCGGAAACTTTTTGCCCAACTGCCGGAATCAAGAATGCGCGGCTATCAACCACGGCGGTTTTCCTTTAATGTCAAAGGCGGACGCTGTGAGTCTTGCTCCGGCGGAGGAAGAATAAAGGAAGAGATGAGCTTTTTGCCTGATGTGTATATTGATTGTGAAGTCTGCCGGGGGCTTCGTTTTAATGAAGAAACCTTAAACATTACCTACAGGGGAAAAAACATCGGCCAAGTTTTGGAATTGACCATTGAGGAGGGATTAACCCTGTTTTCCAAAATTCCAAAAATTGCCAGACCCTTTAAGCTGCTTATGGATATGGGCCTTGGCTATCTAAGAATAGGGCAGCCGAGTAATACCCTTTCAGGGGGGGAAGCGCAAAGGATTAAGCTTGCCTATGAATTGTGTAAAATGAACCAAGGCCGGACACTGTATATCCTTGATGAACCAACTACCGGCCTGCATTCGGCTGATATTGAAAAGTTGATGCACGTGCTCCAAAAGCTTGTTGATTTAGGGAATACAATAATAATCATTGAACATAATCTGGAGGTGATAAAAGAAGCCGACCATATCATCGACCTTGGCCCCGAGGGTGGAGATAAGGGTGGCGCCATTGTGGCCCAGGGACCTCCCGGCAAAATTTTAACCTGTGCCGACAGATCATACACCGCCCGCTTTCTCCGGAAATATCTGAATTGATAAGAATTTTCTTTTAAGGGTTAGGCACGCTGAAGGGAAGGCTGATATACTGTCCCCCATTTCCTACATTTTTAAATTTTTTATTATATTTGGCTAAAGTTTACCTCTTACATACTGTGCATTTGTACAGTATAATTATTTCATGTCAGATTCACCATCTGCAGTTTATCACCCTGGTCTATCTCTTTTTTGCCTAAATTACCATCCAATTTGAGGCATGTGTATATCCCTTACAAAATTTTTAACAATCCCCTCCATAAAAAGGCAGATCATTTCTTGAAACTGAAAAATTATTTGTATTTTTCTAAATTTCGCGCTATTCTATTGGATAGTTAAAAAAGCAATTTCCTATCATTTTCCGCTGCATAGGGAAGGCTGTTAGGGGAAATGTCATGGTCGCCAACCGGTTGGGAAATCCGACCGTCCGGTATGAAAAGGTGGCTTGCGGAAACGTGGATGTTCTGAGTAGTATGGGCAAATTGCGAGTTTTCGGTATCTCGCTGACCAAAAACCAACCTGGAGTTGCTTGAGGTGGCGCAATTTTCAGGGCGAAGAATAAGCTACTTCCGAAGTACTACCAAATGTTGTGCGCGCCGCATTTCTATCCCAAGCATAACATTGGCTTTTTTAGATGAGCCATAAAAGTATTTTTTGTTTCTGAAAAAAAACTGAAACAATCCTCGCATTTGAAAATCATGCGAGAACTATAGTTTATAGTGTTATGTTTGCTGTGTAGCCGCATATTATGAGATTTACAATAAGGACATTTTTTTTTAAAAAGTTCCATATAATCTACCTTCCTTTTAAAGGTTGAAAGTTGGTAGATTACATTAACAAACTTTTATCGGTATGTCCATTTTAATCTAATTTTTATAAGATCTTGAATATTACCATTAAACTGAACCAGTGCCGGGTGGATAAGCACAATGAATATATACAAACGTTGGCGTTTATTGTAAAAAAAGGAATTACCAGCCCGCAAATAGCACATTTGGTTTTGCCGGCACACAAAGCCAACCCATAAAAAAACCAAAAAAGCTATTTTTTGCAAACGCACTTGAAATTGATAAATTTGTATATTGTAATGGATAATGAAATTTTATGAAAAGCATATTAGATTATATTGCAAAAGAAACTGATGGGAAAAATTATAAATCGTATAAATATTGTTTTGAAGCTATTGAAGTTCCAAAACTATTATATGATGATAAAAAAGATATAAAAGTAAGACGAAAAGGTGAAACGGATAAAAGCCTTAAAACATCAAAATCCATTTTTGACTTATCTAAAAAAATTAGTAAAACTGGAACCTCACTATTTAAATATTTTCTTGATGGTTCAAGAAAAACATATAAAGTTGACGATATTGCATACGACAAGAAATTATATCCTATAATAGCAGGTCAAATTGGTGTGTCAGTTTGTGAAAGAGAAAGTCCTTATTCTTTCAAACCATATCTACTAAAAAATCCTTTGGTTATAAGTCTTCCAAGCAGGGCTAATGCTATTACTTCAAATGATGATTTGTTTTTTAATAATTTAACTGAGAAACTTAATAAACAACAATTTATAATAAAGCATGGAATAATTTTCAATAAAATTCTTCCTTATGATGATTCCCCCCTAAAAGTAAATGAAAAATACGAAGACAAAGGCGTTGCAAAAATCCAAGATGAAATGATTGATTTGGAAAAAAAGGTTGTTTTAGAACTTGTTAAAGATCGTAAACTTAATCCTGAATCATACTTGATAAAAGATGGCTCATTAGAATATCAAAAAATGAGTAGTGGAGATTTAAGGGACTTATCTGTTATTAAAACAAACTATTCTTGTGTTGTTGGAGTTTCAAAAGCATTTAATCCGGAAGCACTTTCTAACGACGTTAAAAATATTTCGAGAAGTATTGCAGACTTAAATTTATATCATAGAACACCCGCATTTATGTATGATACACCAAGAATACCTGATATTAAATTTGCTGTTTGGTATTTACGCATTAGGAAAACTATAAGTCCATTTGATGGGGTTTTAAAAATTGAAAAAATATTGGTTTGGGACTCTGAAGAGGAAGAAGGGTTAGATTCTGATGAAATTAATTTAATAAGTGCTAATATTATTAATGAAAGGAATCCAGTTTGTTACGGGCAGGACGATAGGTGGGCTAAACATCTTTATCCTGTTTATTTAACAGAAAAATATATTAAAAGTAAATATTTGAGTGATATCCATTTTATTAATTTATTTTAAAATATGAGAAAAAAGTATGGGAAAAATTATAGGAAAAGTAGCCGCTACAGAAAAGGCACCAACCACTATTGATATTTTTTACTTTTGGACAGACAAGAAAAGGATTTTGAATCCGTTTGATGTTGTAAAAGTTGCGCACATAGACAATTCAATAACATTTGGTGTTATAGAAGAAATATCACATATTACTGATTCTGCAAGTTATTTAAGTAACTTTATATCAAGTGATTTTGGAGATGTTAATGTTACGCCAAATATGCACAGAATAGGAATGAACTTTATTAAAGCAAAGGTTGTTTGTAATGATAAAAGCATTTACACACCTGTTCTTGATGGTAGCAAAGTAAGTTTAGCAAATAGCAATGAAGTTTTGCTAGCATTAGGTCTTGATAAAATAGATAATCCTATGCCTTGTGGGTATTTAGATATGTATAGAGACGAAGATAAAATCACTTTACCAGTTCATTTTAATTCACAATTTCTAATTGGCCCTGAAGGAGCTCATCTAAATATTTCTGGCATATCAGGATTAGCAGCAAAAACTTCATATACTATGTTTTTATTAAAAGCAATTCAAGACAAGTATTTGGAACAAAAAGAACTACTAAAAGACGATTCAACAGCATTTGTGATTTTTAATGTAAAAGGAAGAGATTTATTAGCTATTGACGAACCAAATGATAGCTTAAGCGAAGACGAAAAACAAAAATACAAAATGCTTGGAATTAATACGGAACCCTTCAATAATGTAAAATACTACTATCCCTATTCAGGCCAGACAAAATCAAATACTTTTAGTAATGCTAGAAATAATGACATTGAAGCTCAAATTGACACTAACAAAGCTTTTAGATATAAATATGTTTTTGATGACGACAAAGCTAATTTAGATTTGATGTTTTCAAACATTGAGGATTCAAGTGGCACGATGGAGGCTATAATTAATTTTATCATTACTGAACAAGGCGGTTTTGGTGAAGTCGGAAGTTGGACACAGTTTATTAATAAAGTTAGTGAATTCACTTCAGCAGGAAGAAAAGGGGGCGATAAGGATATTTCTGTAATGAGTTGGAGAAAATTCAAAAGGATTATAAGTAAGTCTTTAAGTCATACTATATTTTCTAAAAGAATTGTACCTGAAAAAAACGAAATAAGATTACGGGAATCAATTAAAAATATTAAAAAGAATGATGTTCATGTTATTGATATTGCAAAATTAGACCAAGACACGCAAGCATTTGTTTTTGGTGATGTAATTAGATCAATATATGACTTAAAATTAGGGCAAGAAGATAGAGACGATATTGACATCCCTTCAAAAATTATCGTTTTTATTGATGAGCTTAATAAATATGCTTCGAAAGATATTCCTAAAAACTCTCCGGTTTTAAGACAAATAATTGACATTTCTGAAAGGGGACGTTCTTTAGGTATTATTTTATTTTCAGTTGAACAATTTAAAAGTGCAATTCATGATAGGGTTAAAGGTAATTGTGCAACACATGCATACGGTAGAACAAATGCAATAGAAATCTCCAAATTTGATTATAAATTCATACCGCCAGTGTATAAAAATATGATGACAAGGCATAACCATTGTGAATATATTATTGAACATAAAAAAGTCGCATAAAGTATGCCATTTCAAAAAGATATATATATTTACAAAAAGGTAATAGATTGGTCTGTTTTGAATTTTGGATTAAATATTCCAGTCTCAATTCAGTTGCTCTTTTATAATTCAATAAAAGAATTTTTGCAAAAAGGAGACAACAAAGATATTACTCTTATATTGGAAGGAAAAAAATATAAAGCAAAATTAACAAATATCAATTTTGATGAAAAAAAGTATCCTAAACACAAAGAATTACTACAAATCAGATATTCCAAAAATAATCCAATTGCAAAAAAGTTAAGTGAAATATTTTATAAAAGCTATACATATTTACAATTAGAAAAAGAAAAATTTATTAATTCGGGGCAACCAATCAAAGTTCCTGAAAATATTAGAGAATATTTAGTATTATATACAACAGATTTTAAAGATACTTTCTTATTAGATTGCATTACAAATAAAGATTTAAACATAGCAAATTCTTATATTTCAACATTCTCAGAAGAAGAATTTGAAATGGATATAAATTATAATCGTGAAGATTTGACATCAAAAATTGAAGAAAAACAGAGAATTGTAAAAATTAGAAAATTAGACAAGTCAATTTGTGATAATCTTAAATTATGCTATCAGTATAAATGTCAAATTTGTGGAAATAATTTTGGAGATAAATATAATGGAGAAATAGTAGAAGCTCATCACATTCTTTCTTTTACAAAAACATTTAATAATAATTATAACAACATTATGATAATTTGTCCAAATCATCATAGGTTAATACACAAAGTAAAACCTACATTTGACAAAAATAATTTAACTTTTTTATTCAAAAATGGAGTAAGAGAAAAATTGAAATTAAATATGCATTTATAAATGATAAAAGAAAAACTTGAATGAAACTTTCCATAAATAAATTTAAATCCATTAAAGATTTACGAAATTTTGAGATTAAACCATTCACGGTAATAACTGGGGTGAATAGTTCGGGCAAGTCTTCTTTCCTTCAACTATTACTTTTGCTAAAACAAACTATCGAGTTGGATTCTTCCAATCAACCCTTAGTATTGAGTGGAGAGTTATATAAAATCAAAGAATTTAAAGATATTCTTTATGACCATAATCTCCAAAATCAATTAAGTATTTCATTTTTATTCAACAAAGCTGAATTTTCTAAAATTGATAAACCCAAAACGATTTCTCTATTTAATACTTTTAACGACTACCAATGCTTAGTAGAAATTCAATATAATATTTATGATAACAAGGAGTTTATAAATCATTTTTCTATAAAATTTAGTTTTCCTGACGGGAATGAGCAATACGCTTTATTTAACGTTGATAAGGACAATATTTTTTCCATAGAGACAAATACTGCAATTTTCGAAAAAAAATTGTGGACTGATAATCCAACCATAACAAACATTCATTTCTCATCTATCTACCCCATTTATTATGAAGGGAAAAAAGAGGTCGAAGGCGATGAAAACAGCCCCATAAAATTTGAGTTTTTCAAGGAGCTAATAAATATTGATGATATTAAAGTTCTGATTAACTCATTTTTCAACAACATATCCTATATAGGTCCGCTAAGAGAACAACCAAAAGACGAATATTTTTTTTCAAGAAGTCATAAAAATGTGGGGACAAAAGGTGAATTTGTTGCCCAGATTTTAGAAGAATATGCTAATGAGCCAACTCAACTTTATAGAATTATGGAACAAGAAAGAGGTATTAAATATCATGACGTAACAATGTCATTGGCAGAAGCTGTTAATTATTGGATGTGCGAAGTTTTTGACGTGGCTGAAGATATCTATGCTGAAAAAATAAATGAAGCCTATAAAATAGTTTTGGTAAATAAATCAGGATTATCTGCAAGTATAAAGCATGTCGGTTTAGGAATAAACCAGTTGCTACCAATTGTAGTAGAAGGTTTAAGGATGCCCAAAATTGGAACATTAATTCTTGAACAACCCGAAATTTATTTGCATCCAAAGATTCAAAGTTTGTTATTTGATTTTCTATATGGATTAACCCTTCAAGGGAAAACTATTATCGTAGAAACGCACAGCAATCATTTAATTACCCGAATGCGGCGGCGTGTTGCTGAAGACATGAGTAACACAATGAACAATAACATTAATCTTACTTTTATTGAATCCAGAAAAGGGAAACATCTTTTTAGAACATTAAATTTAGACGATTTTGGAACATTGGATTATTTCCCCAAAGACTTCATAGAGCAGCCCAGTTCCGAATTAAAAGCTATTGTGAAAGCTCAAATGATAAAACGTAAAAATGACTAATATGGATTTTATGGCTGTAATTTTAGAACTTTGGTTAAAACATTATTCAGATTTTTATAGACAAAAAAATATGAGGATGAACCTAAATGGGATAGAGTTTATGTAACCACATTATTTACCTTTCATTGGAAAATTACAATCGAAACAATTGAATTTGCTAAAAAACTATAGTCTTTTCCATATGACTTGATGCCATTTTTTTTTTATGACATTACTTCTGTAAAAATTGGAAGGAATCTCAATAGATTGAGCCATAGTATCAAGTCATATGGAAAACTCTATAGTAAAAAACGAAAACGAGTTAAAGATTGGGGGTGTCCTCGCTACGGTATTAGCGAACGAAGTATATAAAGCAACAGGAATTAAACCGCATAAAGGCTTACTGAATAAACCAGGTGATCTTGACTATAACAATATTATTATTGACGAACTTCCACTTGATTACTCGATTTTAGATGAAATTGAGTATAAATATCCTGAAAACAATGCTTATTATGGATATATGACAAGAGGTTGTATTAACAAATGTTCTTTTTGTGCAGTTTGGAAAATAGAACCAACGTTTAATCAATATATATCATAAAAAGACAAAATAGAACAAACAAAAAAAATTATGGAGAACAACGTAATTTACTATTATTGGACAATAACGTTTTAGCATCAAAAAAATTCCCGAAAATAATTAAAGAAATCAAAGAATGTGGATTTGTAAAAAATATTAAATTCGTTGAACCAAATTATCTCGATATTGCTATAACCAACTTAAAAAAAGGATTAAATGACCGAGCTCATGTTAATAAATCATTTACTTTAATTCAATTTCTTTTGCAAAAAGTGAAAAATAAAGTTCAGCAGGATTTGTATAACTTATTAGATGAATATGATCTATTAAAAATTGAAACAACAACAAAGGAAAAATTAATCTCTGTATATCCAAAGATAAAAGATCTATTTGAAAAGTATAGAAACAAGGTTCCAAAACAAAGATATGTTGATTTCAATCAAGGACTTGACGCACGACTTTTAGATGAAAAGAAAATGCAATTATTAAGTGAAATACCTATAAAACCTTTAAGAATTGCATTTGATAGTATGAAATATGAAAAGGTATATACAAGCGCAATTGAATTAGCAGCAAAGTATGGAATACGCAATTTGTCAAATTATCTCTTATATAACGAAGAAGACAATCCGGAAGAACTTTATCAAAGATTGGAGATAAATATTAATCTTTGTGAATCATTAAATATTAACATTTATTCTTTTCCTATGAAATTTCATCCAATTAATGGTGATAAATGGTATAAAAATAGAGATTATTTGGGACCATATTGGAACAAAAAATTTATTAGAGCAATTCAAACAATTTTAAATGCAACAAAAGGCAAAATTGGAAAGGGTAAAAGTTTTTTTTATACAGCATTTGGTGGAAATATTGACGAATATTTTAAGATACTTATTATGCCTGAAACTTATATCCTTTATAGATTTTTCTTTGAAGAAAGAGGATATACTGAGAAATGGTGGAATGAATTTAATAGCTTCAAACAATCAGATAAGGAGATTATTGAAAAAATAGTCCATCCCAATGAATTCAAAGACATTTCAAAACATATCGGGAATTCATCAATAATTAATTTTATTAATAAACATTATTTAAGAGAAGACATTAAAAATCCTAATTCGAAATATTATAAAGAAAAAAAAGAATATGATACGATGAAAAGTAAAGCAACGCAATCACATTTGCAAGTCACACAAGCCCAAACACAGCCAAAAATTGAAAAAGAGCTTGCTTACTCAATGCAAATTTAAATGGATGGATGGAAACAACGAAACGCCAACATAGACTAAGCTCTTGGTTTTATCGCGTATATGGGGATAGGACCGCCCCGCACAGGGCGCGCTGATGGCCACCCAAAATCCCCCACTTGTGGCCACTTGAAAATGGCCGATGCGCACACCCAGGACGTACTGCTCGTGCCTATCGAATCCTCGGCTCGGGGGAGGAGTGATCTACTGATGAACAGAGGTGGCCACAATAATTGGAGGAATAAGTTATGAACATAAATGCGAGCATCGTTGATCAGAGGATAACCGGGATCATTGAAGATCACCCGGAATGGTTGCCTGATGGAGACGAAAATGCAAAAAAATCATCCGCATTTGTTCTTCTCTGTATGTCTACTGCATTGGAACTTAATTTGTTAGAATCTGCTGAATTGCTCACCGAAGGCGGGAACGACGCTGGAGTAGATGGCATTCACATCAGTGAAGTGGACGATGGAGAGTTTGCCGTAACAATCTTTCAAGGAAAATATAAGGTCAAAGATCTAAGGGGAGTTGCGAATTTTCCTGAAAACGGCGTCCAAAAAGCTGTTAACACAGTGGCTACTCTTTTTGACCCTGCAAAAAAGATAGAGCTAAATAACAGAATTGCGCCTAAAGTGGAAGAAATCCGATCTTTAGTACGTGATGGCTATATCCCGAGTGTGAGCGTTGTGCTTTGCAATAATGGCACAAAGTGGAGCGAACAAGCACAGAATTGGATCACCCAGTCAGGTTTTACAGAAGATCAAGTAATGTGGGTCCATTACAATCACGACAGTATTGTATCGGTCTTACAACGCAAGAAAACAGTAGATGACTCTATTCGTTTGGAAGGAAAAGCCGTCATTGAAGATTTCAACTTTCGGCGAGTTCTGGTTGGAAAAGTGGCAGTGACCGAGATTGCCGAACTATTCAACCGCCATAATGATCTGTTGTTGGAAAGAAATATTCGGCGGTATCTTGGATTACATTCCAACCGCGTAAATTCTGCCATTCACGAAACTCTTGCGAATACGCAGAAGCGGGACAATTTCTATTTTTTTAATAATGGCATCACCATGATTTGTAGAAAGTTCCGCCATAATGCGCTGCAAGGAGAAAACTATCAACTGAAGCTTGAGGGTATGCAGATTATCAATGGTGGTCAGACATGTAAAACTATTCAGCAAACGCTTTACCCTCCTTCCCCTCGTCATCTGCGGTTATTTGAGGAATCATTCAAAAATGTCTACGTGTTGCTTCGTATTTATGAACTTTCTGAGGATGATCAGAACTTCGTTCGCGATATTACATACGCAACCAATAGCCAAAATCCGGTGGATTTGCGGGATCTGCGATCTAATGACGAGATTCAGAGACAACTTGAAATAGGCATTAGGGATCTGGTATACACATACAAACACAAACGTGAAGAAGGTGGAGGAGGTTCGTCCGTTGTAACCAGTTCTATTCTTGCAGAGTCGGTACTTGCCATCTGGCTTAAAAAACCACAGCAGGCAAAATTTCGCCGAAAGGAACACTTTGGAAAGCTATATGGCGCCATTTTCAAAGAACTAAATGCGGCCCAAGCGCTTTTGGCTACCTTGATATTCCGACATGTTGAAAATGAACGAAAGCGTCCAAGCACAGAAAATCCACCAGATTTTCTTCCGTACGCATCTCATTATATTTCTATGCTTGTCGGGCGGAAATTGTTGGCTGACAAAAACCTGCAACTTTCTGATGTCTCTCATCTTAATTTTAAGGATATTCACGATACGTTTGGGGAACAAAAGCTTGAATACCATCGAAAATCCATAGATGACATTTTGAAAGCGTTAAAGGAATGTTACGGAGACCGGGATATTTCTCTGCAACAACTCTCAGCTACTTTCAGACGTGGTGACCTTATAGAGATGTTGGCAGAATGAGGATCTATTAGTTGATGTCAAGGATTAAGCTTGCCTATGAATTGTGTAAAATGAACCGAGGACGAACATTGTATATTCTTGATGAACCAACTACCGGCCTGCATTCGGCTGATATTGAAAAGCTGATGCACGTGCTCCAACAGCTTGTTGATTTAGGGAATACCATAGTGATCATTGAACATAATTCGGAGGTGATCAAAGAAGCCGACCATATCATCGACCTTGGCCCCGAAGGTGGAGATAAGGGCGGCGCCATTGTGGCTCAAGGACCTCCCGGCAAAATTTTAACCTGTGCTGACAGATCATACACCGCTCGGTATCTTAAGAAATATCTAAAATAGCGCCAAGATTTAGTAACTCTCCCCCTTTCAAATTCACAACTTGCTTGAGGTCAGAGCGGCTGTCTCTCCCATGCTGCTGGAAAAACCCGCCACACCAGCTCGCAGGATCACAGGAGGTGGACGACCGGAATCCTCACCGAGGAGTTGATTCTCTCTTATAATAACATCCACCTCCGTTCCTGGGAGCAAGGTGAATTTCTTCCTTATGTTTTGCGGTATGGTATTGCCCTTTCTTTGTAATCCTTGGCATTATTATTTCCATCTTATTATATTAATGGCATTACTTTATTTGAATTGTATTTCTATAGATATATAGATTTTTAGAAAATTAATTTCACAATTGATATCCATACCATAGCAGTATAAAAAATTGGCGCATGAAATTTAATATCTGAAATCCTATAGATATACAAAGTCAACTATTCCCCTACGCCGATGTCTTAAAGATGTCTTCAATAATTCTCGTCCCCCATTTTCTTTATGAAAGCTCTCTGATGGCAAGAGCATTGTAGAGAAAAAGATATCATGAAAAAAAGATTTATCTGACGAATAAAGGAGTACTGAAATTATAAAATAAAAGGTTGTGTACAAAAAAGTTAAAAATAGGAGAGCCACTTGAGCCCGATAATTATATGTCTAATTTTATTAGGAATCGTTGTGGGATTACTGATAGTAGAGCGCTTTGTGCATATGCACAATCTTTACGCTATTCCTATTCGCATTCATGTGAACGGCAGCAGAGGAAAATCATCTGTCACCAGGCTTATTGCCGCCGGCCTTCGAGAGGGGGGTCATAAAACCTTTGCTAAAACAACCGGCGCCCTACCGCGTATAATCACTGATAACGATACTGAATATACTATCTTTCGATCTTCACGACCTAATATTATTGAGCAAAGACGCATTGTTACCTTTTCAGCTCGAAATATGGCCAAAGCTTTGGTAATTGAATGCATGGCCCTGCAGCCTGATCTTCAATCACTCACCGAGTTAAAGCTTATTAGGGCAACCCATGGCGTTATTACCAATGTGCGGCCTGATCATTTAGATGTTATGGGGCCTACTGAAAGGGACGTAGCTATGGCCCTGCTGGGATCGACCCCCCCTGGAGCAAAATTGTTTACTGCAGAGCGCAACTATAGGGAGGAATTCCATAGGGTGTGTAACGATAGAGACTGTGAGCTTATTGTTCTGAGTGATGCCGGTATTGAGGAGGTAAGTGATGAAGATATGAAAAAGTTCAATTATTTAGAGCACAAAGAGAATGTAGCCTTAGCCCTTTCGGTATGCCATTCACTCGGCATACCGAAAGATACTGCTCTTCGGGGAATGTGGAAGGCTGCTCCCGACTTTGGCGCTATGAGTGAGTGCAAACTCCTCTTCTTTGGGCGTGATCTTATTTTTGTCAACGGCTTTGCCGCCAATGACCCGGAGTCTTCAGAGAACATTTGGCGCATGGCCTTAGAGAGGCATAAAGCTTATGTCCGAAAAATCATGGTTATAAATACAAGGGCTGATCGTCTCGATCGATCAAGGCAATTAGGAGAGGCTTTACCCCATTGGCCTGCTGCCCATAAGTACGTGGTTATCGGTGAGTTGACATATCAACTTATTCGAACAGCAGTAAATAAAGGTATGCATCATTCCCTATTTATTAATGCCGAAGGGATGAATACCGACTGGGTGTTTGAAAAAATTGTTCAGCTAAGCGGCCACTCAGCCATGATCATGGGGATAGGAAATCTTGTCGGCTCGGCTATGGAGTTAGTTACCTATTTTCTCAACCGGGCAGAGCCATTATAAGGGGAAAAAAATGGATATTGTCACTATATCCTTAGGAATTGGCCTTGTTATAAATCTTGCTTTTGCGGAAATTTTGGGTGTTGGTGCGGGAGGCATGGTTGTGCCGGGATATATGGCTTTGTATCTTGATCGTCCCCTGGTCATTCTCTTGACGCTTCTCATGAGTTACTTGACCTTTTTTGTTATCCACTCCTTAAGTGCGGTAATGATTATTTATGGCCGACGAAGGACTGTTCTGATGATTTTGGTAGGTTTTCTATTCGGATGGTTCTTTCGCTCCTTGGGTCCTGTGGGAACAACGCTGGGAACGATTGAGCTCACTGCAATTGGATACATTATCCCCGGACTTATCGCCATCTGGATCGATCGCCAGGGGGCACTGGAAACCTTCTCCGTCTTGATCACCGCCAGTGTGATCACCAGACTGTGGCTCATTTTAATTACCGGAGGGGAGTGGGCCCTGTGAAAAGACGCTACTGGCACTTAAGTAAGGTATCGTGGCAGGTGTATGCGCTCATGATCCTTTTAGCCGTTCTCGGCTTGACGGCAGTTGAAATCTTTAAAGTAGAGATCAAACAGCCCTCTTATGAGGATAAATTGAAAGCAGCCAGGATCATGCACAACGGTCTTTATCTTATTAAGGCTTACCGAATGAGCAACCTCAAAGAGAGCGTTTCCCTCGATGATGCGGCAGACCCGGCAGGCTCCAACCTGATTGGTGTTCTTACATCCCCTATCACCAGTTCTCCGGGGAGTCTTCAGGCTAAGCGCGCCTCAGTAAACCCGAATTGGGCGGCTGTATTAGTTGATATGCTTAAGCACGCCAAAGTCAAGAAGGGAGATACAATAGCTATGGGGTTTTCAGGGTCATTCCCGGCCATCAATCTGGCCGCTCTTTCCGCTGCAGAGGCGCTTGAGCTGAAAGCTATAGTGATAACCAGCGTAGCTTCATCGAGCTGGGGGGCAAATATTCCGGAGTTTACCTGGCTTGATATGGAAGATATTTTGTACAGGAACCGAATAACCTCGAGCAAATCTATTGCTGCCTCTCTTGGAGGAAGGGAAGACCGGGGCAAGGGTATTACCAAAGACGGAAGAAAGATGCTTCAGGAGGCTATGCGGAGAAACAATATTCCTTTTCTTCCCGCTACTAAGACCAGGGGAAAAAATATTGATTCTCGTATGGCCTTATATCAAAAATACACTGAAGCAAAACCCATTGCCGCTTATATAAATGTGGGCAGCGGGACTATTTCGGTGGGCACAGATATTGGAAAAAGACTCTTCAAACCCGGGTTAAACCTCAAGGCAAAGCCCCAGGTCTTTGAGATTGACAGTGTTATGACCGGATTTATTCAACAGGGTGTGCCGGTTATTCATATGTGGCCCATCAGCGCTCTTGCTAAAAAATATGAACTTCCTCTTGAACCAAAAAAAATACCACCGGTAGGTGAAGGCAAAATATTTAAGAAAATAGGTTACCGCAACAGCCTGGTCATTGGAGTTTTAGTCTTCCTTATCCTGGTTATCTGCGGCCTTATCCGAATGGACATTGGCTATCGTATTTTCAGCCCCAGACAAAGCTTGCCGAAGTCGCCTCCTGAGCCGATGGTATAATATGAAATCATTATGAAATGGATTAATAGATTAATGGATTAATGGATTATGGATAAAAGCCAGGATGAGAGAAAAAGATATGGTTTTTTTGATTTTGGCCGTGGGATTTTGATGATCTTGATGGCCCTCGATCATGCTTCAAAGTTTTACAATGCCGGTAGTTTGAAGTGCGAAGGCCTTCTGGGGCATTTCCCCTTATATATTCATAAGCCCCAAGTCATTACCAGGCTTTTGGGTAATATTGCCGCCCCGGGGTTTATCTTCACCTTTGGGACAATGATAGCCATATCCTCTTTTCACCGAAGCCGGAGGGGCCATGATCAATGGTCCATTTCAAGCCATTTGATTAAGCGTGGATGGTTTCTCATATTCTTGCAATTTGTAGTGATGAGTCGCCTGAATGTAAGATTTGAAATTCTCTACTGTATCGGCTGCCTCATGATCCTCTTCGCCTTTTTTCGAAGGCTCCCCTCCTTAATATTGATGCCCCTGTCGATATTCCTGATTATCGTCAGCCCTTACCTGTCACATGCAGCGCACTCACCCAAAGAGTGGGTCCAATACCTACTGGCAGCTATACTCACGCCCTCAAAAGGCGGTTTATATCCATTTCTGCCTTGGTTCGGAGTGGCGGGGTGTGGGTATTTGTTTGGAACATATTTTATAAAAAAGTGGTCCCATCTCGTGCTCTATCAGCTTGCCGGTAAATTTACCATAATTTCCGCTACTCTTATGGTCTTTTTTTTTCTGGTGCGAATTATGAGAGGGTTTGGAAATTTATATATATGGAGACAATTTACTTTCGGTGAATTCTTACTCATGTCCAAATACCCTCCTTCTTTAGCTTTTTTATTGTGGAACATGGCCCTCTTCTATGGAATCCTTACCATATCTATAGGTATCTTGGATATATTGCCGGATAAGGCATCGGGATATCAATTTCTGGTGAAGGTTATTGAGATGTACGGACATGTTCCCCTCTTTTTCTATATCCTTCATATTTATATCTATGAAGGCGTTGCTGCTATTTTCAATATTCGAAAATCCCTTTCCTTGCCGAACACCTATCTACTGTGGCTGATTGGCCTTATCATGCTTTATCCCCCTTGTGTATGGTTCTATCGCCTGAAAAGACGCTACCCCGATAATGGGCTATTGCGTATGCTTTAAAGATTTAAATTTTAATTAATCCGCTCAAACCCGTTAGGAACAAGGTCATGATTATCCAACCACTGATAATTTGAAGCCAAAAATAGACGCATAAAAACCAACCAAAAACTTTATCCCCATATACTTTAAAAACTTTATCATTTATCTTATAAAAAAATTTACTCAAAAATCCCTTAAAAACTATACGATCTATCTTATTAACAACTTCAATCAACGATCCTTTAGTAACTTTTCCATCCCCGCGTCTGCACTGATCCGGCACCCAATAAGCAGCTTGGCACAGATTAATGACCGGTGTAAATACATCCACCGAATAGATAAATGGATTGAATTTCGGATAAGCTTCTCCCTTCGGAAATTTTTTTGTACGCTTCATGAACTGAAAGTAATTGCCTATAGAATATAAAAAGCAGCCTAGTACAACGATTCCTATTCCCCAGCTATGAATTCGCCAGGGGCGATAGCCGTAAGAAATAGTTGTTTTAAGGATGCGATACCCCCTTCTTTTATACCATGGCATTTTGGATTGCGGCGATTTTAACCAGTCATCAGTTTTAGATATAAGTATCTTTCTTGCATCTTCATAAAATCCATGGTTGCGCAGCACTGTGGCCAGTTGTTCATATGGTTGGGGCATGAAACGATTTGGATCTTGCCGGAGCAGCCATTTGATGCGGTCCTTGGCGTTTGTTGGGGCCCCTTCATGAAGGTCGTCATAAATTAAACCGCAGAGCAACAAACGCGGATTGTTTTTGTCGGTTGGATCAGACCAACTGTTCGGATCATCCCATAATGCTCCAATCTTAGCAGATCGAAGATCCACTTCCACATTTTTTCCCAAAGTGACACCTTTCCAGACAAAATTTCTATTTATTTTAGCGCCACGCAGAGATACTTTACCGCTGACCTGGAAATTTTCCATATCTGCATCCCCCTCGACCTTAATTCCAGTAGCATTAAGGGCAATCCCATTAGGATTAATAAAGTAACTGTTTTTACAATTAAAGTTACCTCCGATTTTAGCATTATCTATGATCATTTCACCTTTGAAAGTTGACTCTTCCATATTAACAGTACCCTCGACACTAATTCCGGTAGCAATAAGGGCATACCCATTAGGATTGTTAAACTCTGCTTCTGTACAATCAAGAATTCCGCCGATTTCTGCACTAATTAGTTTCACCCTACCTTCGAAAGTTGCCCCTTCCATATGAACAGTCCTTTCGATCTTAAGGCCAGTGCCAATAAAGGCATCCCCATTAGGATCGCTTTGGCGGGTGGATCGTTTGGCACGTTTGGCAATAAACCGAGCCCCTCTACAATCAAGAATTCCGCCGATTGTTGCATCAACTAGACTCACCGTGCCCTTGTCTACTAACATACCTTGCATTTTAACACCATCAGATATGCTAGACTTATTATGCATATAAATGCTACGCTCGATCTTGAGTCCATTAGCAATAAAATCGCGAAACGTGCCGTTGCTACAATCAAGAGCTACGCCGATTGTTGCGCCAGTGAACCTTACCTTACCCTTGGATTCAAAATTATTATTCATAATAATCTTATGCCCGACCCAAAGTCCATCGGCAATAAATGCCACATTAAGATCATTGAATTTAGCGTTTCCACAATCAAGGTCTATGCCGATCTTTGCGCCATTAAGGCTCACCGTGCCCTTGGAGGTGAACCCATTATTCATAATAACTTTATGCCCGACCTTAAGTCCATCGGCGAGGAGTTTATTCGTAGATGAACCTGATAAATACAAGGCCGGGACATTCGCATATTCCAGATTTATTTCCATGGGAAAATTGCAATCAATAAAACTTACAGGAAATGGTATCTTGGCATATCGCAAGTCAATGTTTCCATCGATGTAAGCATTTCTGATTTGGATTCCCCGGTAGGTGATAACCTCTAATGCTTGCCGATCAGTGCAAAGCCATACAATGCGGTCAGCCCTGATCTGCTTATTAACCTGGTTGCTGTCAATATAAATAGCTTCTTTGCTAAATCCGGTCATTTTAATCAATTTCTGTTCGGCTGGGTAAAGTTCGCCCTTAAACTTATTCCAAGCTAATTCAAGCAGTTTAGATGAATTGTTTATTCCCGAATCGACCCTGTTGTTTAGCATGAGCAATAGTAATGTAGCCAACATAATCAAAGGGAATAATTTCGTCTTCATATGTAACCTCCTAAATTAATGTTGATAACTCAGGTGAAAATATCAATTTCTCCATAGGAAACCTTTGTTTGGATCATTTCTACCTCTCAGAAATAAGTTGACAAAATTTTTCGAAGATTCTTCGGTAGATTTTTATAAACCTAGCCAAGAATAGTAAATAATTTTTTCCATTCATTTTCATTTTCGCCAGTGGATTCAAACGCGCAGATAATCAAATCTTCACCAATACATAGATTAATAGGGCCTAAATGCTGCTAAAGCCACCTTCATACTTTTTGGCATAGACCTTAAATCCCATGAGGGAGCTAAGATAATGGTGAATAAAAAACTTATATCGAAGGAATGCGGAAAAAGGTTCAGAAATCTGAGAAAACCACATAGCCCGGACGATAGCCAATAACCCAGTAACCCAGTAACCCAATAACCCGGATGCCGTTGAGGAGGTGAAATGAGAACATAAAAAAAAGTGAAATGGCGCGCGTTACTTCCATAACCAGAAAATGGCCCCCCCCTGCCCTGCCGACGCCAAATTACCTCTCGCGGCAGGCAGGCCAAGGAGGGACAGCGCTTAATAGTTAAAGGCGCTCGTTTATACAATTTAAAGAATATTGAAGTAACCATACCCCTTGGCGCACTGGTGTGCCTCACCGGCGTATCCGGTTCCGGCA
>DAOURK010000203.1 GCA_030625085.1 Pseudomonadota bacterium
GGTAATAAAAACAGTTGCTTAAATAAGAAAAAGCCTATATACTATTGGGGATGAGAAAAAATAATTACCCAAAAAATCTCAGACCAAATGGAGGCTTTTAAATGCATCATAAGGACATCAAGAGCCAGATTAGGGAACAACAAGCTTTGTGAACTTTCAGGAAAGCTCGCAGACCGTATGGCAGGCAGAATCACGAAGGGCAAAAAGCCGACAGTGGAATCTGTTGAAAAACAAGTATCATCGATACTTTCAGGCCAGCACATGAAGGATTTAATTAAACCTACACTCACAGAACATAATAATTTTCCATCCCTTACCTATAGCTTAAACGATAAAGCTTATGGCGAACTTTCCGATACATATCTGGGAAAAAATATTATAATAACAGATAACCATAACTGGTCTACAGAAGAAATTATTCTTGCCTATCGAAGCCAGTACATTATAGAGGATACCTTCAAACAGATGAAAGATCGAAAGATAGGAAGCTGGTGGCCGATGTTTCATTGGACGGATCGAATGATAAGAGTTCATGGACTGTATTGCTCATTATCATTACTCTTTCGTGCCTTGATTATGAAAAGAGTCAGGGAAGCAGGAATTTGCATCTCCATGAATAACCTGCACAGAAAACTTTGGGGAATCAGAGAAGTATTGAATATATTCCCCAAAGGGAAGAAAAAACAAGTAACTCAGTCGGTTGTTTCCAAGATGGACGAAGTTCAGCAACGACTCTTTGATTTATTCAAAATGGAGAGATATTTATCAAGTTAGGGGGTACACATGGGAGCGATAAACTTATTGAAAATAAAGATGTTAATAGGGTTGACTATCACTAATTCGTAAACTCACGCTAGTATTGCATATTCAACAAGTATGGCTGCTGCAGCCATGGTTGCTTTTGTAAATCTAAAAACTGCTGTTGATACCAACCACCGTATACTTGTGGCAGAGGCCAACCATATGGCTGGTGTGGTCTCACATCAATAACTGTTATGATGATGGTTTCTGTGTCGCTCAATGAAGGTGAGCCGTAGTTTCCAAGATGGACAAAGTTCAACAAAAACTTTTTGATTTATTCAAAATGGAGCGATATTGTCAAGTTGGGGGTACAGGCGGGATAGATAAACTTATTAAAAATAAGGATGTTAATAGGGTTGATTATCAATAATTCGTAAATTCACGACAGATTTATTGTAAATTCCAGTTACCTTTTTGTTTTTTTACAAATTTATTAGATTAATGGATACCATTATGATAATATTCAGTTTTTAAGATATGATGGTTTCGTAAAAAGTTCTAAATTAACAGGTTTAGGCATTATAACTATTTGATTTTATTAGACACTGTTTTTCTGAATTCGATTTTTTACGATTGAATCAAGATATGATTAAATTTTAAAAAGAAGTATGATGCATTTGCATATAGTAGAAGATCTTCTTGGGGAAGGGGAAGATAATCGAGGAATTAAAAGGGCGTGTCCAAATGGCACTGATGAAGATATAAGGTCATGTCTAAATTAGTCTTCAATCCTTGCAGGTGAAGAAAAGGGGCTAGTATTATGATTTATCCGGTTAAGGTAAAAAAAATTTCACTAAGCTGTCTTATTTTACTTATGGTATTAGTTGGAACAGGTTCTATAACAAGTGTAGAAGCCTGGTTTTGGACACCCAAAAAGGGAAAATATTATAACAGGGCAGTGGAGTATTTAAACCAAAAAAATTATAATGCGGCTATCATTGAATTTAGAAATGCCTTAAAAATTGATCCCAACAATACTGAAGCCCATTATTATCTTGGAACAAGCTATTTGGCAACCTCAAAATCCGATCAGGCCCTGAAGGCTTTTGACAAAGCAATTCAACATAACCCCCACCTTTTAAAGGCCCGGCTGGATAAAGCCTCCATTCATTTGATGAAAAAACAATTGCCGGAATCATCCGAGGAAATTGAGTATGTGCTTACAGAAGATCCAAATAACAGCAGGGCGTATAATCTTAGGGGGAATATCAACTTGTTAAGCAAGGATTACAGGAAAGCCTTTGATGATTTTCAAAAAAGTATAGCTCTGGATCAAAAAAGCATAGAGCCGCGTTTAAATCTGGCCAGATTGTATTTAGTAACTGAAAATTACAAGCAAGCAGGGAAAGAGCTCAAAGAAATTTTATTCCTTGATAGTACATTTTATCGGGCCAGATTAATGCAAGCCGGCCTTTATATTAAGGAAGATAAGATTGATGAAGCCATTAAGGAGTTTAAGCTTCTTATTTCAGAATATCCCAAAAAGCTTGAAGGATATCTGGGATTGGCTGATTTGTATTTAAAAACAAAAAAAATTAAGGAATTGAAAACCCTGGCGCAAAGTATGGTAAAAGAAAACCCGGACTTTCATATAGCCAAACTCTTTCTTGGAACAGCCGCCATTTATCAGGGTGAATACCTGGAGGCTTTAACCAATTTGCAGGAAGCAGTTAAATATTTCCCCCAAAACACTCAGGCCCATTATTATCTGGGCATTGCCTATTATGCAACCGGCAGTTTCCAGCAGGCCATAAGTGAATACCAGAAGGCCCTAAAGATAAAGGAGGACAGCATTCCCATTATGGCGGCCTTAGCGGTAATTAACCTTGAAAAGGACTGGACTGATGAAGGCCTTAAATATTGCAGGCGGATACTGCAAGTTTCTCCTCAGAATAGAATAGCTCAATCCATAAAAGAGATTGCCGAACTTCGGAAATATCCCTTTTCTTCGCATCTTAATTACGCGGTTATTTTTTACTATAATAAAGATTATGATAAGGCCATAGCCGAGATTAATAGATCCTTAGAAAAAAATAAAGAAGACCCCTTTGCCTATAGTTTATTGGCAAATATTTACCTTGACCAGAAAGATTTGGTTTCTTCGATAAGTAACTTTGAACGATCCCTTACCCTTGAACCAAACCTTATTTTTGCCTATAAAAATTTGGCCCTGATCAGTATACTGAAAAAGGATTTATCTCGGGCCATAGCTTATCTGAAAAAGATACAGGCCATTGATCCTTCCAACAGTGAGGTGTATCGTGAAATTGCGGTGGTTTACCAGAAACAGGGCATGATGAAAGAGGCTATTGCCAATTTGAAAAAAGCCATAGAATTAGACCCTCAGTCAATAAAAGCCTATGTTATGCTCAGCGATATTTACCAGAATATGGGCAGACCGGATCAGGCAGCATCAGTTATCCGGGAGGTTGTACGGGTAAAGCCTTCTGAGCCGGCTTCATATATATTGCTGGCTACTCTTTATACAAATCAGGGAAAACTTGCAGAGGCCCTGGCTGAATATCAAAAGGCCATTGAACTGAGTCCTGAACCCGGCAAACAGCACAGCCTCATTGGGCTGCTTTATTTAGCGACCGGCAACCAGGATGAAGCCATGGCAACCTTTGAATTGTTGCTGGAAGAAGATCCTGAAAATAGCAATGCCTTTATTGGGCTGGCTATTCTTCATAATCTTCGAAAAGAGTACAAAAAAGCTGCCGAATATATTGAAAAAGCAATTCACATAAATGAGAGAAATAAATTGGCTTATTTCATTCAGGCAAATATATATGCTTGTCAGGGCCAATATCAAAAAGCACAAGAAAGATTCGGCAGGGGCACGCTGTATATTCCGGAATTACGGGATAAAGAAATACCTATTAGCAATTTTTATCAGGTAGATCCACATTTTATTGGTTCTCATTTGTCTCTTTTAGCTAGTTATATGAACCAGAAATGGTTTGATAAGGTTATTGAAGAGGGGAAGACTGTATTAAAAAAAGCCCCTGATAATCCTTTGGCAAGCTATTTTATAGCTCAAGCCTATTTGGCTAAAAATAAGGTCACAGAAGCTGTAACCTACTTGGAAAAAACAGTAAAAAGCGCTCCCTCACTATACTCGGTCAATAAAATTTTGGGGGATATTTACTATAAAAAAAGCAAGGGCCTTAATCTGGATCAAAAACAAAGAAATCGCCTTACCCGGAAAACCGCTGCAGAATATGATATGTATCTGAAGCGGTATAAAAATGATGTGAATATACACATGAAACAGGGTTTGCTCTATGAAATGATGAAAAACTATGAGCAGGCTATTGCCCATTATAAAGACATTATCAAACTGGACCCTAATGCGGCTATCCCCTATAATCAACTGGCCTGGATTTATGCCGACACCGGCCGCAATTTTGATGAGGCCCTTGCATATGCAAAAATGGCGGTGGAATTAAGTCCGAATAATGGAAATATTGTCGATACCTTAGGGTGGGTTTATTATAAGAGAGGGGATTATAAAGAAGCCTTACAATATTTTCAAAAAGCAATACAATTGATTCCAAGACATCCCAGTATTCACTATCATCTGGCCCTTGCCTATGATAAGACTAATCAAAAAGAAGAGGCCCTGCAAGCGCTTAAAACCTCTTTGGACATAAGCGCCACCTTCCCCGAGGCCGAGGATGCGAAAAAACTCTTAGAAGAATGGCAATAATAGCATCCTTTTCTATAGCGTCATCCTGGCACGTAGCGCAGTCATGGCAAAAGCAATTCTTTACAAAAAGTATGAACCGGAAGTACCCTTACGCCCTTTTTTTTGTAATCTTTGGTACCTTGATGCACCTGGTAAAGTTGTGGTCCACAAAAACCATTTTACTTTGCAGGTTTTCTTTTACTGGATTCAGTATGTATCGTTCATAAATTTTAGCCATAGTAATATCGCTATAACACGATTTTACTCATGAGTAAAATAGAGTGTATACGATTTTATGGTATCATGGTTTGCTTCTGAACTTTACGCTTTAAAAATTTAATAAGGCGTTAATGAACATAAATTTTTAAATAATAATCCATTGCCCCATCCTGCTATTCCTCTTCAACAGGGTATACTACATCTGCTTTCAAAGCCTTAGCAGCAAATGCGCATGATGCTTGTATTGCTTCATGTGTTAACCGTGGGTGTTCATTCAAAATTTGATCTACAGATTCACCAGCCGCTATCTTTTCCAAAATTAATTCAACTGTAATTCGAGTTCCTTTAATAACAGGTTTGCCCATCATTATTTTCGGATTTGAAATTATTAGTTCGCTCATTATTAATCTCCTTTTTTTAGGCATATCTTGCCGGACGCTACACTCAGCGCATTGATTAACTAAAATACGTTGGTGTCCGGCCAGTGTGCATCCGATTGTTAGCTAATGTATTGTATATTTTATCTTCTGTCAGTAAATTGTCAAGTATATCAGTTATAAACTGCACATCCAGGCTTTTTGATATTTTTGCCGAAATGTGGACCCGTCCCCAATTACCTGTTTTATGATGAGCCATATCAAAGAGATCAAACATCTCACTTTATTAAGGAGATATTAGGCCTCGATCTTGATGAGCGGGCTATTGAAGATCTAAGATCTTAAACAGGCACAGAAGGATAGAAAAGCCGGAAATAGAAAAATTACTTACAAAGCAAAAAAATAAATCTGCCCCCTTTTTTACTTTAGATTTGATGCATACATTCACCTCATGAAAAAGGAATTACAGGAATCATCCGAGGAGATTGAATATTCCCCAAATAGCTTGGCATAATATCTCTTTTTTGCCTTAATCATATACTTTTTTTTCGGGATTCCGAGGCGCTCCTTTGCTGGTTTTTCCCGACATTATTGGATAAAAGTATAATTAGAAATATACTTGTATTATATATCACAGTTTCCTATAATATAGTACAGTAAGACGTAGGCAAAATAGTCCTCAACTTTACACTTTATTTTGCAGATTATAATATGTTTCATAAGGGGAAGGAGTTGAGGGGACTGAATGGTTACGCCAGGGGAGGTAATTATTCCTTGGGACGAGTAAAATTACTTGCAAAGCGAAAAAATAAATCTGTTCCTTTTTTCTAAGGAGATCATTTAATGAAGAAAGAAAAAGGCGCTATTTGCTATTTTGATGAGTTATGGAAGACAGTTATAGAGAGACTTTTTCGTGAATTTGTATGTCTGTTTTTGCCGGAATTTGGGGCTATGGTGGATTTTAGTCGTGGTTATAGCTTTTTGGATAAGGAGTTACAGAGAATCAGCTTGCCTTCGCCAAAGAGAAAGAAGTTTGTCGATAAGCTGGTAAAGGTTCACTTAAAGAATGGAGAGGAAAAATGGATACTATTGCATATAGAGGTACAAGGACAAGATGTGGCGAATTTTAACGAAAGGATGTTTATATATTTTTATCGCATATTCGATAAATACAGGGTAAAAATAGTAAGTTTAGGTGTAATTACCTATCCGGCTACAGGAATATTTGAATATAGGTATGAATTTTTTAATACCAGAGTATTGTATCAGTATAATGTATCTAAAATAGAAGAGACAAAGGAAAAAGAATTACTTGCGAGCAGCAACCCATTTGCTTTAGTATGTTTGGCAGTGAAGTATAGCAATGCTGCTAAGAATGATAAGGAACTACGTTTTAAATTTAAACGTAAATTGATTAGGTTGATGTATGAAAAGGGAAGTAGTCGTGATGAGATATTAGCGCTATTTGAGTTTATTGATGGTGCCTTAGGGCTGCACGATAAAGTCTTGGATGCCAAAATAATGGAAGAAATAGAACAAATAGAGGAGGAATGCACTATGCCGTATGTTACAAGTGTAGAAAAATTAGGCATTGAAAAAGGCATTGAAAAAGGGGAATTAATAGGTGATGTTAGGTTTGCCCAGTTAAGGAAAGGGTTGCCTGTATCTGATAAGAAAGGACTTGAAAAGTTGTCAATAGATGAATTGAACAATAAGCTAAAGGAAATTGGAGAATAAATAATTTTTCTTTTTCCCAATTCTTTAACGCACGCTTTTTAATAACCAGTCGGCTATAAAGGCAATAGCGTCTTCTCTTTACCTCACTAGAGGCAATTCAATAGAGGGTGAGTTGACTAACAAAATACAGCTTCCATACTCCGCCTATTTTTTTTCGGTAGTTATTCCTTGGGACGAGTAAAATTACTT
>DAOURK010000132.1 GCA_030625085.1 Pseudomonadota bacterium
TACATACTGATCTAACTTTTGCCGTCTTTAGGAATTTAAATTTGCCATATCCCGTGCGCAATGAGGCTACTACTTGTATTAATACTTAATTAAATTATAATTTTTATTTTCCTCGGATTCCATAATTAGAACTGCTGAGTGAGCAAGGCAGCTCTGACGCACATCTTTATCTTTGAAATATTGAGCGTCAAGGACTTATGATTAAAAAGTTTGCGAAATTTTTTACAGATTGCCTGCCAGTCCTTGATATGACAGCAACTAAAATTCATGCGTCAGGGCTATGAGCAAGGAGATTGAAAGGCTAACCGGAAATCTTGAAAGAGGCAAAATAACTTTAAAATTGAATGATATTGTTCACTCCTAATTTGATGCCTTTGCCCTGAGGGAAGGTATAAGGGAGGGTATAAAAGAATTGACAATATATCATTAACAAATTAAAATAGATCAAGAAATATGTGAAAAGAATAAAGGATTTAAATCCTGCATACATGCTTTTGCAGGATCAAAAAGTCCTGCTTATGAAAATGGACCTCAATATAATCATCCATTTAATGAGGTGGGGAGCGAGAGCTCAACGCTGCATTCGAACACAAACAACGCGGCCGAAGAATAACCAGGCGTTTATAAAATAAAAATGAGACGATACAGTCTAAACCCGCATATAAATTCAGGCGGGTTGGTGATTCAATCTTCTAACCCCTGATTACAAAATAAATGAACGTCTGATAATGCAAAATTGATTAATCGAGGAGGATCTTCCCTAAATGGAAAATAAAAATGGAAAAATTTGGATGGACGGAAATCTCGTTGATTACGATCTGGCGACAGTTCATATCTTGAGTCATTCCTTACATTATGGTCTGGGTGTTTTTGAAGGAATTCGATGCTACAAAACTGATGATGGGGGGACAGCCATCTTTCGTTTGGAAGAACATCTGGACAGGTTATTCAATTCAGCCCATATCACCCTATTAACCCCACCCTTTACCAAGAATGCCATACAGAAAGCAATTCAAGAGACAATCACAGCTAATGAATTAGAAGCGGGGTACATTCGGCCGATTATGTATTTGGGAGAAGGGGGGTTGGGACTATATCCAAAAGATAATCCCGTGCGGGTGGCTATAGCTGTTTGGCCCTGGGGCACTTACTTGGGAGAAGAAGGCCTGGAGAAGGGCGTGCGGGTAAGGATTTCCTCCTACATTCGGCCACCAGCCAGTATTGGCCTGCATGTAGCTAAATTAACCGGAAACTATGTCATTGCTCAATTGGCTAAACGAGAAGCAGTTAATGACGGCTATGATGAATCCTTATTGCTTGACCCTGAAGGGTTCGTTGCTGAAGGGCCTGGTGAGAATATTTTTATGGTTAAAAATAAGGTGCTTTATACACCACCTACAGATACCATATTAGACGGCATTACCCGAAATTCAATTCTCGAGATAGCCAAGAAAAACAATATCGATATAGTTGTCAAAAGATTCACTCGGGATGAGCTTTATATCGCTGATGAGGCTTTTTTCTGTGGCACGGCGGCCGAGGTTACTCCAATTCGCGAAGTAGATGGTCGCACGATTGGAGAAGGATGTAGAGGAAAAATAACCCATAAATTACAAGAAATGTATTTTGATGTTGTTCATGGACGTAATGCGGAGTTCTCCCATTGGCTTACTATGGTCTGAGCAGGAACATAAATGAGCATAGAACAGCGGCTTTGTGTTGTGCTAAAAGTTAAGGAATAAAAAGCTTTTGAAAAAAAAATTCTCTGTGGGTCTGGCTATCAGCGGACTTTGTTTATATTTGGTATTTAGAAACACCGATTTAGGGGCCCTTCGAGAATCTCTCGTTGCCGTTCATTATTCCTATCTTTTCATTTCACTAATCTTCATCTTCTTATTTACTTTTTTTCGGGCACTTCGCTGGAAATTTATATTGGATCCCCTGAAAAAAATAAGCACGAGAAATCTTTTCGAAGTTGTCATGATTGGAAATCTGGCTAATAATATTTTACCTGCCAGAATTGGAGAAGTCGTGCGGGCCGTGGTCCTGGGCAAAACCGAAGGGATTAGTAAAATTGCCTCCTTAGCCACTATCGTCATGGAGCGTATTTTGGATGTTATTACTTTAGTCATCATCCTGATTATTGCCTCCAGATATTTACCCTTAGGGGGAAGCAAGAATAATATTATTATTATTGCGGCCACAGCATCAGTTTGTTTTTTAAGTCTCTTTTTAATCCTGCTGAAATATCGCCAGGAATGGCTTTTTAAAACCAGCAAAAAATTTCTGGAACCAATCTCTCCCAAAATAGCCCTCCATGCACAAAAATCAGTTCATAACTTTTTGGAAGGTCTTCAGGTATTAAAACAGGGGAAACATCTTATAGCCATTAGCTTTTTGTCAGGAATAATTGGGCTGGTTCTTGGAGCTATTTATTATTTTGTGGCCATAGGCTTCGATATAAAATTAAGCCTGCCGGGGTTGCTTTTTTTACTTTCGGTAATTTGTTTGGGGATCATGATCCCTTCTTCACCTGGTTTTATTGGGACATTTCACTATTTTTGTATTCAGGCGCTTTTTTTATTGGGTGTAAAAGACAAAAATCTGGCGTTAAGTTATGCAATTGTGGTCCATTTGATTCAATATATTCCGGAATCGTTATTAGGATTATTATTTTTTTGGAAAAAAGGGTTTTCTCTTCGAGAAATAAAAACAGCGGAAATTCAAAACGAATAAATAATACAAAATTAAGACCAGAAGCGAGAATACTCGATTACGTTCGTTTTTTTTGTAGCGAAGGGCTTTAGCCCTGCTTAAAACCAGCACTACTTTTTATTGAACAGAATTAATTATTAGGGTGATGCATGATTACTCGGTAAGACAAGATAAAAAAAAATCATGGAAATCCTGTTAATCCTGTCTAAGTTAAAGATTACAATATGAATTCTTTAGCCGAACAATTGAATCCCCCACAATTAGAGGCAGTAAAACATACCGAAGGCCCTCTTCTTATACTGGCCGGTGCAGGTTCCGGCAAAACGCGCACCATTACTTATCGTATCTGGTATCTCATTGAAAAAATGAATATTCGCCCGTGGAATGTTTTGGCTGTTACCTTTACCAATAAGGCAGCTAAAGAAATGCGGGACCGGGTGCAAGGGCTATTACATCGCTCCGACGGTCTTAATGTATGGGTAAGCACCATTCATTCGGCTTGCGTGCGCATATTACGTCAGCATATTGTCAGGTTAGGCATAAAAAGCGCTTTTGACATTTTAGACGCCAACGATCAAACGCGTATCATCAAAAAGTGTATCTCCGAGACAGATGATCATCCCCAGACACTTCATCATTACGCAGTTCTTAAAGAGATGAGCCTGGCCAAGAATGATATGATCACCGCCCAAAAATACGCTGCGTTAATGGAGGGAAATAACTATGGGTACCGCATTGCCCAGGTTTTTTTAGCCTATGAAAAGAAACTCAGAGAAAATCAGGCCCTTGATTTTGATGACCTGTTATTTTTTACCTGGAAACTTTTTCAGGAACATCCTGATGTGCTGGAATATTATCAAAACCGATGTCAATATATTATGGTTGACGAATATCAGGATACCAATCACGTACAAGCAAAAATCATGGATCTTTTAGCCAAAAAGCATCAAAATATATGTGTGGTTGGAGATGACGACCAATCCATCTATCAATGGAGAGGAGCGGATATTAAAAATATTCTTGGTTTTGAAAAACTATATCCCCAGACTAAAATTATCCGGCTGGAACAAAATTATCGTTCAACCCAAACCATTTTAGATGCGGCCAATCAGGTAATTGCTCAGAATAATACGCGCAAAGCCAAGAAACTATGGACTGAAAACGAGACCGGTGAAAAGATTACCCTTTATGAAGCTTTCCACGAACAAGAAGAATCTCAATATATCTGCCGCCGCATTCAATCTTTCTACAGGTCGGATTTTCCTCATTACCAGGATTTTGCCATTCTTTATCGCACTAACGCCCAATCTCGTGTTCTTGAGGAAGCCTTGCGTAATAATGCAGTTCCCTATGTTATCGTCGGGGGATTAAAATTTTATGAACGAAAAGAGATAAAGGACCTCATAGCCTATTTAAAGATAGTGGTCAATCCGGATAACCAATTGAGTTTGCTGCGCATTATTAATGTGCCCCCCAGAAGAATAGGTCAGGGTACTATTGCCAAAATTGAAGCCTTTGCTCGTGAGAATCAGCTTACAGTCTTTCAGGCCTTACCCCCTCTATTAGAAACGCAAGATTTAATGTCCGCGGCCAAAAGCAGTTTGACGCAATTTATCGAATGTATTAATAAATGGAGAGATTTTAGAAAAAATCATTCAATATTTGACTTGCTCAAATTAATTTTAAAGGATTCCCTATATTTAGAGTATTTAGAGGAAGAAAAAACTGAACTGGTCCGATCACGCGTTGAAAATGTAGAGGAATTACTTTCCGGAATTCGCTATTTTGAAAACGAAAATGAGGACAACACCTTAGAAGATTATCTTGACCATGTGAGTTTGTTAACTGATATAGATGATTATTCTGAGGGCAACGGCGCTGTTACTCTCATGACATTCCACAGCGCGAAGGGACTTGAATTTCCTGTAGTATTCATGTCCGGGATGGAAAAGGACCTTTTCCCTCTTGCCAGAAATACAACCAATGAGGTGGATCTGGAAGAAGAGCGCAGACTTTGCTATGTAGGTATGACCCGCGCCAAAAAAAAACTTATTCTTACTCGTGCTCGGCAAAGGACGATTTATGGACAGACGAAAGAAACTGATATTTCTTGTTTTGTTAGAGAAATCCCCTCTCGTTTTTTTAGCGAAAGCACGACCGGTTTTGATTTTCAGACGATTGACGACATTAAAATGTTCAAACATAAATTTCGGCCTAGCCAGTGGTCGGGAAAAAAATTTGTTCCCCTGAAGCCTGTTCCTGCTGATTTTGCTAATAATGCTATCAGCCCCTTATTTGCAGACGCAGACGCAGACGAAATTGAAGATACCCCGGAAGATTATAAGTCAGGCGATTGGGTCTTTCATGAAAAATGGGGCAAAGGAATTATTTTGTATCGGCAGGGAGAAGGGGATAAAGCCAAAGTCTCGGTAAGTTTCAGTGGGCAAAAGAAAAAATTAATTATCAAATACGCTAAATTAAAAAAAATTCAAAGAAAGAGTCGTAAAAAGTCTCCTTAACGTGTCATTTCGAACACGTTCACTATGTTCAGTGTAAACTCTGTGAGAAATTTTTATTGCACAACATGCTGAAAAGATATAAGATTTCTCCCTGAAGTCGAAATGACAGCTTTTCCAAAAAACGACTTTTTACGAAACCATCCAAAAAAAAAGAAGGGGAAATTAGGAGCAGAAAATGAAGATCACCACCAAAGAAGTTGAGTATGTAGCTAAATTGGCCAGATTAAAATTAACCGAACAAGAAAAGGAACTATTTACGCAACAACTGGATAGTATCCTTGATTATATGGGGAAATTAAGTGAACTTGATACAGAAAAGGTCCCACCAACTTTCCATGTTCTTCCCCTGAAAAATGTAATGCGTGAAGATGAGGTTAAGGACTCTCATTTGCAGAAAGAAATGATGTCCAATGCGCCGGAAAGAGATGATAATTTTTTTAGCGTACCCAAAATAATTGATTAAATTTTAGCCTAATACTTTGATTTTAAGGTAAATGTCCCCGGAAACACCATTAACATCTTTTCTGCCCTTTCCTTTGAGGCGAAGCTTAGCGCCATTTTTAATTCGAGCAGGGATAGTTACTTTTAATTTTTCCTTGGCTTTTTCTTTATCAAATATCAGAGTTCTTTTTATCTCCTCCATATTTTCTTGCTGAGTAATCGTCAGGTCATAAGTCAAGTCCAGCTCTTTTCGTTGTAAGGCCTGAGAGCTTGGTTTAGGCGTATTATGAAGCCACCCCTTGATTTTTTTCCCGAATTGATGGTAGGTTTGTTTAAGGCTGGGTAAGGCGTGAGAGACTTTAATCGGTATATTTTCTTTTTCTTCATTGGTAATGCCAAAAAGGTCGGAAAAATTATTACCGAGGGCTTTATCCCCTACCCTACCCCCACCTGGAAAACCTGATCCAAAGATTATTCCGGTAAAAAAAATACCATGTCCATGTCCGGAAAATACTTTGCGGAAAAATTCTTCATTAAGAGAGTAGCCGGCCCGCATAAACTCTTTATGTAAATCCTGAAAAATGGTGTTGTAAATAGGATTATTAAATAAGTCCCGTAAAATATCTTCCTGAGAATATCGGAATCCTTGGTTGCGAAAACTTGACCCTCCGCGTTGTCTGACTCTTCTATACCGGTCGTATTCTCTTCGCTTGGTTTCATCAATTAATACCCCATAAGCCGCAGTAATTTCTTTAAATTTTTCTTCTGCATCTAATGATTGATTCCGATCAGGATGATATTTCAAAGCTAAAGAACGATAAGCTTTTTTAATCTCCTCTGATGAAGCGCTTGGGCTAAGTCCTAATATTTGGTAATAATCTTTTTCATTCATCTGAATTTTTTTTAATTTTACAAAAAATATAAAGAATAAGAGTGCCATCAAATGTATTTTATCGTACTAATGTGTAGAGTATACCATTTTTTTTCCCCCTAGTGAACCCAAAATAATTTCACAGGTCAAAATTTCTTGCCTCCATCCATCATCTTTAGCAATTCGTACACCGTCCTACTCTATCAATGGCGAAATATTCTAATAATAAATAAATATTTTGCCATTGACATAATTAGAGAGGTTTGTTATTATGTGCCTTCAATTTTTCCGAGATTTTAGATTTATATATTTTTTAAAGAAAGGAGGTGAAATTTTAATGAAACATATCTATTTTGAATGGGAAAACGGTCTGTCAGCGAGGAGTATTTTTCCGAGAGCTGTAAAACATTTGTGGAAAAAATATGGTACTCCGGTCAAATGTGAATTACGTTTGTCTAAATATAAGGGTAGAACTTTCAGTATAGGGAGTTAACCTAATGTTATTAAAATGTATTTTAAAGGGTTTTAGCGAAGGCTAAAACCCTTTTTTTTTGTAATTTTATGTATCACAAACTGATGGTCTCGTAAAAAGTCTTATCTAAATGTCATTTCGAACACGTTCACTACGTTCAGTGTAAACTCCGTGAGAAATCTTTATCGCACAATATATTGAAAAACATAAGATTTCTCCCTGAGGTCGAAATGACAAATTTACCAAAAAGGACTTTTTACGAATGTATCATAAACTAAAATAACAAAAAGGATTTAGCTGATAAAGGTGTCCGGATCTGGCTTATCGGCTACCAGAATAACCTGGGGGGAGGAACAGGGAATAAATTGGGTTGAGGGGGTAATAAAGAAGGATTAGGAGGATACCATCCCGGCCCACGAAGAAGTGGGAATGGTGTGGGCGGAAATGGATAAAAAGGGCCAGACACTCCGAGTTGACCATTTGGGACCCCGGCATAAGGTGGAATTGGACCGGATTGATACAATAATGCATTCGGAAGAGGAGCAGTTGCCGGTCGATATAAAGAAGGCCCCTGAAACGGAAAAGGAACGGGTACCGGCGGATATAAAGAAGGTCCCGGGAAAGGAGCAGCTATTGGTCCCTGCCCAAAAGGAAGTCCCAAAGGAGGTAAAAGATTTGGTCCAAAAAAAGAACCGCCTGCCGCACCCTGCCCTCCTCCGAAATGAGCTAAGCGCACCATTTCATCGGAAGGTATAACTGATGTAAGTGATGGTGAAGAGGCCATAAGAAATTGAGGAGGATATATTATTGAAGTTAAGGAAGGGATATTTTGATACAAAAACGCTTCTTCTAAAGTCGGACCTAAAGCCATCGGCAAAGCTGGAAAATTTTGAAATAAAGCATTATTCGAGGGATTTAAAGATACGAATTGGTTTTGTACTGTAAGCTGTGTAGCGTTGGCAATTGTGGCTGTCCTGGCAATTTCATCATCTACATCCCGCAGAGTACTTCCTATTGATATTGTTTCAGGGATTGTTATACGGCCCGGCCTGCTCGGTTTTGGCACCTCAATCGGTTCAGCCCTTACTATGACAGGTATGCAGATAAGGAAAAAAAATAATAAAGAAAAAAATTTTTTCATCACAATTTACATGACCTTATTAATTCTTAGAGGATAATAAGATTGATGGCCTCGTAAAAAGTCCAAAATTGGGGGCTTCGCACAACATAACTTATTGAATTTATGTAACTCAAATTTTGTAAAAATGACTTTTTACGAATTCATCAAGATTAGTTTATATGTAAGTTACTGATTTGATAATAATATAACATAATCCTAATAAAAAATCAAATAAAACATTCAACTGATTTAATCCACAAAATGCTTGTTCTCAAAGGCTTTTTCCGGATTAAGATTATAAACAAATTAAACAAACAAATAGGCTTATTCAATGGAGATGGTTTTGGGCAAATGTTCTAAAAAAAAGAGGGCTGCCAAGCCATTGACGAATCCGGTAATCAGGGAGAAAAAAAGAATAATGGGCAAAAGATAGAAAATTTCTTTTCGCTGAATCAAGAAGGAAAAGACTAAAATTATCTGGGTCAAACTATGGGTATAGGCCCCAAAAATACTTATCCCGATTAAGCTGAAGATAGAAGAAAAAAATCGATATATGAGGCCCATAATCAGAGCGCTGGCTATACCGCCTGATAAACTTAACCAAAAGCTTGGCCCCAGGAAAGTGCCGATTACTATGGAGCCTACTATAGACCGAAGAGAAGTTACCAGCAGTCCATCTTTTATTCCATAGAGAACAATAGTAATCATAACCATGATATTAGCCAAGCCCAATCGCAGCCACGGGAAAGGATTTGGGATGGCGGATTCAATAACAAAAAAAATAACCGCCAAACTTACGATAAGGGAAAGAAAAAGCATATGGCGTATCTTTTGTTGAGAAGACATCTTTTTCCTTTTATAAAAAATAATTAATTAATCTTGATAACTAATTATTTTCAGATATTAAATTTCATAATGTAGCGCAGGGCTTTAGCCCTGCCAAAATGCAGGGTTAAAGCCCTGCGCTACTTTTTATTGATTATCGATTCTGAAATTATTTTTCTAAAAACCCAATTATAATGAAATACTTTAACGTGATATACCATCCAGTTTCAAAGGAGATTTATTTTCATTACCTGAGATTCGAATAAGAATTCTATTGGGAACGCAGCAGATAAGCTGTCCCTGATGAGTAATCCAACCGGTTTTTACACATGTTTTGTGAGGGCAGCATGAAGAGATCATTCTTACCCTTCCCTCTTGAATTTCGATTTTTGAAGGGCCTAATATTCCCTTGACAGTAATTTTTTTGGGAGAAGAATTCAGATCATAAATACCCACCATTTTTTGATCTGCCTCAATAATCACCTGAGCATTATTACCATTGGCCCTTATCCAAAAAAGGAGTGAAATATTGCCCATGATCAAAAGACAAATAAGTATTTTATCTCCCCAAGTCAAAAACCTGAATATTTTAAACGCCTTAATTGCTATTGTCCCTCCATAGTAAGATGGACTTTAATCCCGTTGATACATGGACTTTACCTTGGCCGTCAACGATTAATCCTTCAGTGTGAGGAAGTTCCTCAATTAAGGCCATCCCCTTTTCTGTGCCAAGGATAAACACTGCAGTACTCAAGGCATCTCCTTCCAAAGCAGTTTTAGACACAATAGTTACACTTTGGCAATCTTTGGCCGGCCAACCGGTTTTGGGATCAAGGATGTGGTGATAGCGAAGGTTATCTTTTAAAAAAAAACGTTCATAATCCCCTGAGCTCACAATGGATTTATCAGTTAATTTAAGGGAAGCCAAAATTTCGTTAGTTCGGCGCGGGTGCTGAATTCCTACATGCCAAATCTTTCCTCCCGGCTTTTTTCCAAAGAGCCTGACATCCCCTCCGGCGTTGACAATACCTCCGGCCATTCCTTCTCCCTCAAGGACGCTCACAGCGCGATCAACACCAAATCCCTTGGCAATTCCTCCAAGATCAATCATGGCCCCGGCTTTCTTAAGCCCAACAACTCGATGTTCCTTATCAAGGAATAGCTCCCTATAATCAACCAGAGGCAATTTTTGGTCAATAGCCTCAGGATCAGGAAGATCGCCCTGCCCGTCTTCAAAATTCCACAACGCTGTAATAGGACCGATGGTTACATCAAAGGCCCCATGGCTAAGATGTGAGTATTCAACAGATTTTTGTAGTAATTCTATAAAAAACCCTGGTGCGGAAACAGTGCCTTTACCCGCAGCATCATTTACCTGGCTGGTAAAGCTGGTGAGTATTTTTTTACTGGTTTGGTCTTCAGTCTCTTGTAAAACCTTAAAAGCTTCATCCATAGCAGACATGGCCTGATTACGATTGCCGCATACAACAGAGATGGAGACCAGGGTGCCCATGATATATCTTGTTTTCTCATAAATTCGGTTGGTAGTGGAGTGAGAAGAAAATGAATAAAAAGTTATCAGCACCAGGGCCAAAATAAAGACTGCGGTGATGATTATAAGGATGGAACGTACTTTTTTCACGTGGTTTAAAAATCTCTGTGAATAATATAATCCGAAAGATCAATCAGAGACTGACGGTATTCAGAATCATTAAAAATATTTAACCTTTGTTGAGCGCGTTGAATATACCATTGAGCTTTGTCCAAAGTATATTGATCTGCTTTATGTCTCTTGATCAATTGCCCTATCCAAGATAAATCCTCATCAGAATATTCTTCCTGGAATAAAATTTTATGAATCCTCTCTAATTCTGCGGGTGAAGCCTGTTTTAATGTGTGTATCAGGGGTAAGGTACAATTTCCCCCCTTTAAATCATTATAAACCGGTTTGCCCAACTTTTTTTCATGGGAAGTATAATCGAGCATATCATCTATTAATTGAAAGGCAATGCCTATATCTATTCCAAAATTATGTAAGGCCTCTACCTTTTCCTGGGAAACATCACCAAGAATAGCACCGATTTTACAACTGGCTGCCATTAAACATGAAGTTTTCTTGGTGATGATCTCAATGTTTTCCTCTTCGGAAATTGAGAAATTCTCTGATTTTTGCAGTTGAAGAATTTCACCATCGGTAATGGTAGCCGTGGCGCTGGAGACAGTTTCCATAATCCGTGTATTATTATCCTTTACCAAAAAGAAAAAGGATTTGGCGTATAAATAATCTCCAACCAACACAGGTAGCTGATTCCCCCATTTTTGGTTAGCTGAGGGGTTTCCTCGTCGTATATGAGCATTATCAATAACATCATCATGAAGTAAGGTGGCTGCATGAATAAATTCTATAATACCGGCTAAATGGATAACTCTTTCTTTTTGTCCCTGAAAACCCGCCAATTGAGAACTAAGCAGCAATAAGACGGCCCGAACTCTTTTGCCCCCGCTTTGGCAAATGTAATTCCCTATTTGTGAGAGTAATGGATTATCCGTATCCAGCAATTTTTTAAGATGTTGATCTACACTTTCAATATACTCATCTATTAAAGGAGAAATACTTGCTGATAACATGTTTAGCCTTGCGTCCGTATTCAGTTAAGGGTGGGCAAAAACAGATCTATTTTAAGGTTTTTATTCCTCAATTGTCAAGCTTTTTCCTGGAAGATACAGCAATGCTAATTTCATCATTTTTATGTAGAGCAGGGCTTTTATTTTCATGTAGCGCAGTTAAAAAAAAGTAGCGCAGGGCTTTTATTTTTAAGTAGTGCAGGGCTTTTGCCCTGCCAAAAGAAATTGGTTCAAAATTAGAATTACTGTTGGAGATAATGATAGGCCATCATGCCTGCTATAGCCCCATCACCGGCGGCAGTAACAATTTGTCGTAATTCTTTTTGACGACAATCTCCTGCGGCAAATAAACCGGGAAGGTTGGTTTGAAGTTTTTCATCAGCGATAATAAAACCTTTTGAATCCAGGGTAATGAGGGAATTCAACCAGGCAGTATTGGGTTTGGTGCCAATATAAATGAAAAGGCCATCAATTTTATGAGAACTTGATGATTGATTTACGCGGTTATATAAAACAATTTCTTTGACTACTGAATCACCTTTAATTTCTTTGACTACTGAATTCCATATAACCTGGATCTTGGGGTTTTCAAAAACCCGATTCTGTAAAATTTTATCCCCCCGAAGGGCATCTCTGCGGTGAATAATCGAAACTTTTTTGCCAAATCTGGCCAAAAATATGGCCTCCTCCAGGGCGGAATTTCCACCCCCAACAACCATGATTTCCTTTTCGCGAAAAAGAGGTCCATCACAGGTAGCGCAATAAGAAACACCTCTGCCGGTAAATTCTTTTTCTCCAGGCACATCGAGGTTAAGGGCCAGGGCGCCTGTAGCTACAATAACAGTGCCTGTATTCAGTATTTGTCCATCTCCAAGATGAATAGTATACCCATCAGTATCTTTTTGATAGGTGAGAGATTTGACCTCTTTTATTTCAATAGGTAGATTATGCTTGCGTACTTGTTCTTCCATTCTTCCGATAATTTCAAAACCAGTGATTGGTTCAGGAAAGCCGGGATAATTTTCAATAGTGCCGGTAGTAACAGCCTGCCCCCCCAAAAAGCTTTTTTCCAGCAAAATGGCCTGAAGTCCCGCCCTGGCAGCATAAAGTCCGGCGCTTAACCCTGCAGGTCCCCCCCCAATGATTACTGTGTCATAGATAGTCATGTCAAAAGGCCCCTTTTTCTGTATGTCTGTATATTAGTTAAATCGTCCCTGTTTTCGCTTAAGCATTTTTTAGACTATTTTTTCTGACAGGATAAAATTTAATATCTAAAACCCAACAAGCAGTTTTTGAGTTATTTTTTCTGACAGGATTTAGAGAATGGACAGGATAAAAAAATCCTGTTGATCCTGTCTAATTCAAATATAAAATTAAAATCTCCATAAAAATTAGGCAGCAGATGTAAAATCCAGTGTTGATGGCTCACTATGCCACTGTTAACCTTGGATACTATATGAACGACCATCGAAAGGCAAGGGTCTGTGTTAATCTTTTTACATAGCCATGGCTCGATACTATGGGCCAGCCTCGCTATATGTCAACCATCAACTGATTATTTTATATTTTGTTAAGGAGGCGTTCATATTCTTTATGACTGCCTATCCAAAACCAGATAATTCCTTCTTTATCTGGAGTATCTACTCCTAATGCACGATAATTCAATCCTGTCCGTATAGACCAATATTGTTTAATTTTTTTTAAGTTTAGTGAGGGATGCTGGTGGTTTTGTTTGAGGATACTAAAATTTTTATCTGCTACTCTTTTGACATTAGATGGGAGTTGATTATAAGTATGCCAATATTTTTTCGTTGTAAAATGTTTCATAGCTCAGTACATTTTCCGGTTTTATATTCATTTATAGCTTCATTTGCTAAATCATCCAATTTCCCTTCAGCGATATCTTTTCCAAGCTCTTTGTCCCATCTTTTTTCTTCAAGTTTTTCAAACCAGTCTGCGAATGCATTAAAATCTTCATCCGGAAGTTTTTTTATAGTTTCTTTTACTTCTGTAATATTTGCCATGGTACCCTCCAATTAACATATTTAAATTATATTATATCATTTCTTTAATAGTTTTTAAAGATAACCCACAGCATCAGCCGCTTGGCAGCCCGCAGAGCGACATCAGGAGCGGCGCGGGATAACAAGGCGGTCTGCATGCACTTGGTACGCCCGGCATGGGCATGAACTTATGGGGTGAAAGTCCCCTGTCAATGGATCACTATATCATCATTTTCATATGATGATATAAGAAGGACTAGCGAAAGGCAAGGGCAAAATCGCGAGAGGATGTCTGGAGGAA
>DAOURK010000091.1 GCA_030625085.1 Pseudomonadota bacterium
TCTGACCACAGCCTTTTAGGGGTAAAAACCGCCACAGGTCAGATAGGGGATTTATGCCCTAACCCCGATAATTATGTTGACAGTCAATTTAGAAAATTTATGTAAATACCCATTATCCTATTGTTTATTAAGGTAAAAATCCCCTCTCTGAGGTCAAATGAAATACCCATGTATTTTCAATGAGTTAGCGCTACTCGCAACATAATGCGTGCACTGGATTTTCACTCCGCTGCGCTTCGTAAAAACCAGTGGTTTGTGGGTTAGTGCGGATTAAAGGCATTAAATACAAGGGCATAAGAAACATAAAAAGCCAAAGGTATGAGAGGTATTAAAAAAATAAAAAAGCATTAAAAAAATAAAGGCATCAAAGTCAAACGGCATAAAGGCAATAAATGCATTAAAAAACAAAAAGATAAAAATATATAGTGAGCCACAAGTGCAGGATATGTAGATAATCTAATAACACTACACTTGTGACCCGGGTCACACTTTTGGATTATCATGCTAAACATTACACTTATGACTCGAGTCATAAAGCTGAAGATTAAAACAAAGGAATTAAAGACAAAAACATTAAAGGCATTTAAAACTAAAGACATAAAAGAACAAAAACAATAAAATACAAATACATAATGTAAAGGGATTGGAGCATTTACCGATAATGCCAATCTAAGCATTTCCGGTAAATAGTAGTAATCTACGCTATATTGGCATTTGGCAATATTGCCTTAGCCAGTTTCTTTAAAAATAAAACATTGGACACTGGAACTTATTGAAAAATATCCAGAAATATTAAATTAAAGACACCCAACAAGGCGCTATCTTTTAGACGAAACGTTAGCCAGAGGAGATGAAATCATGAATTATATGGAGGGACTCACGTTTAAAAATAAACAGATATGGGTGCAAGGACTCATGATCGACTGCCCCATGGGAAAGGCACTGAAGACTTGTCCCGCGAAAGACGTGAGAGCATTGCCTCTTCAAGAAAGGCTTACGATGGTCAAGCAAATGGAAGAGAACCAACTCGATGAGATCATCGCGCATCATAGAGGATGCCTGAAGGAACGTGAGGGGGTGCAACAGAAATAGTACTGATAAACCTGGGCTCAGCATTAGATACAAGACATGATTACGGAGAGGAACGTTGGATCGGAATAGGAATATTAAAAAACATTGTGGTTGTAATAATATTTACTGAGGTCAACAATAATACTATCAGAATCATCTCCGCAAGAAAGGCGACAAAAAATGAAAGAAAAATGTATAAAAAAGCAATCAAATACTGATTGGAACCGTTTAGAAAGTATGTCAGATAATGAAATCGACTTATCTGATATTCCAGAATTAGACGAATCAATTTTTAAAAATGCAACTTTACAAATACCAACGAATAAAAAATCGGTTTCTCTCAGACTTGACTCTGACGTACTTAACTGGTTTAAAAGTCAAGGAAAAGGCTATCAAACTAAAATAAATACAATTTTACGTATGTACATGAAAGCAAAAACTCATTCCAAATTATAATAATTCCCCGAACCAGCCAATTCACAGGCATGACTATTAGCACGGCAAAAAATTTTGGTCTTAGCAACTTTTACCAACATATATATCCTTGGTTTTGCGGGCTACGCCAGCCTGTGCTCGCGTCGTTATTATTTTTCAATGTAAAAAGTATAAAGGTTCTATTACCCCAAGTCAAATCCGCGATTTTAAAGGAGCCATGCAGGGACGGGCAGATAAAGGACTATTTGTCACGACTGGTTCCTTTACAAGAGAAGCTACAAGAGATGGTGCTCCACCAATTGATTTAATAAATGGTGAGATTTTATGCGATAAATTAAAAGAATTAAAATTAGGGATAAAAACGAAGCTAATAGAATCTATTGAACTTAATGCAGAGTGGTATAAAAATCTTTAACAGATAACATAATCACTTAACCTGACACTGTAACCCACGGCCAAAACCGCCGCTGGTTACAGTGCAGGTTTGTGGATTATATCAGCATACTGAAAATTTTATACTCCCTTTTTGTCATGGCGAAGTTGTCCACACAAAAAGAACTATGGTTAATAAAAAAACCAACCCAGTAATACAATAAAATTAGTTAACCATACACGTCTATCAATGTACTAATTATTAAAGCACTAAGTTCAAATTAAACTCGCCGATATCAGTGTCTAAAAATAAAGCATCATGGATAGAGTAATCTCCTGTTATAAAAAGAGGAGAAACCAAAATGCATGTAAACTCCGCATAATAGGTTACCAGCTTAGTCGGATCAAAAAAGCTGCCGGTAAGAATAACACCTGCGGCCGTATTCACACCAATCACGTTAATAGGGATGGGTATCAGCTTGTTGAGTAAAAGCGCTACGGTCCCCGAAACAGTTAAAGTGAGAGGATCATAAATAAGATTAAAATTGGCAATACCGCCTTTCAGGTTAATATAACTTAACCATGTACCGCTCCAAAATCCGGTTGGGTCCGGCAAGCTCCCACCTCCGCCCCCAACTGCCGTCAGAGAGGTTGCCCCTGGAAGCAATACCTGAGGTTGTCTAACCAACGAAAGGCTGTCTCCGTAGCCTAATCTTGTTGAACCTAATAGATTACCATACAAATCACCATACCCATATAAAGAGCCTAACCCGGATGCCCCATACATTTGACTATAAAGACCATACAACCCTCCAGAGGGATTACCTGCTCCAGATAATCCATATAGGCCTCCATACAAACTGCCCATTCCATATAAGCCGCCTAAGCCGGATAAACCGCCATATAGGCCGCCTAAGCCGGATAAACCACCTAAGCCGGATAAGCCGCCGGATAAACCACCATATAAGCCGCCTAAGCCAAAGCCCTTATACAAGCCACCTAAGCCGGATAAACCGCCTATACCGGGAAAACCCTCATATCCATATAGATAAGTTGATCCGGATGCTCCATACATTTGATTATAAATATTATTCAAACCACCAGATAAGCCGCCTATACCGGACAAACCACCATATAAACCGCCTATACCGGATAAACCCCCATATAAGCCGCCTATCCCGGATAAACCTCCATATAAGCCGCCTATACCGGACAGTCCTCCATACAAACCGCCTATACCGGACAAACCACCAGATAAGCCGCCTAACCCGGACAGTCCACCATACAAACCGCCAAAGTTATTGTATGAAGGTGTATTAAAATAAGTCGTTCCCTTTGGAGTTGTAATACTGCCCAGGCCTCCATACAAACCGCCAAAGTTATTGTATGAAGGCGTATTCAAATAAGTCGTTCCACTTGAAGTTGTAATACCGCCCAGTCCCCCATAATAGGCCTGAACATTTCCACCATAAAAAGCAATAGACAGTATAAAAAATAAAAAAATAAATAATGATACTTTTTCTCTCAAAAACCTCATAATCAAATACTCCTATTAGTTTTGAAATATTCCTTAAAGTTTTACATTAAATTTTTTTCCGCTATTTTTCCCATTCACCTCCTTATTAATTATTTTATAATTAAATTAAATTGAAAAATCTATCTTCTCTTCACCTAAAAAAAATTATAGCCTTATCTTACTGGATCTAAAAAACGATCAGGAATTCAAAACCCAATAAAATTGCGGTCTTTGATAGTGCTGGGAGATATAGTCAAAGTATGGGGATATGCTAAATATAATAACAAGAAAGAACAATCCACGTAATCAGTAAATATCAAATCCGGAAAATTATCGGATTTTACTGATAAACTATTCAGGCATAATTTATGCCAATAAAATAAATAAGATTTAAAAAAAGAAAAATTAAATATTAAACTAATGATTTCAGATAATTATTAATACGAGGAGGTAAAAGAGGCTATACTTTTGGAGAAATTAAATAGACCTGATTATGCAAAAAATTTCCTATGATAGGAAAAAATTTCACTTTTTTTCATCCTACTACAAAGCCCACAAAGAAATCGCAAATCTCCGTGGGCTTGGTGATAAAAATAATGCCCGAATTTTAGCTTCAGCTTATTCAGGTTTGGAATCCAGAAATGGCCTGATCTTTTCTTCAATAAAATCTTTAGAAACATTTCCAACAATTTGATCCATTTTTTGCCCATTCTTAATAATTATTAAGGTGGGAATGCTTACTATCTGATAAGCAGATGCTGTTTTAGGATTATTATCAACATTAACTTTACAAACTTTCAGCCTTCCCTCAAATTCCTCTGCGATCTGGGTCACTGTGGAGGCAACAGCGCGACAAGGCATACACCATTCAGCCCAAAAATCAACCAAAACCGGTAATTCTGATTCTATTACCTCTTTTTGAAAATTTTCATCACTCAATTGTAATTCCATTTTAATTCATCCTTTCTTATTCCTTCTCATTGAGAAATATAACTTATATACATTCATTAACTTAAATCAAGTGACTTTCCCATAAACTATTATTACCAAATATATTGCTTTTCAGATTATATATCAAATCCTCTATTCATATTTTATTTATTATAATTTTTTTTTTCATATTGTTCAAGGTTAAAAAATAACGACTCACCAATTTTTCAAAAATTCTTGGAAATTTTTCTCAATTCCGGTCATGACTAAAACCCCGTAGATTCTAAAATCATATTTAAATGTGTAATTGTTTAATACTATGCTTCATTATAGACTTGCTTTTTTCTTGCCCGGGGTGTTAAAATATGTAATAATCACTAATAAGAAATATTAAAAATAAAATAAGAATATAACAATTTTAATTCCCCAGAACATACAAATAGACAATCTATCGAAAACAAAAAATCATAGGAGAGCCGAAAGATGAAGAATATTAAATTTTTGAAAAAATACGTTTTTCCAACCCTTATCTTTGCCGGGATTCTTGTATGTGCTTATTTACTTTTGCTTGTGCCTCCGACAACATCTGCCTTTTCAACATGGACATATTCTCCTCAATTTACTTTCCAAGATCCTCTTTTTTCCAGGATGTCTCCATTTTCGATGTATTCTCCAATGTTTTCACCAATGAGTAATTTTCCCTGGTCTTACCCGAATACTTCTTTTCAACCCTTGCCCTATGGCCAATCATCTCTTTTCAATAATTGGCAAAATCCAATCACCCCTTGGAATTTTCAGACTAATCATCAATTCTCCTTAGGTGGATTATCAAATGGTTTTATCAATTCAGGTACTGCAAATCCTTTTTCTTTTCAAATGCCATGGGCTTCCAACAGTTACTCTCCTGGTTATCAACCGGGCAGGTACTCGGCTTCTTCCGGACCAAATTTTCTTTTTAACGAATTTTCCATTTTAGGGGCATTTCCTCTATGGCCGAGCGCGCCCCCTACTATAGCTCGAACCGCTGCTGTGACCTCCCCTCCCCCACCAGCAGGGCCACCCTTTCCACTTGGTATAGAAACATCCCAAATTCTCTATAAACCACCCGCTTTCCAATCGTTAGGGGTCTCCTATGTGCCCGCGCAACCAAGTTATGTTACCGGCCAAGTCCTGGCTACTTTCAGACCTGGTACTCCACCAATGGAAATTAATAAGGTTTACACCGTCCACCAATGTCGCGAACTCTATTCCAGCCCCTATGCAGGATTCAAGATTTTGTCCCTACCAACATTTGTTACAGTGAAAGAAATGTGTCGAAGATTAGCCCAAGAACCTTCAATACTTTCTGTTAGTCCCAATTATTACCGCCATGCCCATCAAATCTTTACTCCGGATGATTCATACTATAATTATCAATGGCACCTGCCCAGACTGAATTGCGGTTGGGCCTGGAACTACAGTACAGGAGCAGGCGCTTTAGTGGGACTATTAGACTCCGGAGTGGCTTACCAAACCTCCGGAGTATACGCCAAAGCACCGGACCTTGCCGGAACACTTTTTGTGCCGGGCCAAGATTTCGTAAATCTTGATGCTTATCCCGACGATGATTACGGTCATGGCACCCACATGGCCGGATGCATTGCTCAGACAACCAACAATGCGCTGGGAGTAGCCGGGGTGGCATTTAACGCCACCATTATGCCGGTTAAAATAATGGATAATACCGGTTCCACTCCTATCAGCACTGAAATAGACGGCATTTATTTTGCAACTAACAACGGAGTAAACATCATTAATATGAGTCTGGGGGGGACCGGGATTGCAGCAAGTGAACAAGACGCTGTAACCTATGCCTATAGCAATGGAGTAACCGTTGTCTGTTCAGCCGGTAATGCAGGCTCTAATATCCCTGAATATCCGGCTTCATACACAGAGTGCCTTTCAGTAAGCGCTATCCGTTATGATTACAGTGTACCTTCATATTCCAACTATGGGGCTTACATTGATGTTTGTGCTCCCGGTGGAGATCTAAGTGTTGATCAAAACTATGATAATTTTGGCGATGGGATCTTACAGCAAACACACAATGGTTCCAATTTTTCCACCTTCTATTATTATTTTATGGAAGGGACCTCCCCTGCTTGTGCCTTGGTTTCAGGGGTGGCTGCTTTGATTGTCAGCAAAAGTACAGTACCCTTAACACCCCTTCAAGTGACTGACATTTTAAAAGGGAGCGCTACAGATCTGGGAGCAGCCGGCTGGGATGAATATTACGGCCATGGACTGGTAAATGCTTACCTGGCCGTACTCCAAACCCCTTAATCTTATCTCCAGATCCTCAGGGAGTCTTGAATGGTCTCCTCCGGATAAAGAAGCCGATAAAAAGAAAAATCAAAAAAGTAGGCTAATGAAATCTCCACCTTCCAATCATTAGCCCTTTCTCCAAATTCTGTAAGGGGTTCCCCCTTATTAACTGTGCCCTTTAATTTTATATTTAAACTGGGCCTTGATTTATAATGAAATTCCGGAGATATACTGTAGCTTTTATCTTGAATATTCAAAATACCGGCCACTGAAAAGGTAAGGCGCTGAATTTCAAGGGGTTCATTTTTTATAATTTTTGCAAAAACATATTCCTGCATCAAATCCGGTCGATGATAGTAATATTCCGTGATATTTTCTATAAACGGCCGGTCAACATTTCCCTGATTCGGGTCATTCATTCCCTTAAGATATTCATAATAATTTATCATTTCTTCCGGGGTATATCCCGCCTTATTACGATAATATTCCACAATATATCTGATATCTTCTCCCCGGTTATAACAAAATCCCACGAGATTGCCAAAAGCAGCATATACTGGACTGTATACGGGGCTGGTAAGAGACGCCGGTCCTGAATTATCCGGGAAAACCTTTACGTATTCCGGAATTATCCAAAAATCACCATAAATTTCCAAATTTGTATCCGGATTACGCGAAAAACCGAAGCCATAACGATCCGGACGGCTCTCTCCTTTGAGAAAACAAAAATCAATTTCTGTATTCCAGAATAAAAGGGACAGCTTGCCGGCAAGATTCCAATGTTTCGACTGACCGGATGTTTCACTCACATGTTCCTGGAAATCTTTGGGCTGACCAAATGTTTCATTCACATTTTCCTGAACGGGAAAAATCAAAAGACTAAAAGTCACCCCCTGAAGGGGATCAGGTCCGGGAGAAAATTTCTTTTTATATTCAGCCCCTAAATATATTACTCCTTCCTGTGGGAATTCTCTTGATAATTCAGGATCTAATGGGTCCCTGGGAGAGGCTAAAAATCCTAATGGGTTCCAGGCATGTGCTTTTCCCCAATTCAAAATCTTTTTCCCGGCCTCCCAGCGAATCTCGGAATTATAGAGGCAGTTAATATAAGCTTCATCAAGATTATTTTTATTTTCCCACCCTGAATCATTCTTATATAAAAAGCTTCTGGCTTTCCAAAAAAAGAATGACTCCTGCCATTCATGTCTTCCCCCTAGAATAAAATGAAATTGGTCCGCTGAAGTACTTTTTTCAGACTGTTGAGAATATTTGAGCTTATAGAGTTCAGCCTCTTCATCGGGACCAAAAAGAAAATGGCCAATTTTTATCTGTCCGCTTATATCGGAAACTTTTTGGGCCACCTCTCTCCTTGGCTGATACAGAGAAGTAGTTCGATTGTTAAAGGCTTGCTCAGCAAAAACTTCTTCTCTTTCTACTGCCATAAAATAGAATGAAAATATAAGGAGAGGGAATAAAAAGAGACAAAATATAAATCTTTTACTCCTCATGGAAGGCTATCCCTACCAGCTTTTTATAAAATTTGAAGGACTTTTCCCCCTTATCTATTGAATCTTTAGACATACTCTCATATCAGGGAAAAAGCAACAGGTTCTCTATTACTGTTTTCGGCTTATCAACTTCCTTCCTTCTGTTAATATTTTTTGAGTATAAAATCTGGGATTACGGGCATCCTTCATTTATCAGTTTACACTTTTTGAAAAAAGTAGACTATTATAGTTTTTATCCTCACACAAAGACACAAAGATCACAAAGATCACAAAGGATTATGCTTTATGTTCAAGATTTTTCTCTTTTACTCTTTCTTTGTGGCTCTGTGCCTTTGTGTGATATTTTAAGAAAGTGTACACTACTTATTGTGCTTTATGAAAAATGCCGAATTACAAAGGTAAAAGATAATTCTAAAAAAGGCATTATCGGTGAAGCGAATGCTGTCGGTAAATTAGAAGGAATTAATGTCGTAGATAAAGCTGGAAGAATAAAGGGTATAAAGGCAAATTTAGAGTGATGTTGGGAAAATAATAGGGCATTACATACTAAATCAATAATACTTCAATCTCGGTACCCGCTGATATTTCTTTCTCTCCGATAGGAAAAGCTATGATCCCATTGGCCTTGACATAGGCATGGATATGCGCCGAACCATGATATTCAAGACGCTTAACAAATCCATCATTGCTTAATTCAATGGGGATAAATTCCAATCTTTCGGTTTTCTTTCGTTTAATGGTCTCTTTAATTTTAGCCTTTAGTCTCATATGACAATCTTGTCCGCCCATTAATGACAAAAGAAACGGCCTAACTAATAATTCAAACAAAATAAATGTTGATACCGGATTCCCAGGCATACCAAAAAAATATTTATCGCCTTTAACACCAAAAACCGTCGGTTTCCCCGGCTTAATGGCCACTTTTTCAAACTTGAGATCAACGCCATTCCTCTGCAAGACCTCGGGCACAAAATCAAAATCTCCCATTGATACACCACCCGACAGTAAGACAATATCAGATCCAGCTAAAGCCTTTTTCAACATCCGGTCAATATGCTCCGGGGTATCTTCGGCAATACCAAAATAGCGAGCCATGCATCCTGCGCGCTCAATTTGGGCACAAAGTTGATAGCTATTACTATTTCTAATCTGAACGGCGTTAGGGCTTTGAGAGGGTTCTACCAATTCAGTGCCTGTTGCTAAAACCCCTACCACCGGCCTTTTAGCTACAGGGACCGGATCACATCCCACAGATGCCAGCACGGCAATTACAGCAGGAGTTATTTGCACTCCGGCATGCAAAACCTTATCCCCTTGTGTGATATCTTCCCCCTTATAGCAAATATTCGACAAACCTGTCTGTTTTACTATATGCACCAATTCTTTTTCTTCTTTTATATGTTCAACCATAACTACACAATCAGCGCCTTGGGGGACCATGGCGCCGGTCATGATTTTAGAGCATTCACCTTGACCTACACTTTTTTTTGGTTTATAGCCGGCAGGTATGGTCTCGATATTTCTCAACGGTTTATTCAAATCCGAACTCTTGCAGGCATATCCATCCATAGCTGATTTATCAAAAGGCGGCATATCCCTATCCGAGAAAATATCCTTATAGAGGATCCTTCCATTGGCTTGGGATAGAGAAACATTTTCACTCTCCACTCTTTTGGCGAAAGACATTACAGTTTCGAAGGCCTTATCAAATCCTATCATGGTTATTATTTATTCTTCTCCTTTCATTTAAAAACATACCCCCTCCCCTGTCATAAAATTTTTATAATCTTCAGGGGTATTCAAATTCGCGTACCATTTGCTATCCGAAGCTTTTATAATTTTTGTTTTACATACGGAAAACAGATCAGATACACGCCTTTTGTCATTGTCTAAAAGCGCTTTAGCCGAAGCAATCACCTCTTTGGTATATACGGCAAAAAGAGGTTCATATTTACCAGGCTCAAATGATGGAACAACAATATCATACTGAAGGGAACAGGAAAGCAGTTTTCTTAAAATAGAAAATTCGATCCTTGGGATATCACAGGCTATGACAAAATTTACCAAGTTAGATGAAGCGCAAATACCGGAATATATGCCCATTAAAGGACCCTTCCCCGAAACAAGATCACGCGCCATAAGGGCGTTTGGAATCACCGGCCCTGATTTTTTAGCCACTGAGATAATCACCTCATCAAAAAACTTAACCAATATATCATAGAGATGCTCAATCAGTTTTTTGCCGTTTATAGTGAGATACACTTTATCCCTTCCCATCCGGGAACTTTCCCCGCCGGTTAAAATGACAGCGGTAATAGGCACGGGATTTACCCCGGCTAAAAAGCATATTTCCTTCATTTTATCTACAGGTATATCCAACCGCTGCCCCAAAGATCTGATCTTATCCTGAGACACGGTAAAACCCCGCCTTAAATCAGCCCTTTGTTTGGCTAATATTGCGGAAGGCTTTTCAGGCTGTCCATCCAAATAAATACAAAGGTCCGGTTTAAGTTCAGTCAATATAGTATTACTTTCTATAATAAGGAAATGGGCTTTGGAATGATTATCCCTCAGGCGCTCAAAATAGGAGCCAAAGGGATATAACGTATCAGGGCTGTTATCTTTTTTCCTCCCAGTGCCGATTTTAACAAATTCCGCCTGGGGCAATATCTTACTCAGTTCCTTAGCCAACGTGGTTTTGCCGATATTTGAACAGGCGCCTGATACAACAATTGTCTTCATTAATTATCCTTTTTTGTTTCGAAAATAACCATATAAGATGGTTTCGTAAAAAGTCTCATTAAGTTGTCATTTCGAACAGATTCACTAAGTTCACTGTAAACTCCTGTGAGAAATCTTTATGGCACAACATCCTGAAAAACATAAGATTTCTCCCTGAGGTCGAAATGACAAATTTACCAAAAAGGACTTTTTACGAATGCATCATATAACACTTTGAGAAATAACATTTTCATAATTCTTGGTGCCTCGAAGAGGCATGAAGGTTTACCATGAAAACTCATTTTAAAAAATAGACTTTAGTGAAAAAATCAATATTTTCATCCTCGGGGATAAACAACTCGTTCATGAGTGTTTATTTAGAGAAGTGTTTTTTCACTCTCTTCTACAACCCGGTTCAATTCAGACTGCAATTCTCTGGGGAGTCCTACAATATCTACATTTAAAAATCCCCGCACAATGGCTGCAATAGCTTCTGCCTCGGGGAGTCCGCGGGCCATTAAATAATGTATCTCTTCCTGGGCAATCTTGCCTACCGCAGCCTCATGAGAAAGGTCCACTCCCGGCAGATGAGCTTCCAATTCAGGAACAGCCTGAATCATTCCCTCCTTTTCTAATAAAAGTCCCCGACATTCCAGATGTGCTTTAATATTTTCCTCTTTCCCAACTAAACGACCGCGAGCGCAAATTTGCCCTCCTGTAGAAATGGCTCTGCTCTGTACTTCGGCTCGACTTCCCGGAGCCTCTAAATACACACATGAGCCTATATCTAAATTTGCTCCCTTGGGAGACACCAAGATATTATAATATCTGACCAAGGCGTCTTTCCCTCTAAGGTAAGTTATGGGGTACATTTGCAAAGAACGAATCTTTTTCATGGAAATATAATTGGAAATAAAAACGCCGGAGTTTTCAACCAAAGCAGCAGACCGTGGACGAACTTCCATATCTTCCGCCCAATTGTGAATCATGGTAAAGGTAAGTCTGGCTCCCCTTTTAACGTAAAACTCAGAAATACCGATATGCAGCCCCTTGCCTGGTCTGGAAGAACCGGCACAGCCGGTAATAATATTCAGCTCCGACCCTTCTTCGGCAATAATAATATTATGTACATTTTGCACTAAATTCTCCTGCTCAAGATAAAGGCAGGCTTGTACCGGAAGGATAGTTTTTGTGTCGGGAAGGGCCCTGATAAAGTACCCATGATGGGGATGAAGATAAGCCATGGCCGTATATTTATCCTGATCTACTGAAACCATGTTCCAGTAATACTTATGAAGCCAATCGTATTTAGCCAGGGCATCATCGATATTCAGGACCTCGACCCCATCCTGGCGTGTCTGACAATGGATAACCGAATGATTCTTCTGCAAATAGGTTGCTGATCGATTCTCTTCTTTGGTCTCAATACCGGCGGACAAAATTTGTCCGGCCATCTCAGGAGGTAATTTACTTAAATCCTCTTCATATGATTCTTCCGGCGAGCTCATTGAAAATTGCTTAAGATCAATGTCACTGCCATATAAGGCTTTTTTTTGCAAAGCTTTTTGTGCTCTCTCTTTTCTTATATCAGACATCGAACACACTCCTCATAGCCTACCTTTTTAATATTACGCAACATTTCCCTTGGATTTCCCCCACAAGCAATGGTACCTTCAATCATCACATGCCCTCGATCCGCTTCTATATAATTAAGGATATATCCTGTGTGAGTAATGATTAAGCCGGCCATCTGCCTCTCTTCCTTTATCTCTCGCCGGCACTTGGTTCTTTTTGCAGGCCAATCTTTTTGAAACACCTGATTAATGACATCGCCAATAAGGGAAATATTTTCCAAATCCACACCTGATTCCGGCTCATCCAAACAAACCATCTGTGGATGCTGCGCCAAGAGTTGTAATAGTTCGGATTTTTTAATTTCACCTCCGGAAAAGCCCTGATTAATGTCACGCGCAAGAAAATCCTCAAAATGTAATTGCCTGATATAAGGATCAATATCTTGATGGCTTCGGTTACACACTTCCAGCATGTGTCCGGTTTTTAAACCCTTGATGGTAGGCGGCCTTTGAAAAGAAAGCCCAATTCCTCGGCGAGCCCTTTCATCTATGGAAAGAGAGGTGATATCCTCGCCCTGGAAGATAATCCGCCCCGAAACTACTTCATACTCGGGAAAGCCCATAATCGTCATTAAAAGCGTAGTTTTACCCGACCCATTGGGGCCAAATAAGACATGAACCTCCCCCGGCGGAATCTGAAGACAAACATTTTTCAAAATCATCTTTTTCTGAAGCCTGACGCTTAAATTCTCGATTCGCAGCATTTTTTCGACCCTTATTTTATCCCGATTTTAATAAGCCTTACCCAAAAATCCCTTTATACACCTTATAGAGCAACTCCCATTCTTGCCCTTTTAAAGCCTTAAAGATCTTACTATAATACAAAAAATTTTTCTTCAAATCAAAACAAAACCGTATTCTTTTTGGTATACAGTTAAAACGAACTCAATTCTGGCATTCCTGTGAAAGCAGGGAGCTAATTAGTTATATTTGGTTGCCATAAAAAATATAATATTTCAATGGGTTGTGTAATTTCTGAGGTATTTATTGCTGAAAAGTGTTTATTTAAAATTTAATTTATGCTATTAATAGATAAAAATTTTTAACCTAATAAAAGCGGCTTTGCCATATTATATTATTGTAGTTTTTTTTAAGTAGCGGGGATTTTTGAAACTTTATTTAAGGAGGGGGAAATGCCTACATATCCAGTTGGCCAAAGAAATCAAACAGGTGGTGACCAAAATATTGGTGAGATGTTTGAAAAATTCATTGCCGGAAAAGGAAAATATGTCATCATCACAATAATTGCTTTTCTTTTTTTATGGATTGTTTATAACAGCCTTACTGTATATATTAAGCCTTATGAATGGGGGATTAAGGAGGTAAAGGTACCTGTTCTGAGCAAAAGGGGCCTTCATAAAAAATTTTATGGCCCGGGCCTTCATCTGCTGGCGCCTCTTGGTTTTGAAATAATGCACAAGCTCCCCAGAGGGTTACTACTGCTTGATATCACAAATGATAGGGACAGATATTCTTCTTTAAGAACCGAGACTCGCAGGGAGCCTGCTGTAAGGATTGAAACAAGTGATGGCTTTTACGTATATGCCGATGTATCGATCCTTTTTAGAATCTATGATCCTTATTTGGCAATCTCCACCTTAGGACCGATAGACCTTATTTGGGATAATGGTATAATCCCCAAGGCGGAGCCGTTTATCAAAAAGGTACTTGGAGAATTCTCTTCCGAGCAATTTTATGATTCCCAATTACGTTATGCCAAATCTAGAGAATTAAGAAAAATTCTTAATGAGGAATTAAAGCCGAAAGGAATTGAGATTAAAGACACACTAGTGCGCTACATTAAATATTCCCCCCAATATGATAACCAGCTAAAAGGTATGAAATTAGAAGATCAATTAAAATTAACTAATATAGCTAAGACATCTGCTCAAAAGGAAAAAGCCGAATATGAAAAAATGAGGAAAAAGGGGGAGGCGGATAAAGATGTTAAATTAAGGGAAGGCGCGGCTTTTAAAATAGAGAAAGAGGCGGCTATTGAAAGTTACCGAAGAATTAAATATTCCGATGGAGATAAAGAGGTAGCTTTCTCCCAGGCTTATAAGGAAAAGCTGAACAATGACGCTTATATGACCGTTGGATCTGAAATTCGTGTAGCCTTAGAACAGGCAGAGGCCTTTCAAGGCATTGATTTGATTATTACCACCAGGCAAGAGAATATCCTGGATCATAACTATCTAATGAGTCTGTTTAATTTAAAAAAATTAGTAACCAAATAAGGGCCTTAGGGAGATAATGAAAAATGAAGAAAAAAAATAAGATAACCGGTCTTTGGGTAATAAGTCTGATTTTTATGTGCCTTATAGGCACAGGCTGTGTTCCACATTCCACCGGAACAACCGAGGTGGGCATCCGAGTGCGGAAGTTAGGCATCTTTGCCAAAACGGGAGTTGAGGATAAAATATATGCTCCCGGAGCGACATATTTTTTCTTGCCCTTGATTAATGATTGGTTTACCTATGATATGAGTTTGCAAAAGATTGTGATGGTGGCAGATGTGTCCAGAGGAGATCGCAGGTCCAAGGATGATTTAACCTTTCGCACCAGAGGAGGAAATGAACTACGTCTTGATCTGATCATACAATACAGGATAGATCCTCAGAAGGTTGTTCATATTTTGAAAGATGTAGCCGTCTCTAATGAAGCATTAAGGGACCTGATCTTAAGAACTATTGGCCGTTCAAGGCCAAGGGATAAATTCGGCGAATTAACTACAGAGGAATTTTATGTCGCCAAAATAAAAGAGGGTAAGGCTGAGGAAGTAAAAACAATTTTAAATAAAGAGCTCGCAGAATATGGCATCATTGTGGAAAGGGTCTCTACAGGGACATTTCAATTCGTAGACGCAAATTACCGGCAGGCCATAGAGGATAAAAAGATCGCTGAGGTAGAGAGGGAAAGATGGATTAAAGCCAAATCTGCCCAGGAAGAAAAGAATAAGGAATGGCTGCAAGAGGCTCAGGCCACGGTGAACCAGATTCAAGAAGAATGGCAAGGGAAACTGAAGGAAGCAAAATTGGATGCTGATGCCTATTACAAGGCTAAGCTAAATATAGCCCAGGCAATTAGAAAAGAGGGTGAAAATGAATCAAAAGCTATAATTGAAATGAATAAAGCGCTGGCCAGCCAAGGCGGGCTGGTTAAATTACAGCTAAAGATGTGGGAAGTTCTTAAAAACAAAAAAATTATTTTTCTTCCCCAGGGAAATAAGGGGAGCATTGATTTAAAAACTACTGATATTAACGAGCTGTTAAAATTATATGGAACAATGGCTGTGGCCCAAAAGCAGAAAAGCGATACGCACAAATAAGGGTGTCATGAAGATTCGCCGGCAGGTGCTCTTTACATCTTATGCCCATTACAAAAATATTTTTAATTAAGAATGATGCATTCGTAAAAAGTCCTAAATTAACAGGTTTAGGCATTATAACTATTTGATTTTATTAGATACTATTTTTATAAATTCGACTTTTCACGAAACCATCAAGAATATTTAGTAACCAACATCCAAAACAAACGATAAAGAAATGTATGAGATTAATATGACTAAGGCGCTTGGGAAGGAATAAAAAATGGGATAACAGCAATTGAACAAGTGTTCGAGGAACCGAAAACTAGAAGATGATTCACGATTGTACTTGACGTGAACCAAATAATTGATAATAATATATGACGATGTGCAAATTTTTAATTTATTACAAAGGAGATTTGAATGAAGCTTTATGTAGGGAATTTATCACGTGAAGTCACTGAAGAGGACTTACGTACGTCTTTCAAAGAATTTGGGCAGATTGAATCTGTCAACGTTATTAAAGACAAGTATAGTGGTCAATCAAAAGGATTTGGATTTGTTGAGATGTCCTCCAAAGCCGAAGGGCAGGCTGCAATCGATGGTCTAAATGGCAAAGATCTAAAAGGAAAAACTCTTAACGTCAATGAAGCCCGCCCTCGCACTGAAAGTAGTGGTGGTAAAGGAGGATTTGGCGGCGGCAGAGGCGGATTTGGCGGCGGCGGTGGCAGAGGCGGATTTGGCGGCGGTGGCAGAGGCGGATTTGGTGGCAGCAGCAGAGGTGGTGGTGGTGGTGGTGGTGGTGGCAGCAAAGGAAGACGAGGGGGCGACAGATAAGGACGGGGAGTGGCCTTAGTTTTTCATGATCAACGGACAAGAGATACAACTATGATCCGATCATAATTGCACAAACAGTACTACATATTTTTAAAATTGGAAGATCGCATTAATTATATTTCTGGCAAATTGAGCACATTAATTTAATACGGAGGTAGTAAAATGGGAATGAAGGAATTAGTTACAGATATTGCCAAAGCACTGGTTGATAGTCCTGAAGAAGTCCATGTAAACGAAGTTGCTGGTGAGAAAACCACAGTGTTGGAGTTGGGAGTTGCCAAGACGGATTTGGGGAAGGTAATTGGAAAACAGGGACAGACGGCTAGAGCTATGCGTACTATTTTAAGTGCCGCCGGCACCAAATTAGGGAAAAGGGTGGTTTTGGAAATTTTAGACTAATCCATATAAGTAATTGCTTTTTGTACAGATGACCTGATAGCTGATAATTGCTTTTTGAACAATGTGATAGAATATAATAAAATTTTGAGAAATACAGCTAATTGTCATTTTTATAAATTCAATTTAGATGATCTCGCAAAAAATCGATTTTAGCAAATTTGTCATTTCGAGCTCCGGGAGAAATTTTATATTTTTCAATATGTTGTGTAATATAGATTTCTCACTGGAGTTTATACTGAACGTAGTGAATGTGTTCGAAATGACACGTTGATAAGACTTTTTACGAATTCAGCAATTTAGATTTTTGTTAGGATTATATGGAAAAATTCTGGAGATACTTTTTTAATTTTGCCTGACTTTGTGAGGGAAGACCAACAAAACGCAATCCAATTTCAAACCTTTCAGATGATCCGATTTCCTTACACCGTACTACCTGGGCAGTAGCTTTAATCCGACCATCCGGTATATAGACAATCACTTCTATCAATTTATTATAGGGAAAAATTATATCAGAGGAAAATAAAATACCGCCCTGACTAATATTATGTACCCTTCCTTTTCCAATATCTTTTCCCTTAATATGTCCATCAACATCTAAGATATATTCTATGGCTAAATCAACATTCACCCTTTTATGCATTCTTAATTCGGTTTGATATACACGCTTTTCAATAAAAACATCTACCAATTCGGGATCAAAACTCGTTCCCCGATTTTGTAGAAGTACCTCCAAGGCATCTTTGGATTCCATGGCCTTACGATAGGGCCGATCACGGGCAGTCAAAGATTCATAAACATCTATAATAGAAAGCATCTTGGCCAGTTTATGAATCTCGTGATCCTGCAGGCCGACAGGGTATCCTTCCCCATTTATTTGCTCGTGGTGAGAGCTGGCAATTTGCGGTATTTCTTTCAGATCATCAGGAAAATCAATAGCATTAAGAATATTCCTCGTATAAGCTACATGATCTTTTATATATTGATACTCCTCTGAAGTTAATCGCCCCGGTTTTTCAAGAATGGAATCTTTAATGCCAATTTTCCCTACATCATGCAAAAGAGCAGCATAATACAATATTTTAATATCCTTATTATTTAATCCCATAGCCGAGCCAAAATTCTGAGCATAGGCGGCTACTTTTCGGGAATGACCGGATGTAAACTCAGAACGTGCATCAATGGTTTCACCAAAAGAACGAACAACACTCTCGATAAATTTTTCTCTTTCCACAATTCTCTCCACATCTCGAATGGCTGTAGCAGCTAAAGAGCCGAAAGTCATTAGCAGTGACCCGTCATAGTCATCAAATTTTCCATCTTTTTTATTGATGGCTTCGATAACTCCTACCAATTCTGAGCCTCTAGCCAACATAGGGACAGCCAATATATTTTTCGTCCGATAACCGGTTTTTTGATCCCAAGAGGAATCAAAAAGAGGAAAACCGATCACATCATTAACTTTTAAAATCTCTTTGGTTGCTGCAACGCGTCCTGCTATACCCTGGCCTATGGGCAATCTGATTTCTTCAATTTCCAAATCAGGACTGACCCAACTCCAGAAATTCCCGATACAATGTAGTTTAAAAGGATAAATTTTTTATCAACGTAATTATCAGCAACGTAATATACAATTTCAGTCAAAAAAACATAAATGAGAGATAAATTCAGCATCGCAACCTGTTTTTCAGTAAAGAATG
>DAOURK010000160.1 GCA_030625085.1 Pseudomonadota bacterium
AACCTTCCAAAATGTCATCCTCATACAGACCTAAGGAAGCCCTTTATCTAATTTTTATCTAAAGTCACCCTCAATAGTTCAAAAAAATTGGGGGAATCTTATCCTGATTGCTTAAAAAATGTTAAAATTAGAACTGCTGGCTTTTGTACAGTTGTAATAATTTACATATTATGGTAATCTTAAAATGAATGAATAGATATTCACAATTAGAAAAATAAAAATATACGATATAAAGATATATAATAAAATTATTAGTGCGGAGGAGCGTTTTGAATAATTCATTTTATAAAAATTTAGCCCTGTGGTTAGTTATGGGATTAGTGTTAATATTACTCTTTAATCTTTTCAACGCCCCAAAATCACAGATTAAAAAATTTGTCTTCAGTGATTTTATAGCTGAAGTGGAAAGAGGAAATGTGATTGAGGTAACCATTGAAGGAAACAATATCCAGGGAATGCTTCAAGATAATACCCGATTTAAGACCTATTCCCCCAGCGATCCGGATTTAATCAAGATTATGCGAAACAATAAGGTGCGCATTGAAGCCAAGCCATTAGGAGAAAACTCCTGGTTTACTAATCTGTTCATTTCCTGGTTTCCCCTCATTTTGATCATTGGTATTTGGATATATTTAATGCGGCAGATGCAAGGGGGGGGAGCCAAGGCGCTTTCTTTCGGCAAAAGTAAGGCTAAAATGCTGTCCAATGCAAAACATAAAATAACCTTTGAAAATGTAGCCGGAATCGATGAAGCCAGGGAAGAGCTGGAGGAAATTATCGAATTTTTACGTGAACCGCAAAAATTTCAAAAATTAGGGGGTAAAATTCCCAAAGGGGTTTTATTAATGGGGCCTCCGGGGACCGGCAAAACATTGCTGGCTCGCGCTATCGCCGGAGAGGCCGATGTGCCGTTTTTCAGCATTAGCGGATCTGATTTTGTTGAGATGTTTGTTGGTGTTGGGGCTTCACGAGTCAGGGATCTATTCGAACAGGGCAAAAAAAATGCCCCTTGTATAATCTTTGTGGATGAAATCGATGCTGTTGGCCGTCATCGGGGTGCAGGATTAGGTGGTGGTCATGACGAACGAGAACAGACACTTAACCAATTGCTGGTGGAGTTGGATGGGTTTGAATCAAATGAGGGGGTTATTATGATCGCTGCCACCAATAGACCTGACGTTCTGGACCCTGCCTTATTGAGACCCGGAAGGTTTGATCGACAGGTGATAGTTTCACGTCCGGATATTAAAGGCCGAGAGGGTATTTTAAAGGTCCATACCAAAAATGTGCCTACAGATAAAAAAGTTGAATTAAAGGTTATTTCACGCGGGACTCCGGGTTTTTCCGGTGCGGACCTGGCTAATCTGGTTAATGAAGCGGCTTTACTGGCTGCCAGTAAGGGTAAAAATAAGGTATTCATGGACGACTTTGAAACCGCCAAAGATAAAGTCATGATGGGCAGAGAGCGAAAAAGCCTAATTATCACTGAGGAAGAGAAAAAAATAACCGCTTATCATGAATCCGGACACACGCTGGTAGCTATCATGCTTCCGGGGACAGATCCTATTCATAAAGTCACTATTATTCCACGTGGACGAGCTATGGGCCTGACCCAGCAGTTGCCCATTGATGAAAAACATAATTATTCAAGAGATTTTCTCATGAAAAACATTGCCATTTTATTAGGGGGAAGAGCTGCAGAAGAAATTATCTTTAATAGCTTGAGCACAGGAGCAGGTAATGATATCGAGCGAGTTACTGAGTTGGCCAGAAAAATGGTGTGTGAATGGGGGATGAGCGATAAACTAGGGCCTCTGTCCTTTGGAAAAAAAGAAGAGCAAATTTTTCTCGGTCGAGAATTTGCTCAGCATAGAGATTATAGCGAAAATACCGCTCTTCTGATTGATGATGAGATTAAAAGAATAGTCGAAGAAAATTATGATCAAGCCATGACTATTTTAAAAACCAACCTTGATAAATTAAATAATTTATCCGATGCCCTCCTGGAAAAGGAAGTCCTCGATGGTGCAGAGATCGAGGCATTGATTAAAGGTGATGCCCTGGAGGAAGAGGAGACCAAAAAGATATCAACCACCAAAAAAACAACCTCTAAAAAAACAACCGCAAAAAAAAGCGGCACAAAAAAAACAACCGCAAAAAAAACAGTCACCCAAACAGGATAATATTTCCCTGTTCTTCATATTTTTATTTTCATATTAGATTCCCACTTTAGTTGGGATGACAAAATAATTGGATGGGAAATCCCATAAAAAAGATAGAAATTTCACTGCTATTAACATAAAAAATGATGCCGTCTGGACAAAAAAGAAAAATATATACCATTCAATTATATGATAGAAGTATGCACCTTGGGATAAAAACCCACATTATGGGTATACTGAACCTCAGCCCGGATTCTTTTTATGATGGCGGGCAATTCACGGACCTTCCTCAGGTTGTTCAAAAAGCTCATCAAATGGTCAAAGAAGGGGCTGATATTATTGATATTGGCGCTGAATCAACCCGACCGGGCTCAACTCCTGTACCCGCCGAGGAACAAATTCGGCGCCTGGTCCCGGTAGTGAAACGCTTGCGAGAAGAGGTCCCCGTTCCTCTTTCCATTGATACCTATAAGGCTCAAGTGGCCAAAACAGTTCTGGATTTAGGGATTCATATAATTAATGATATCAGTGGCTTGCACTTTGATTCACAAATGGCCACGGTCCTTGCTTGTTACAAAGCACCGGTAATTCTAATGCATATACAGGGAACACCACGGGATATGCAAAAAAGCCCTCGGTACCAGCACCTAATCCCTGAAATAACTCGTTATTTAAAAAAAGGCATTAATAAAGCTCTTGAGGCCGGTATCTCTGAAGATCAAATCATTATAGATCCCGGAATCGGTTTTGGGAAAACACTAGCCCATAATTTAGAAATCATCCAACGGTTGACAGAGTTTCAATCCTTAGATAAACCAATCTTACTAGGCCCCTCAAGAAAATCATTTATCGGACAAGTGTTGGACCTTCCGGCAGCAGAACGATTAGAGGGGACCGCGGCCGCCGTAGCTATCGGAATCACGGCTGGCGCTCATATAATGCGTGTCCATGACGTAAAAGCTATGGTACGGGTGGCGCGGATGGCGGATGCCATTTTAAATCCACAACAACATAATTAAACAGGATTAGGGGAAGGCTGTTTGAAAAAACTTTTTTTGTCATTTCGACCACATTCACTATGTTCAGTGTAAACTCCGGGAGAAATCTAAAAAATTTTTATTTTTAATACGATAAGATTTCTCGCTCCGCTCGAAACGACAAGGTTAATGGATTGTCGGACAGCCTCCTAGGAGTGGGGCATGTTGGTCGCACCAAAAGTTCCAGGAAAGGACAGTTAATAAGTAAGGGAGCAATAGTAAGAAAACATTAGAAATATTTTCGGATTAAATTTAATGATTTTAATAAGGGAGACAAATACATGGTCAGGTTAGGAGTTAACATCGATCATATTGCTAATATCAGACAAGCCAGAAAAGCCGTTCAACCGGACCCCATTGCTGCCGCTGTAATTGCTGAAATGGCCGGCGCCGATGGTATCACTGTCCATCTGCGTCAAGACCGCCGGCATATTCAGGACCGGGACCTTCGTCTTTTGCGAGAAATTCTACAAACTCGCCTCAATTTAGAAATGAGCGCCGAACAAGAAATGATGGAGATTGCCTTAAGTATTAAACCGGATATGGTAACCCTGGTGCCGGAAAAAGGAGATGAAATCACTACTCAAGGGGGGCTGGATGTAATAGGCCAAAAAGATTTGCTGGCACAACAAATTCAAACCCTCCAAATCTCAGAAATTCCGGTCAGCCTTTTCATTGATCCCGATTTGGCTCAAGTGAAAAAAGCTCGAAAAATTGGAGCTGATTGCATTGAAATCCACACAGGATTATACGCAGCCGCTAAAACGCCCAAACAACAGCAAGAGGAACTGGAAAAAATTGAACAAGCAGCCAAACTCGCCAAAAAATTTACCATGGGAGTTAATGCCGGCCATGATTTGACCTACAGAAATGTGACCCCTATTTTGGCCATCGAAGAAATTGAAGAATTAAATATCGGACATAACATCATCGCCAGGGCAGTCTTTGTTGGATTAGAGCAAGCCATCAAAGAAATGCTCGCCTTAGTCCAAAAATCATAATTGATACACTGCCCAATGAAAAAACAATACCTTATTCTTAGCCTGTTTATTCTAGCCTATCTCCTCTTTATCATTTTCCCTAGAAAAAGAACAATTGCAGCTATTGTCTGTTCTTTACTTATGATAATCCTGGCTCGAGTCACCCCTGTCCAGGTATTTTCTTTTATCAACTGGAATGTTACGGGTATTTTTATCTGAATTTTCTGGGCGTGAAAGTACAATCAACACAGAGGATCATAGAAAAATATGCCTTCTGATTCCTCCTCATTTTTAATTTGCCACCGTGGAGCCCTTGGTGATTTTATCCTCACCTGGCCAACCCTCCATGCTTTAAAAAAAATTCTACCCCAATATCAATTTTTAGGTCTTGGGCGACCCGAATATATGCGCCTGGCAATTAGGTTAGGTCTATTGGATTCCTGCCTTCCTATGGAATCAGTCGAAATGCTTGATTTTTTCTCGGGTAAAAGCATCCCTCCTGAAATTGGCTCACCACAAGGCGCTATACTATGGCTTTCTCAGGGAAAGGAGGCAGCCGGCCTTTTACAAAAATCCGCTTCCTTGCCTGTTGTCCTTATTAAACCCTTTCCGGCAAAACCTTCATACCGAACAATACCGCCTTTACGAATAGATAAAAAAGCTGATAAAAAATTACATATTGCTCTCTATCACTGTTTAGCAGTTCAAGCTCATTTCCCCATTATTGCTCCCCCTCCCTTTTCTCTTTGTTTTTCTCTTCAGGTAAAAAAAGGCAATTATGCCCTGATTCACCCTGGAAGCGGGAGCCCAGCCAAAAACTATTCGCCGCAATTTTATCAAGATGTGGCTGATGCATTGCAGCAATTTGGCTACTCAAAAATTCATTTCATTTTTGGACCGGCCGAAGAGGACCTCTCAACCGAAAAATTTACCAAAGGGTCGATTAAATATCCGCAAAACGTTGAGGCATTGGCCAATTTACTAGCCGGTGCTGCTCTTTATATTGGGAATGATTCCGGGGTAAGTCATCTTTCCGGAATCCTGGGCACACCAACCATAGCTCTTTATAAAACAACCGATCCGAAAATTTGGGGGGCCCTGGGCAAAAAGGTTGTCCACATCTCAGCCTTTGACGAAAATGCTGCTTTTGATAAAATACAAGAATATTTACGCTCCAATTCAATAAATTATAGAGTTTCAGAAAAATCATTTCTTAATCAGTATTTAGATAAAAGTAGCGCAGGGCTTTAGCCCTGCCAAAATGCAGGGCCAAAGCCTTACGCACCTGTATGAAACATAATACCTAAAAATCTATAAATATCAATTTTGAAACTATTTTTTGAAATTCTATAGGCACCCAGTTCTGAATTTCGTGATCTTTATGATAGAAAAATTCAAAACCTTTTTGGCTCCGGCTTATCCGGGTTAGAGAATCATAAAGGAAAGGTAGATGGCATTATATCATTTTGTTGGTATAGGCGGGAGCGGCATGAGCGCCTTAGCCCAACTTCTAGCCGCCATGGGAAATCAAGTCACCGGCTCTGACCGAAACCTCGATCTTGGAGTACATCTTCCCATCTTCGATTTGCTCTCCTCACAGGGCATTCACCTCTTTCCCCAGAACAGCAGCGGAATTAAGCCTAAAACAACTATGCTGGTAATCTCTACTGCTATTGAAGAAAATGTTCCGGATTTTATCAAAGCGCGCAAATTGCATATTCCTGTCTGCAAACGAGCTGCCCTATTAGCGCACTTGTTCAATGAACGTTACGGAATTGCCGTTGCTGGAACCAGCGGCAAAAGCACCATTACCGGTATGATTGGTCATATATTGTCTCAAGCAGGGCAGGACCCTGTTATTGTCAATGGCGGCATGATGAAAAACTTTCCGTTGAATAACCGCCCAAATAACGTATATGTTGGGTCATCAAATGTTATAGTAATTGAAAGCGACGAAAGTGACGGTTCAATAATCAATTACCGCCCTGCCCTTTCCATTATCAATAGCATTTCCAAAGATCACAAAAATATTCCCGAGCTTTTGAGCCTTTTTAAGGCCTTTGCCGACCAAACAAAGGAAAAAGTAATAGTTAATGCTGACTGTCCCCATGTTTGTTCCCTGGATCTCAATCCATCCCGCACCGTGACCTTTTCCTTAGAAAAGGACTCGCACGTTAAAGCCCGTGTTCTTCAGCTAAACCCATTTGACAGCGCCTTCGAATTTCAGGGCAGGCAATTCACTCTCCGGGTACCAGGTCTTTATAATATTTACAATGCCCTGGCCGCCATAGCTGTTGCCATTCAAAAAGAAATAGCCCTTGAGGACATACAAGAGGCCTTGGCGACCTTTGAGGGAATAAGCCGCAGATTTGAACTCGTCGGCAAAGTGCTGGAAACCTGTGTGATCAATGATTTTGCCCATAATCCCGAAAAAATCACCGCCTCGCTTAAAACATCTTCCCTATTGAACTGCCGGCGCATCCTTGTTTTTCAACCCCACGGCTTTGCCCCTACCCGATTTTTAAAAAAGGAATTAATTGACTCGCTGATTTGCGGCATGGCAAAGGATGACGTGCTTTTCATCCCTGAGATCTATTATGTGGGAGGTACTACCAAACAAGGCATTTCCTCACAAGATCTGGTTAAGGCTATTCGCGCAGGTGGGCGAGATGCTCGATATGGGAAAAACAAAGAAGCCATTCTCAGTCCATTAATAAAAGAGATACATCCTGGCGATACAGTGCATGTTATGGGTGGCCGTGATGACACCTTAAGCTCCTTTTGTCAAACAATCCTCCAGTTACTGCAAAAAAAAAATTAACGTAATGTTATCAAAAGATAAGCCGACCCTTATCTCAAATCACTTCATCTCTATTACGCTTTGGCGAGATAACTTATAATCCAAAAAGGCTACGATAATGGTACGTTACGTAATCTTTGGCCCTTTGCCGTTCATAATGATAAATACATAGATTATCTTAGTATAGTCGGTAGGCCTAAATCGAAAAATTTTTCGAAAAATCCTTGTAAACTAAAACTGGGAAACAGGATTATTTAGTGATATACTGGGTTTACAAGGGAAGTGATACTCATGATACTATCCACCCATCAACCGATCTTCAGCCCCTGGTTGGGATTTTTCTATAAAATGGTCTATTCTGATCTTCTCGTCCTGCTCGATGATGCGCAATTTCCCCGAGGGACTGCATGGATTAATAGGAATCGTTTCAAAAATCACCAAGGAACACTATGGATAACTGTTCCCGTATGGAAAAAGGGCAAAGGACTTCAAAAAATTAATGAAGTGAAAATTTGCTATGAGGGAAAATGGCAGGCAAAACATTTGCGCAGCCTGGAAATGGCATATGGTAATACCCCTTACTGGAATGATCATTGTCTGTTCTGGGAAAAAATTTACACTCAGAAAGACCCCGGGTTACTTAATCTTAATCTTCAGATCATTGAATATCTTAAAAATTCTTTTATGATCCACTCCCCCATAAAGCTCAGCTCTCCTTTGAAAACTACCTCCACGGCAAATGAACGACTTATTGAAATTTGCCAAAAGTTCAAAGCGACCACCTATCTTGTTCAATACGAAGCCAAAAAATACATTCAGGAGGAATTATTTTCCGAAGCAGGGATCAAAGTCCAATACTTTCGGTTTCATCACCCCCTTTATCCCCAATTATGGGGTGATTTTATCTCTCATCTTTCCGCCTGGGACCTGCTTTTTAATTGCGGTCCACAGAGTCAAAACATTTTGACTCAGGCAGGTAAAAAAATTACCTGATCATTTTTTTGCATTTCTTTAGCCCTTGCCTGAAAGTTATAGACTTTGGGGCCAAAATCAACAATTCTTTTATCCTCACACAAAGACACAAAGATCACACAGGATTATGCTCTATGTTCAGGATGATTCCTTTTACTCTTTCTTTTTGTTTTTGTGTGGAATTTTAAGGAAGTGTAACGAAATTTTTGCCGACGATTCTTCCCATTTCGTAATGAGAATGGCATTATCAAAATGTTCCCTGAAGCGATATAGGGAGACTTTTTGTAAAGCTGCTTAGTGAAGCAAAAACGAAGAAAATTGCCGCTGTCTGAGCGAAGCGAGTTCGGCAATTTAGCTTTTACGAGCTTAGCAGCTTAAAAAAGACGACCGTCCAGCGAAGGAAATTTTTTGCCAATGCAACGAAAATTGCCGGGTAACAATAAGAAGTTGCTTTCGTTCACAGGAAGCTGGTAAAATACTCAAGGCGTGAAAAAAAGGGTATAAACAATGAAAAATGTAACTATATATACTGACGGATCCTGCTCAGGCAATCCAGGGCCAGGCGGTTATGGAGCAATCCTCCTTTGGGGAAAAGAGTGCAGGGAATTGTCTGGTGGATTTCTGAAAACAACGAATAACCGCATGGAAATTATGGCCGCCATTGTTAGCTTAAAAGCCTTGAAGGAAAAATGTCAGGTTATTCTCTATAGTGATTCAAAATATCTGGTAGATACCATGGCCAAGGGATGGATCTATCGATGGAAATCAAATGGCTGGAAACGAAATAAAAGGGACCCGGTTTTAAATTTAGATCTGTGGAAGCAATTATTGAAACTCACTACCACGCATTCAGTGGAATTTCGCTGGATTAAGGGCCATGATGGCAAGGAAGAAAATGAACGGTGTGATGAGCTTGCTGTTCAGGCCGCCAAAGCATCCAATCTTCCTGAAGACACAGAGTATGTATTATCGGTGAATCCTTACTGAAACCAGCCGATATCCCCCTTACCCTCGCGAATGATGTTAACCTGATCATCGATTAATTCAATAATGCTTGAATCTGCAACAGGAATAAGCCCCCCATCAATAATCAAATCAATCTTATGGCCCAAATTTTTTTCTACTTCCCAAAGATCCAAATGTTCTCCATGGTTATTTCCCTGAATACCGGCACTTAAAATAGGCCCGCCATATTCTTTCCCCAAATCCAACAAAATCTTATTGTCCGGCATACGCAGTCCTATAGTCTTTCTTTTGCTCAAAGTAATTTTCGGTAAAATCCTCCTTCCGGCAAGAATAAATGTATAAGGACCCGGAAGATGGTGATGCATAACCTTAAAAGCAAAATTATCTATTTGGGCGTATTTACTGAGCTCGCTAAAATCGGTACAGATTACACTAAAAAGCTTCCTTTTGTCTGCATGGAGGATCTGATATAATTTTTCAACAGCCTTTTTGTTGAATATATCGCACCCAACAGCATATTTGGTATCAGTGGGAAAAACCACAATACCTCCACCCTGAAGCGTCTGGGAAGCTTTCTTGATCAATCGAGGTTGAGGATTTTCAGGGTGAATCTTTATAATCATCTGCTTCTTACCAATACTTTATTTTAGGGGAAAAACTGCTTATTTGCCGATATACGCTTATTTTATCCCTATTTGGGATTTATCTAACTTTTTATCACCATATCGGCAAAAAATGAGCAGAGCTATTGCCAGAATCAACCCAAAAATCTTCGCCATTATTCGTTAAAAAGAATTTGTATATTACTTGACTAAAGTTTTCATTTTTGTTAGGTTTTATTCGCAAATCAAATTCATAAGTATACGTTTTTGGTGATAGAAAATCCATATGTTTCCTTATAAAAATAACCTTATCTCAAAAAGAGTAAAGCCCATAACTCCATTCCTCGTCATGGACGATAATGGAAAAAGCCGCCAGACTTGAAAAAAAGTCGGGATAATTCTTTCGATTTTTGTTTAAAAGTCCTTGAAAAAACAGGCGTTGCCATTACCCCTGGGATTAATTTTGGTAAAAATGCCGAAGGGTATGTTCGTTTTTCTTATGCCAATTCTCTTGAAAATATTGCCGAAGGCATGGATAGGCTGGAAGAATATTTAAAAACAGCTAAATAATATTCAAAAAACAAAAGAGGGGACAGATTTAAAATCTGTCCCCTCTTTTGGACAGGGTATTTTCTGATAATCTACACCGGCTCGTTTTTACCCCTGACTTTTTAAATAATCCTCTTTTTTAATCTCAAAATAATAGGCATTGACCTTTTCTTTCTGATCAAAATACAATACGTTAAATATTCCTCCTGATTTTAAGACCCGGCAGACTTCTTTGATAATAACTTTTTTAAATTTAAATAACGTAGCTGAATAAACACCCACTACCCGGTCCAAAAAAGCATCAGGTATCGGTAAATTTGTCAAAGGAGAATATAAAAAGCTCAAATTGTCTGCAGTAGTCCAGCCACTCATTTCTTCATCTTCTTCTTCATTATCAGTTAGTCCCAAGAGCACATAGAGGTGACCATCTCGGTTTCTTGCCATAATTCCCCTGGTTGCTTCACTTGTACCACGATCAAGGGTCAAAACTTTTTCTCCATTAATAATAGGAAGTTCTTGGATTAGCTGATTATAGGCTTGCCCCAATCCAGGTTGGGCTAAATTCAATGATATAGCGGTTTCAACTCCTGATTTTTCTTTTATCAGCATATATCTACTACCCCTTATATATAGGTCATAGATTTCCAGCAAAAATTATGGCAAAATTATCAACCAGTAAATTTATATTTTTAAGAATACCAAGGGGAATGAGGTTTGTCAAAAAGACTGACTTGCCTGCAGGAATTCTCATTATCCCTTCATTCCACATTCCAATGAACCTTGGCAAAATATTCACTGAAGCAATATATAGTATTCAGAAATTCCCGATACAATGTAGTTTAAAAGGATAAATTTTTTATCAACGTAATTATCAGCAACGTAATATACAATTTCAGTCAAAAAAACATAAATGAGAGATAAATTCAGCATCGCAACCTGTTTTTCAGTAAAGAATG